>NZ_JBNAFK010000027.1:0-45563 GCF_049716185.1 Kocuria sp. CH-021 | reverse complement strand
GGGGCCTGCGGGCAGCTCGCCGCGACCGTCTGAGCGCCGTCGCCCCCGGTCCGCCGGATCCGGCCGGGCCCCCGGGGGGGGGGGGGGGGGGGGGGGGGGGGGGGGGGGGGGGGCCCCCGGGGGGGGGGGGCCCCCCCCCCCACGTCCGGCGCACGGGACTCAGAGCGCGTGCTTCTCCCGGTAGAACTCGACGCGCTGGGCGAGGATCTCCTCCAGCTCGTCCACGCTGCGCCGCTCCAGGAGCATGTCCCAGTGCGTGCGCTGGTGCTTCTCGTTGGGGTTCTCCGGCTTCTCGCCGTTGACGATGATCGCTTCCTTGCCGGTCTTCGACACCCACACCGGCGGGATCTCGGCCTCCGCCGCGAACGTCACCGTGACCTTCTCGCCGTCCGCGGTGCGGTACTCGACGCGCTGGCGCGGGGCCGGCTCGACACCGGCCTCCGTCTCCATGGACTGGGAGCCCAGACGCATTCCCCTGAGGCTGCGGTCGCTCATAGTGGTGGTTCCTCCATAACTGACGGTGGCCACGGCAGTGGCGCACGCTCGGGCTGACGGCGGGTCCGGGACCCGGGATCCGTTGGGTGCAACGCACGGGCCTCCGGGGATGTTCCCCGGGATGTCCACCGGGGATGTCCACCGGGATGTCCAGCGGGATGTCCAGCGGGATGTTCGCTGCGACAGGCGCTGCGATGTCCTCGGCCGGGTGCACCGTACCGCTCCCGGAGTGACTGCCTGGCTTCGAGGGGGTCCGCCGGGTCAGCGGGACGCCGGGCCGTCCTCCGGGGGCGTCGGGTCGTCGAGGCGCACGGGGGCCTCCGGGTCGATGCTCGAGGGACGGGGGATGGTGAACTCGTCCGGGTCCACCGTGGTGCGCTCGAGGTTGGGCTGGAGGTCCTCCTCCGTCACCCGGACCGCGTCGGGGGTCACGAGGGGCTCGTCCGCGGGCTCCGGTCCGGGCTCCGGCTCGTCGTCGTCCGACCAGCTCCCGCGGGGGCCCCGGCCGTCCTCGTCCGGCCGGGAGAGGAACTCGCCCACGCCGCGCAGGGCGTCGCCGAGCTCGGCGGGGATCATCCACACCTTGTTGGCGCTGCCCTCGGCGACCTTCGGCAGGGTCTGGATGTACTGGTAGGCCAGTAGCTTCTGCGTCGGGCGGGCCCGGTGGATCGAGTCGAAGACCTTCCGGATGGCCTGCGCCTCGCCGTCGGCGCGCAGGATCGCGGCCTTCGCCTCGCCCTCCGCGGAGAGGATGGCCGCCTGCCGCTGGCCCTCCGCCATGAGGATCCGCGACTGCTTGTCGCCCTCGGCCGTGAGGATCACCGCGCGCCGCTCACGCTCGGCGCGCATCTGCTTCTCCATCGAGTCCTGGATCGACGGCGGGGGAGTGATCTCCTTGATGTCCACCCGCGACACGCGGATGCCCCAGCGCCCCGTGGTGGAGTCCAGGACCCCGCGCAGCTCGGCGTTGATCTTGTCGCGGGAGGTCAGTGCCTCCTCGAGGTTCAGCCCGCCCACGACGTTGCGCAGGGTCGCCGAGGTCAGCTGGTCGGCGGCCTGGATGTAGTCGACGATCTCGTAGGTCGCGGCCCGCGGGTCCATGACCTGGAAGTAGACGACGGTGTCGATGCCGACCACGAGGTTGTCCTCGGTGATCACGGACTGCGCCGGGAAGGACTGCACCTGCTCGCGCAGGTCGATCAGGGGCAGCAGACGGTCCACGAACGGGATGAGGAAGTGCAGCCCCGGCGTCAGGGTGCTCTGGTACTTGCCGAGGCGCTCGACGATGCCGGCCCGCGCCTGCGGGATGATCCGCACCGACCGCACCAGGATGATGACGACCAGGACGACCAGGACGGCGAGCAGGACGATGACGGCTAGGTCCACGGGTGCCTCTCTCAGGGGGTCTCGATGGGACCGTCCCGGCGGCGTCGCCGGGACGGTCGGTGGGCTCAGAAGGACGGGCGTGGTGCCGGCCCGCCGTCGGCGGCCGGAGCGGGGTACGGGGCCACGAGGACGGTGGCGCCCTCGATGTCGTGGACGTAGACGTCGGTGCCGGGCGGGAGCTGCTCACCGGTGACCGAGCGGGCGCTCCAGGTGTCGCCCTCCAGCCGCACCAGCCCGCTGCGAGCCGTGACCGGGTCCAGCACCTGGCAGGGCAGGCCGATCAGCCGGGCGGCGTTGGACACGGTCTCGGGCGTGGAGCGGTTGACGCGGCGCAGGGCGACCGGCCGCACCACGAAGATGAGCAGCACCGAGGCCAGGGCGAACGTGACCACCTGAATCACGAAGTCGTCCGTCACCCAGCTCACCGCGAAGGCCAGCAGCGCGGCGGCGGACATCATCAGGAACAGGAAGTCCAGGGTGAGCATCTCGATGGCGGCCAGGGCGATCACGGCGATCAGCCACATGACCCACGCGTTCTCGACGAGCCACTCCCACATGATCGTCCCGACCTCTCGTCCGCCTCGGCGAGGGCGTCCTCGCCGTTGCTCCTATTGTGCCCCACGCCTCCGACACGCCGCCGGACCGGCGTGGCGTCCGGGCGCCGGCGGACGTCCCCGGAATAGGCGCTGTTCCGGCGGCGTTGGGATCTCTACGGTGGTGCCACCGGAGTCCTCGGTGGCCGCAGGCAGCCGCCGCCCGTCCAGCCGTCCCGGCGCCAGGCCGACACCCGCCGGGCCCGCGGGAGGAGGAGAACCATGAAGCTCATCACCTCGGTGGCGGTCTCCGCCGCCGGCGCCTGGCTCGCGGGCACGGCGACCGCCGTGGTCGGCCTCTCCGCGCTGCAGTCGCGGCTGCCCGCCGTGCTGACGCGCGGTCTGCCCGCCGAGCCCGACTTCGAGCGCGCCTTCGTCCTGCTCGGCACGGGTCGCTGCGCCCCCGGCGACGACCGGGCGGAGGCGCTGCGCGCCCGGCTGGAGGCCGACCACGGCCGGCCCGTCGTCTACGTGGATCTCACCGTCCCGGCGGGCGCCTCCGCACGCCGGGCGGCCCGCACCCGCGAGCTGGCGAGCAGCTTCCACGCCGACCTCGTGCTGGACCACGAGGCCGGGCCCGTGCCCGGCCGCCCCTGACCGGCGCGGATCACCCGCCGGAGGTCGTCACCGGCAGCGGTGCCGTGGCGTCGAGCATGTGGAAGGCCTCCGCGCTGAAGTCGATGGCGACCTCGTCTCCGGCGGCCGCGTCCGGGACCTCGGACAGGTCCAGGGTCAGCACCGTGCCGTGGTCGAGCAGCACCGGGACCTGCTTGCCGCCGACCGTGTACGTCAGCTCGTTCTCGCGGGACGGGATGTGGTTGATCAGGCCGACCTTCTTGGGCGCCGTGGTGGGCTCGGTGCACCCGTAGTCGATGCACCAGCCCGCCGGGAGCGTCTTGACCTGGGCGAGCTCCGTGGTCCAGGAGTAGAGCCGCTCCTCCGGGGGGCTGCTCGCGAAGAACATGCCGCCGATCCGCAGCAGGTCGTAGTACAGCGGGTCGATCTCGTGGTCGAGCACGTCGCTGGCCCCGGCGTGGATCAGGGCGTCCTTCCCGAGACCGGCGTCCCGGATGGAGGCGACCGCGCCGTCGAAGCGGTTCTTCTGGGCCACCGTGGTGTTGGCCGTGTCGTTGCGCTCGATGGCGGCCCCGTCCTCCGCGGTGACGGTGGAGAAGTGCGTGGCGATGCCGGCGAGCTCCAGGTGCGGGGCGTCCTCGATGGCCTGGGCCAGGGGGAGGGCCTCCTCGGGCACCACGCCCTCGCGCCCCATCCCGGTGTCGACCCACAGGTGGACCTTCAGCGCTCCGCCCGTGGTCGAGAGCACCTGCTCCGCCGCCTCGACCCACGCGGGGTCGGTCGCGGCGACCTCGACGTCGTAGTGCATCAGCAGCGGGATGTCCTCGACCTGCGCCACGTAGAGCACGGCGATCTTCGCCTCGACACCGGCCTCGCGCAGGGCGATGGCGTCGTCGAGCTTGGGCACGAAGACGTAGTCGACCTTGGCGGCATCCTCGATGACCTTGCCGAAAACGTCCACGGGCTCGCCGTTCTTGAGCACCGCGCCCAGCTGGACGTCCGACGGGAAGTCGGCCCGGATCGCCTCGGCGTTGCGCCGCACGGTCTCCGTGTCCACCGTCAGGAGGGGGATGTCCTGCGTGCCCTGCGTGGTGTAGGTGTAGGCGGTCTTCTCGCCGACGTCGCTCCCGCCGGCGGCGAACGAGACCTCGACCGTGCCCGGGGTGCCGCGAGCCGGAGCCACACAGGCGTGGCGGGACGAACGGTCGTCGAACTCGCACTCGACCTCCTCCTCGCCGAAGCGGACGGTGACCGGCCCGTCGGTGTCCCCACCGGTGTCCGCCAGGACCAGGTTCCCGCCCTGCAGCCCGCCGTGCGAGGGGGAGAGGGTGACCGAGCCGGAGGCCACCGCGGGAGGCGCGTCCGCACCGGCGTCCTGCGCGCAGCCCGCGAGGGCCAGCACCGACAGGGCCAGCACGGACGTCACCAGCCGGTGCCCCCGGCCGTCCGGCGCGATCACACAGTTCTGTCGTCCCACAGAGGTCCTTCCTTCGAGCATGTGTTTGCCGACGCGAATCCAGCTCGGCCACGGCGAGCGTATCGGCCGGTGGCGGCCCGGGGCCGGTCACGGGCGGCTTTTCCCCACAAGTGGCCACAAGCCCGGCGTCCGACGGCGCAACATTTGGGAGATCCGCAGCCGGACCGGTCCGGCGGCACGACGGACTTGGAAGCGGCACAGTCGGTGGCGCATCCGGTGCGGTTCGTCCGCACAGCACCTCGGTGCGGACGGCTTCGCCGCGACCGGTTCCCGTTGCCGCGGCTGACGCCGGCGGCGCGACGCCCGGCGTCGCGGTCGGGCCCCGCCGGTGAGCGGAGCCGTCCACGACGGCGTCCGAGTACGGTGCAGGAACGACGGCGGCACGGATCGGCACCACGACGACGGCGGTGTGCCGCCTCCCGACGGCCCCACTCCAGAACGCCGATAATCGACATTATGTAAAGTCGCGGTGAGCGAGGGCTCCCCTCCAGCGCCTTCGGAGGCCTTCTGTACCACGCTGCGCACTACCCGGTGCAGGTCTCACGGTCGCCCGGCCGAGCGCCCGATCCGCCGCTGAGGCAATCCGTCTCCAGCGCGGTTCCGGCGCGCCCCCCTCGGCGAACCGCTCAGCAAGGACACGGGCTCCCCGGGGGCTCCGGACCGGACGGGCCGCGCCGCGACCCGGGCCGGCAGGGACAATCGACCACTGGTCGAAGGTTGAGACTTTGTCCGCGCGCATCCTTCAACTCTCAAGGTCTACCTGACCCTCGGCCGGGCGTGGATGGCGGCCTGCCGGGCCCGCACTAGACTGCGAGCATGCACACGTCGGCTCCCCACACCGCCCTCCCCGAGCAGCGCGCCGCGGTCCCCGGCCCGTGGATCGGGGCGCTGACGGCGGACGTGCTGCTCGTGCTGGTCTTCGCGGGGCTGGGCCGCAGGACGCACGCCCTGGACGCCGCCGGCCTGCTGAGCACGGCGTGGCCGTTCCTGGCCGGACTGCTGCTCGGCTGGCTCGTGTGGCGGGTGCACCGCACTCCCTTCGGCGTCTGGCCCCGGGGCGTCGCCCTGTGGCTGACGACCGTGGCCGTGGGCATGGGCCTGCGCCTGGCCGCCGGCGAGGGCACGGCGCCGAGCTTCGTCGTCGTCACGCTCGTGGTGCTCGGCATCTTCCTGCTGGGTCACCGCGCCCTGGTCCTCGTGCTGCGCCGGGCCCGTGCCCGCCGCCCCGGCTGACCTTCCCCGTTCCGCCGGCCCCGCCGGCCCCGTCCCCGAGAAAGGTGCTCCATGCTCACCGCCATCGTCCTCATCAAGACCTCCGCCGACCGGATCCCCGAGGTCGCCGAGCAGATCTCCGACATCCCCGGCATCAGCGAGGTGTACTCCGTGACGGGCGACTGGGACCTGATCGCGATGGTGCGCGTGCACCGGCACGAGGACCTCGCCGACGTCATCGCGGACCGCCTCTCCAAGGTCGAGGGCGTCGTGGGGACGAACACCAACATCGCGTTCCGGACCTACAGCAAGCACGACCTGGAGGCGGCCTTCTCCCTCGGCATCGACTGACCGTGCCGGCACCCGTGCCGGCCACGAGGGCACGGACGGCAGAAGGCCGGTGAGGGAGCACCCCACCGGCCTTCGTCGTCGGCCCGCCGCCTGCGGAGTGCGTCAGCGCGCGGTGTGGGCGATCCAGCGGTCCAGGACGGCGCGGGCCGCGCCGCTGTCCACGGACTCCTCGGCACGCCGGACCGCCGCGGCCATTCGGTCCTGGAAGGACCCTTCCGCGACGGGGTCGAAGGCGACGAGCCCGGCGGCCGAGTTGAGCAGCACGGCGTTGCGCACGTGCCCCTTCTCCCCCGCCAGGACCTCCTCGACGACGCCCGCGTTGTACCGGGCGTCCTGGCCCCGCAGGTCCTCGATGGTGGCCCGGGGCATGCCGAGGTCGAGCGGTTCGAGGTCGTGCCGGTCGACCTGCCCGCCGCGCACCTCCCACACCTGGGAGGGGGCGGTCACGGTGAGCTCGTCGAGACCGTCGGCACCCCGGAAGACGAGGGCGCGGTCGCCGCGGGCCGCGAAGACCCCCGCGATCAGGGGCGCCAGCGCGGGATCGGCCACGCCGACGGCCGACGCCTCGACCCGCGCCGGGTTCGTCATGGGTCCGAGGAAGTTGAAGGCGGTGGCCACGCGCAGCTGCGCCCGGGCCGCGGCGGCGAAGCGCATCGACGGGTGGAAGGTCTGCGCGAAGAGGAACGTGATGCCCACGTGCCGGGCCGCGGACTCCACCATCTCGACCGGCAGGTCGAGCCGGACCCCGAGGGCCTCCAGGACGTCGGCGGAGCCGGACTTCGAGGACGACGCGCGGTTGCCGTGCTTGACGATCTTCGCGCCGGCGCCGGCGGACACGAGGGCCGACATGGTCGAGATGTTCACGCTGGAGAGCCGGTCGCCGCCGGTCCCGACGATGTCCAGGGCCGGACCGGGGATGTCGACCGGCCGCGCGTTGCCCACCATGGCGTCGGCCAGTCCGGTCAGCTCCTCGACCGTCTCCCCCTTCGCCCGCAGGGCCACGAGGAAACCGGCGATCACGACGTCGGACACCTCGCCCGACATGATCGTGTCCATGGCCCAGTAGGCCTGGTCGCGGGTCAGGTCGGTCCCGGAGATCAGCGCCGTGATCAGGTCCGGCCACTCGGGGTTCGGTGCGGTCGTCGGTGTCGTCGTGTTCACGCTCCTGATCGTATCGCCCGCCGGCGGACCGGTCGGAACGGCCCCTCGGCCGCCTCGACGACCCGCACCGAGGCCATGTGACAGGGATCACAGCACCGCCGCGGCGGCGCGCACAACCGCGGCCGCGCGGGCCCCGGAGGCGCACGGACGCCGCACGACCTGGTCACGGACGGCGGCGGGCACCGGACACGCGAACCGCCCGACCCCCTCCTGGTTGGTCCACCGGCAGTTTTGGCGACATAATGTCTCTGTGACGACTGCAACCCATACCCCAGCCAAGCCGGTAGGCGGGTCGATCAATCGGCCCAACCTGACCTCAGTGGGCACCATCGTGTGGCTCTCCTCCGAGGTGATGTTCTTCGCCGGCCTCTTTGCCATGTACTTCACCCTGCGCTCCACCGCCCCGGAGCTCTGGGCCGAGGAGTCCGCCAAGCTGAACATCCCGCTGGCCCTGGCCAACACCATCGTCCTGGTGCTGAGCTCGGTGACCTGCCAGTTCGGCGTCTTCGCGGCCGAACGGCTCCAGCCCCGCCGCGCCGGCGGCGTCTTCGACGTCCGCCGGTGGGGAATGATCGAGTGGTTCGCCCTGACCTTCATCATGGGCGCGATCTTCGTGGCGGTGCAGTCCTTCGAGTACGCCGAGCTGGTCGCCCACGGCATCAGCATCCCGGCCAACTCCTACGGCTCCGCCTTCTACATCACCACGGGCTTCCACGCGCTGCACGTGACCGGCGGCCTTATCGCCTTCCTGTTCATCATGGGCCGCGCCTTCATCGCCAAGCGCTTCGGCCACTTCGAGGCGACCTCCGCGATCGTCGTGTCCTACTACTGGCACTTCGTGGACGTCGTCTGGATCGTGCTGTTCCTCGTGGTCTACTTCCTCAAATAGGCCGCGCCGTCCCGGGGACGCACCAAGCAAACCAACACCGAATTGAAGGAACATTTGACGTGAAGGCACTTTCGCAGCAGCGGCGCCACCCGCTCGCAGTCCTCGTACTGATGGTCCTGGCCCTGCTCCTCAGCGGTGGGCTCTACGCAGTCGCCACCACCACCAACGAGGCCAAGGCCCAGACCGAGTCCTACACGGCGCAGGACATCGAGGAGGGCGAGAAGCTGTTCGTCGCGAACTGCTCGACCTGCCACGGCCTCGACGGCGCCGGGACGCCGTCCGGTCCGTCGCTCGTGGGCGTCGGTGCCGCCGCCGTCGACTTCCAGGTCGGCACCGGCCGCATGCCCATGCAGGCCAACGGGCCGCAGGCCGCGGACAAGGCGGTCCAGTTCAACGACGAGCAGGTCCGCCAGTTCGCCGCCTACGTCGCGACCTTCGGCCCCGGCCCGGGTGTTCCCGAGGAGCAGTACCTGGACGTCACCCAGGGCAACGCCGCCAACGGTGCGAAGGTCTTCCTCGCCAACTGCGCCATGTGCCACAACGCCGCCGGTGCCGGTGGCGCGCTGACCCGCGGCAAGTACGCCCCCTCCGTGATGGACGTCGAGGAGAAGCACATCTACGAGGCCATGCAGACCGGTCCGCAGAACATGCCGGTGTTCAACGACGCGAACATCACCCCCGAGGAGAAGCGCGACGTCATCACCTACCTGAAGACCCTCGAGGACAGCCCGAACCCGGGCGGTTTCGGCCTCGGCGCCCTCGGCCCGGTGTCGGAGGGCCTGTTCGTCTGGACCATCGGGCTCGCCGTCATCATCGGGTTCACCGTCTGGCTCACCTCGCGTTCCGCCTGACGCCCCGTGCCGGCAGCGAATGTCGGACCCCGAAGCTACGATCAACTGCACCAAGAGAAGAATGAGGGACCACATGGGAAGCCACAGTGACGGCACTCCCCACCAGTCGGGAACCGTTGCCACCACGGGCACCACGGCAATGGAGCGTTTCCCCGACCCCGGACTGCCCCCGCACAGCCCGCGCCTGACGGACATCGACTCGTCGGCCGCCAAGCGCGCCGAACGGCAGGTCGTCCTGCTGTTCCTGCTCTCGATCGTCGGATCGATCCTGTTCTTCGTCGGATACTTCGGCATCCGCGTGGAGGGTCCCATCTACGACGTCACGAACACCGAGCCCACGCGTGCGCTGCAGCTGCAGAACCTGCTGCTCGGCCTGGGCATCGCGCTGGGCATGTTCGGCATCGGTCTCGGCGTCGTGCACTGGGCCCGCACCCTCATGCCGGACCACGAGCTGGTCGAGAGCCGGCACGCGGTGCGCACGGAGGAGCAGCGCGCCGAGGCGCAGAGCATCCTCACCACGATCTACGACGAGTCCGGGATCAAGCGCCGGCCCCTGCTGCGCAACACCCTCATCGGTGCGGCGGTGCTCGCTCCCCTGCCGTTCGTCGGGCTCCTCCGGGACCTCGGCCCGACGAACCTGGACGTCCTCAAGGAGACCCTGTGGGACGAAGGGATCCGTCTGGTGCGCGATCCCTCCGGCACTCCCATCAAGGCCTCGGACGTCACGCTGGGCTCCACGTTCCACGTGGTCCCCGAGAACCTGAACACCATCGGGCACAACGAGGGCTACCTCGACGAGAAGGCCAAGGCCGTGGTCCTGCTCATGCGCCTCGACCCGGAGACGGTCAACGTGTCCCCGGAGAAGGCCGACTGGAACGTCGACGGCATCTTCGCGTACTCGAAGGTCTGCACGCACGTCGGCTGCCCGGTCGCGCTCTACGAGCAGCAGACGCACCACCTGCTGTGCCCGTGCCACCAGTCCACGTTCGACCTCGCCAACGAGTGCGAGGTCATCTTCGGGCCGGCCGCCCGGCCCCTTCCCCAGCTGCCGATCACTGTGGACGACGAGGGCTACCTCGTGGCCCGCAGCGATTTCCAGGAGCCGGTCGGTCCGACCTACTCGCAGCGCGGTACCCATGTCGAAGAGATGCAGGGTGAGGCGAACTGATGTCCACGTCCACTGATTACGAGTACAAGCCCCAGACGGGCACCGGCCGGATCGCGAACTTCGTCGACACCCGCATGGGCATGTCGCCGATGGTCAAGGAGTTCGGGCGGAAGATCTTCCCCGACCACTGGTCCTTCATGTTCGGGGAGGTGGCGCTGTACACCTTCGTCATCCTGCTGCTCTCCGGCACGTTCCTCGCCCTGTGGTTCGAGCCGTCGATGGCGGCCCTGGAGTACGAGGGCTCCTACGTCCCGATGCAGGGTGTCGAGATGTCCGCGGCCTATGCGTCCTCCCTCGACATCTCCTTCGACATCCGCGGCGGGCTCTTCCTGCGCCAGATCCACCACTGGTCCGCGCTGGTCTTCGCGGCCGCCGTGTCCGTGCACATGCTCCGCGTGTTCTTCACCGGTGCCTTCCGCCGGCCGCGCGAGCTCAACTGGCTCGTGGGCGTCGCCCTGTTCCTGCTCGCGATCGTCGCCGGCTTCACCGGCTACTCGCTTCCCGACGACGTGCTCTCCGGCAACGGCCTGCGCATCGCCGACGCGATCCTGAAGGCCCTCCCGATCGTGGGCGCGTACCTGTCGATGTTCCTCTTCGGCGGCGAGTTCCCCGGGCACGACATCATCGCGCGCCTCTACATCCTGCACGTGCTCGTGATCCCGGCGATCATCCTGCTGCTGATCGTCGTGCACCTCTTCATGGTCGTGGTGCACAAGCACACCCAGTTCCCCGGCCCGGGCCGCACCGAGAACAACGTCGTCGGCTTCCCCGTGGGCCCGATCTACGCGGCGAAGGCCGGCGGGTTCTTCTTCATCGTGTTCGGGATCATGGCCCTGATGGCGGGCACCACCACCATCAACGCCATCTGGAACTACGGCCCGTACGACCCCTCCCCGGTCCAGGCCGGCTCCCAGCCCGACTGGTACATGGGCTTCACCGACGGCGCCGTGCGTCTGATGCCCGGCACCTGGCCGTTCAACTGGGAGTGGACGTTCTGGGGCATGTCGATCCCCATGAACGTGCTCCTGCCCATGGCGCCGCTCGCCGTGCTCTTCGGACTCATGGCGGCCTGGCCCTGGATCGAGCGCTGGGTCACGAAGGACGACCGGGAGCACCACATCCTGGACCGTCCCCGCAACGCGCCGTTCCGGACCGCGATGGGCGCGGCCGGCGTGACGTTCTACACCATCATGCTCGTCGCGGCCAGCGGTGACCTCATCGCCACGCACTTCCGTCTCGCGGTCAACGACGTCCTGTACTGGCTGCGCGCGCTGTACTTCCTCGGTCCGATCCTGGCCTTCATGATCACCCGCCGGATCTGCCTGGCGCTGCAGCGCAAGGACCGGGAGATCGTCCTCCACGGCCGCGAGACCGGGCGGGTGCAGCAGCTCCCGCACGGCGAGTTCATCGAGGTGCACGAGCCCCTCGACGAGTTCAAGCGCTACCGTCTGGTCAACATGCCGGACTACCAGGTGGAGCCGGCGCAGCCGAACGCGAAGGGCAAGATCACGCGCACCGAGAAGATGCGCGAGCGGGTCAGCCGGTTCTTCTTCGAGGACCGGGTGGCGCCCGTCACCCCCGCCGAGCTCGAAGCGGCGCACCATCACCACGAGGCCGACGCCCTGACCACGGGCTCCCAGGAGCGGGAGCTGGTGCGCTGAGCGGCGGACGCCACTGACAGGGCCCCGAGAGGATCGTTTCTCTCGGGGCCCTGTCACGTCAGGGCGGTCTCCCACGAAGAACCGCTCCTGCTGTCGGGTGTACCGCCGCCCTCCGCAGCAGCTCGTGTCCTGCCGCTCGGCACCGGGAGCCGCGGCCTGTCCTCGTCCCGGGAGACCGCGGGGACGCGCGCCGAGCTCGCAGACCGCACCAGACCACCGACACCACGGTGTGAGCACCTCCAGTACGGCCGGTGGCCCGGCCGCGAGAACGTAGCCCCATCGATCCCGGTGGAGAAGAAGGGACGTCAGACGTCACCGGTCTCGTCGGCCGTGATCCCGGGGCCGTAGGCGCGGGAAGAACTCGAGCGCTGCGGAGACGGCGCCGATGATCCCCCAGCAGCCAGCCGGCGGCATACGGCACCACGACGAGGACTGCCCACCAGATGGAGCGTCCGGTCCCGTCTCCCAGCCCGCCGACAGCACTCACGCCGACCAGCGCCGCCACCCCGATGGCCACCAGGAGCAGCGTCCAGTAGGAGAACACCCGGCGCCGGCTCCGCCCGAGAAACGCCCCGAGGACTACCATGCCCGTGCCCGGCACGATGACCAGTGATCCCTCCAGGGGATCGAGAGCTCCCAGCACCATGGCGGCAAGGCCGGCGACGACCAGCCACCGCGCCCACGACGCACGTACCGGCACATCCGCTCCTCACCGCGATCCCGCTCACGGACACCCGGCCTTCCGGCATCCGATGGACCAGCCGGGACGGGCAGTGGTTGGCAGTGTAGATCGTCGGCCATCACAAGGACGACTGTCGACGCCGGACGAATACTGAGCAGATGCGACGTCGTTGACAACGACGCCGGAGTCGCACCGCTTGACGACGACGGAGGAATACGGAGCCGGAGGACTGTCCTGGCGCTGGAGGTGCGTCATGACCATCGGAAACCCGTCGAGAACCCCCCAGCAGAACGCTTCCGCCGATCCTCCGCCGAGGCGCGGTCGGCGCCGGGCCGCGGCGGGGATCTGGAGCGCCGTCCTGGGCGCCCTCGGACTCGCTGCCCTCGCCTGGGTCTGGGCCGTGAGCCAACCCGGGATCGACCCGCCGCACTGGGCCCGGGTCGCCGGCATGATCTGGTTGCCCGTCGGGGTGATCGGCGCCCCCCTGCTCGGGGCTGTCGGCCTGCGCGGTTCGGCACGGGCGTGGGCTGTGACCGGGATCGTCCTGGCCGCGGTCACCGTGGCCGGGCTGGTCGCACTGGAGATCACCGCCGGCTGACCGCATCCCGGACTGCTGCCCCGGGCCACGGGCGCGCTGACAGCGCCCTGCGACATGCGGGTGTGAAGGAACGCGCCCACTGTCCCCCGGTGCCCGATGGAGAGCGATCGAGCGGCCGTGAGGCGGCGGACGCGGTGGCCGCACCATCGTCACGGAGAGCGCCGCCGGTCATGCTCAGGGACGATCCGGCCGGACGACGAGCAGGGCCGAGTCGGCCCGGGTATGCGGGAGGCCCCGGACACCAGGGTGTCCGGGGCCTCCTGAGGGGCGGCTCGAGCCGTCCGTGTCAGTGGGCGTGGTCGCCGCGGGAGTACTCGAAGATCAGACCCACGAGACCCAGGATCGCCAGCGGGGCCGCCAGGCCGAGGATCCACCAGCCCATGGCCAGCGCCGTGAACGCCAGGGCGCAGCCGGTGCCGAGCAGCAGGGGCCACCAGCTCCACGGGGAGAAGTGCCCGTACTCACCGGCGGACTCGACGATCTCGCCGTCGAGCTTGTCCTCCGGCAGCACGCCACCGGTGTTCCGGTTCACGAGCCACAGGTAGACCGCCAGCATGAAGGACATGGCGCCGACGGCCAGCAGCGCCGGGAACCCGACGAGCTCGTCGAACCGGGTCATAAACCCGTAGACCACGGCGACCAGGACGCTGAAGAGCCCGAGGATGACGAACAGTTTGATGGAGAGTTTCATGCTCAGCCCTTCCGCGTGGCGATGGCGCCGTCGTCGACCGGGGACTGCTGCGGGGACTCCGCGGCCAGCTCCGGGTGGTGCAGGTCCAGGGCCGGGCGCTCGGAGCGGATCCGCGGCAGCGAGGTGAAGTTGTGCCGCGGCGGCGGGCAGGACGTCGCCCACTCCAGCGAGCCGCCGAAGCCCCACGGGTCGTCGACCTCGACCTTCGTGCCGTTGCGCCAGGTCGTGTACACGTTCCAGAACCACGGGATCATGGACACGCCCAGGAGCATCGCCCCGACGGTGGAGATCTGGTTCATCCAGGTGAAGTCGTCCTCCGGCAGGTAGTCCGCGTAGCGGCGCGGCATGCCCTCGACGCCCAGCCAGTGCTGGATCAGGAACGTCATGTGGAAGCCCAGGAACAGCAGCCAGAAGTGGATCTTGCCGATCCGCTCGTTGAGCATCTTCCCGGTGAACTTCGGCCACCAGAAGTAGAACCCGGCGAACATGCCGAACACCACGGTGCCGAAGATGACGTAGTGGAAGTGGGCGACCACGAAGTACGAGTCCGAGACGTGGAAGTCCAGCGGCGGGGTGGCCAGGATGACACCGGTGAGCCCGCCGAACAGGAACGTGAACAGGAAGCCCAGGACCCAGAGCATGGGGGTCTCGAAGGTGATCGAGCCCTGCCACATGGTGCCGATCCAGTTGAAGAACTTCACCCCGGTGGGCACCGCGATCATCATGGTCATGAACGCGAAGAACGACAGCATCACCGCACCGGTGACGTACATGTGGTGGGCCCACACCGTCACCGAGAGCGCGGCGATGGTGATGGTTGCGAAGACCAGGCCCTTGTAGCCGAACAGCGGCTTGCGGGAGAACACCGGGATGATCTCGGAGACGATGCCGAAGAACGGCAGGGCCAGCACGTAGACCTCGGGGTGGCCGAAGAACCAGAACAGGTGCTGCCACAGCACCGCTCCCCCGTTGGCCGGGTCGAAGATGTGCCCGCCCAGGGTGCGGTCCATGCCGAGCGCGAACAGCGCCGCCGCCAGCGGCGGGAAGACCATGATCACGAGCAGCGAGGTGATCAGCGTGTTCCAGGTGAACAGGCCCATCCGCCACACGGTCATGCCGGGGGCGCGCATCGCGATGATCGTGGTGATGAAGTTGACGCCGCCCATGATCGTGCCGAAGCCGGACAGGGCCAGGCCGAAGACCCAGAGGTCACCGCCGGCGCCGGGTGAGAACGAGGAGTTGGACAGCGGTGTGTAGGCGAACCAGCCGAAGGAGGCCGCGCCCTGCGGGGTGAGGAACCCGGCGGTGGCGATCAGGGATCCGAAGAGGAAGAACCAGAAGGCCAGGGCGTTGAGCCGCGGGAAGGCGACGTCGGGGGCGCCGATCTGCAGCGGGACGATGACGTTGGCGAAGCCGACGAACAGCGGGGTGCCGAACATCAGCAGCATCAGGGTGCCGTGCATGGTGAACAGCTGGTTGTACTGCTCCTTGGTCTCCAGGATCTGCATGCCCGGCTCGAAGAGCTCGGCGCGGATCAGCAGCGCCATCACCCCGGCGATGCAGAAGAAGGCGAAGGAGGAGATCAGGTACATGTACCCGATCGTCTTGTGGTCGGTGGACGTGATCCAGTTGACGACCATCCGGCCTTTGGACCGGGGCACCACGCGCGGAGCGACAGTGGCTGCCTCGTCCCGTGAATACTCGAGTGTGGACACCGGTACTCCTTAGTTTTCGAGAGGATTGACGGGCAGGACGTCGTCCGTGCCGGGGTAGGAGTCGCGGCTGTACTCCTCGCCCAGGGCCCCGGTCTGGCCGGCGTCGCGCAAGGACTGGATGTGGTCGTCGTACTCGGCCTGGCTGACCACGTTCACGTTGAACAGCATCTCGGAGTGGTACTCCCCGCAGAACTCGGCGCACTTGCCGAAGTACGAGCCCTCCTGGCCGGTGGTGATGCTGATGTTGTTGGTGCGTCCCGGGAACATGTCCGCCTTCTCGAGGAACGCGGGGACCCAGAAGGAGTGGATGACGTCACGGGAGGTGACCTGCAGCTCGACCTCGCTGTCGACGGGCAGGTACAGGGTGGGCACCCGCTCGGGGACGCCCTCCTCACCGTCCAGGTGGCCCTGGATGCCGGTGTCCCAGACGTCCTCGCTCAGGTAGTTGAAGTCCCAGGCCCACTGCTTGCCGTAGACCTGGACGGTGACGTCCGGGTTGTCGTGCTGGGCGGTGATCTCGGCCTGCGTCCGCTCGGTGAAGAAGAAGAGGGACATGATCAGGGCGATCGGGACGATCGTGTAGAAGACCTCGAGGGGGGCGTGGTACGCCACCTGCCGCGGGTAGCCCGTCTCGTACTTGCGCCGGCGGTAGGCGATCATGCACCAGAGCATGAGTCCCCAGGTCACCAGTCCCACGGCGAGGGCCGCGATCCAGGACCCGATCCACAGGTCGAGGATCATGTCGGCGTTGTCGGTGGTGCCCCGCTCGGTGGGCATCCAGCCGAGCTTCGCCTCTTCCGAGCAACCCGTCAGCGCGGTTGCTGCCAGGACTGCTACCGCAGACACCTTCGCCGTGCGGCGCCGGAGGCTGTCGGTTCGTGTGTGCGAACTCACAGACGGCCCTTCCTCTTCTTCTCGTGCTCGTCGCCTGCGCGCCGGAGGCCCCGATTCCGAGAGCCCGGACACAGTCAGGTGGAATGTTTCCCTCCGAGCTTACCCCGTGTCGCTGACATCTGGTGACACAGTGTCAGCTTCCGCGCGGCGCTCGGGAGCCCTGCGGCGGACGCCCTCCGGGGCCCTGCGGAACGCGGAGAGGCCCGCCGTCCGGGCGGACGGCGGGCCTCTCGGGACGAGCGGACGGACTCAGTGGAAGGAGTCTCCGCAGGCGCAGGATCCTCCCGCGTTGGGGTTGTCGATCGAGAACCCCTGCTTGGAGATGGTGTCCTCGAAGTCGATGGTCGAGCCCTCGAGGTAGGGCACGCTCATCTTGTCCACGACGACCTCGACACCGCCGAAGTCGCGCACGGAGTCCCCGTCCAGGATGCGCTCGTCGAAGTACAGCTGGTAGATGAGGCCGGAGCAGCCGCCGGGCTGCACCGCCACGCGCAGCCGCAGGTCCGTGCGGCCCTCCTGCTCGAGCAGGGCGCGGACCTTCTGGGACGCGACATCGGTCAGGTCGACGCCGTGGGTGGGGAGGCCGTCCACTGCGGCGTCGTTGTCGGTCGTGACGCTCATGATGCTCACTTTCTGTGGAGGGGTGCCGCACGGCGTCGGGCCGGCGGCGGGTCTACCAGGGGAACAACGGATGGGCGTTCCGGTTCATTCCCGGGCCCGCTCGGGATGACGGGCCGCGTCGTCGAGGGCGAGGAGCATGAGGGTCTCGGCGACCACGGCGCGCTCGAACTCCCCCAGGTGCAGCGACTCGTTGGCGCTGTGCGCGCGGGTGTCGGGGTCCTCGACGCCGGTGATCAGGATGGCGGCCTCCGGGTACACCTCCGTGAGGTCCGCGGTGAAGGGGATGGAGCCCCCGATGCCCGTCTCCACGGCGGGCCGGCCCCACGACTCCCCCAGCGCCCACCGGGCGATCCGGGCGGCCTCGGAGCTCATGTCGGTGCGGAAGGACTGTCCCGTCTCCTCGAGCTCGAAGCGCACGTGCGCCCCGAACGGCGCGTGGGCCTCGACGTGGCGCCGGAGCGCCTCCGCCGCCTCGGCGGGGTCCTGCCCCGGGGCCGTGCGCAGGCTCAGCTTCGCCCGGGCGGAGGGGGCGATGGTGTTGGCGGCGACGTCCACGGGCGTGACGTCCATGCCGGTGACGGACAGGGCGGGCCGGGTCCACAGGCGCGAGGCGATCGAGCCGCGGCCGGCCAGCCGGACGCCGTCCTTGACGGCGGCGTCGGCCCGGAACCGCTCCTCGTCGTAATCCAGGTCGGTGCGGTCCTCGGCGAGCAGCCCCTCGACGGCCACGGCGCCGTCGTCGTCGTGCAGGGTGGCGATGAGGCGGGCCAGCAGCGTGGGGGCGTCCAGGACCGGTCCGCCGTACAGACCGGAGTGGACGGCGTGCTCGAGCACCGACAGCTCCACGACCGCGCCGACCATGCCCCGCAGGCTCGTGGTGAGGGCGGGCACGCCGATCTCCCAGTTGGAGGAGTCCGCGATCACGATGACGTCGGCGGCCAGCCGGTCCCGGTGGGCCTCCAGGAAGTCCCGGAAGGACGGGGAGCCGGCTTCCTCCTCCCCCTCCACGAAGACGGTCACGCCGAGGCCGAGGCCGTCCCCGCGGTGGGCGGCGGCGGCGCGCAGCGCGCCGACGTGGACCATGATCCCGGCCTTGTCGTCGGCCGCGCCTCGTCCGTAGAGGCGGCCGTCGCGCTCCTCGGCGGCGAACGGCTCCGAGTCCCACAGCTCGCGCCGGCCGGGCGGCTGGACGTCGTGGTGGGCGTAGAGCAGGACGGTCGGGCGACCGGGCGCGGGGCGGCGGTGGGCGACGACGGCGGGGTGGCCCGGGCCGTCCCCGAGGGGCACCCGCAGGATCTCCACCTCGTCCAGCCCGGCGTCCGAGAGGACGCCGGCCACGGCCTCCGCGCTGCGCTCGAGCTGCGCGGGGTCGAAGGACTCCCAGGCGATGCCGGGGATCGCGACCAGCTCGACGAGCTGCTCGAGGGTCCGTGGCAGGTCCGCGCGCACGGCCTCGCGCACGGCGTCGACGGGAACGGTCGGGGCACAGGGCTCGGTCATGGTGCCCACCCTATGTCCGGGGTCCGGCGGGGACCGGCAGGTCCGTCGGCTATCCTTGACGGGTGTTTGGACGCAAGAAGGAAGCAGAGCGCGCAGGGTCCACGTCGGTGACCGCTGCCCCCGCCCCCACGGACCCGGCAGCCGCCCCGCGGCGGACGGAGGGCAAGGGCCGGCCCACGCCCAGCCGCCGGCAGCAGGAGGCCGCCCGGCGCCGCCCCCTGGTGCCGGAGGATCGCAAGGCCGCGAAGGCGCAGTCCCGTGACGCGGCCCGCGAGCAGCGGATGCGGGCGCAGGCGGGGATGGCCGCCGGGGACGAGCGGTTCCTCGGTCCGCGGGACCGTGGCCCGCAGCGCCGGTTCGCGCGGGACTGGGTCGACTCGCGGATCAACGTCGGCGAGTACCTCATGGTCGTGGCGCTGCTCGCGCTCGTCATCCTGTTCTTCCCCGTCCAGGAGGTGGCCACCTACGGCGTCTACCTCATCTGGGCGCTGATGGTCCTGGGCATCGTGGACGCCGTGCTGTCGACGGCGCGGATGAAGAAGGCGATGCAGGCGAAGTTCGGGACCGTGGAGGGGGGCGTGCGCTGGTACGCGGCCATGCGCTCCTTCACGATGCGCCGGCTGCGCCTGCCCAAGCCTCAGGTCGCGCGCGGCGAGCGGCCCGCCTGACCCCGCCGGCCCGCGCCGAGCCCCCCACGGGCGGCGGGGCGGACCCGGCAGCGCTGCCCCCGGACCGCGCGGTCCGGGGGCAGCGCTGTTCCCGCCTCCGGACCGTCAGTGCCGGGCGCGCCGCGCCCGGGCGAGGCCCTGGTTGATGCGGCGGGCCCAGAAGGGGCCCTCGTAGAGGAACCCGGTGTAGCCCTGCACGAGCGCGGCACCGGCGTCGAGGCGCTCCTGGACGTCCTCGGCCGTGGTCACCCCGCCCACGGAGACCAGGGTCAGCCGGTCCCCCACGCGCTCGCGCAGCAGGCGCAGCACCTCGAGGGAGCGCCGCTGCAGCGGGGCGCCGGAGAGCCCGCCGGCCCCGTGCGCCTCGACCTCGGACGGGTCGGAGCGCAGGCCCAGCCCGTCGCGGGCGATCGTCGTGTTGGTGGCCACGATGCCGTCCAGCCCCAGGTCGAGCGCCAGGTCCGCGACGGCCAGCACGTCCTCGTCGGACAGGTCCGGGGCGATCTTCACGAGCAGGGGCACGTGCCGGTCCGCGGACTCGTCGGCGGTGCGGCCCACCGCGCTCAGGAGCGGGCGCAGGCTCTCGATCTCCTGCAGCTGCCGCAGGCCCGGGGTGTTGGGGGAGGACACGTTGACCACCAGGTAGTCCGCCAGGGGGGCCAGGGTCCGGGCGCTCTGCAGGTAGTCGTCCACCGCGTCCTCGAGCGGCACCGTCTTGGTCTTGCCGATGTTCACGCCGAGCACGGGACGGGCCCGGCCCCGGTGGTCCGCCTCGAGCTCGCGGCGCGCCCGCGCGAGGCGCGGTGCCACGGCCTCCGCGCCCTCGTTGTTGAAGCCCATCCGGTTGACCACCGCGCGGTCCCGCACGAGCCGGAAGAGCCGTGGCCGGGGATTGCCCGGCTGCGCCTGGGCGGTCACGGTGCCGATCTCGATGTGCCCGAAGCCGAGGTCGGTGAGGGCGCTGACCCCCTCGGCCCCCTTGTCGAAGCCCGCCGCGAGCCCGAACGGGGACGGGAACCGCAGGCCCATCGCCTCCACCTCGAGCGCGGGGTCGGCACGGGTGTACACCCGCAGGGCCGTGCTGACCCGCGCGGTCCGGGCCACCCGGATCCCGAGGAACCCGGCCCGGTGGGCCCGTTCGGGGTCCATCCGGGAGAAGACGGCCGTGAAGAACGTAGGGTAGAAGCGCATGGGCCCAGTCTTCCACAGGGCTCCCCTCCGGCCGGGCGGTCGCGGAGGGGCTCCCGGGCCGCCGTCCCGACGACCGCCCACGCGAGGAGAGGGCATGGCTGCTCCCCCGGACCCGTGGGTCCCCGACGTGCTGGGGCCGGGCTTCCGCGCCCGGACCGTGGACCTGGACCCCGGCTCCGCCCCGCACGCCACCGCCACGGTGGTCCGCTACCGGCCCGGTGACGTCCCGCTCGCGCCGGACCGCCTGCGCGGGGCGGTGCTGTACCTGCACGGCTGGTCCGACTACTTCTTCAACGCCGAGCTGGCCCGCACGTGCGCGGCCGCGGGGTACGCGTTCTACGCCCTGGACCTGCACGGCTACGGGCGCAACCTCACCGACGAGGTGCTCGCCGAGGAGGACGGCTGCCCGGGGCACACCACGGACCTCGCGGACTACGACGACGACATCGCCGCCGCCCTCGAGGTGATGGCCGGAGACGGGGTTCCCGGCCCGGACGGCCGTCTGGTGCTCATGGGCCACTCCACCGGTGGCCTCACCGCGGCGATGTGGGCCTCCCGGCACCCCGACCGCCTGGACGGCCTGGCCCTCAACGCCCCCTGGATCGGCAGCCACGGCGCCGACGCCGTCGGCGCCGCCCTGCGCCCCCTGGTGGCCAGGCTCGCCGAGCAGCGCCCGGACCGCCCGGTGCGGGCCCGGCTGCGCAGCCACTACTACCGGGTGATCAGCGAGCAGGCCGAGGGCGAGTGGCCCATCGATCCGCGCTGGCGCCCCGAGACGAGCTTCGACATCACCCCGGGCTGGCTCAACGCTGTCCTTCAGGCTCAGGGGGAGGTTGCGAAGGGGTTGAACCTTCATCTTCCAGTGCTGGTGCAGACCTCTGCCCGCTCGTGCATCCGGCCCTGGTGGAGCGAGCGGATGCGCTCGGCCGACACCGTGCTGGACGTCCGGCAGATCCGCCGGCATGCGCCCGACCTGGGCACCGACGTGACGGTGCGCTCCTACGAGGGCGCCGTCCACGACGTCCACCTCTCCCGCGAGGCGGTGCGGAGGGCCGCGCAGCGCGACCTCTCGTCCTGGCTGCGCGGCCTGCGGCGCCGCCGGCCTCAGGCGGAGGCGCCCGGTCCGGCCACGCGGTCGACCGCTCCGCCGTAGCGCCGGTCGCGCCGCGCGTAGACCTCGACCGCCTCCCACAGGGTGCGGCGGTCCACGTCGGGCCAGAGGACGTCCTGGAAGACGAGCTCGGCGTAGGCGGACTGCCACAGGAGGAAGTTCGAAATGCGCTGCTCCCCGGAGGAGCGCAGGAAGAGGTCGACGTCCGGCAGGTCGGGCTCGTCCAGATAGCGCTGGACCGTCTTCTCGTCGATGCTGCGCGGGTTCAGGGTGCCCGCCCGGGCGTCGGCGGCCATGGCCGCCGCGGCGTCGGCGATCTCGGCGCGGCCGCCGTAGTTCACGCACATGGTGAGGGTCACGACGTCGTTGTCGCGGGTCGCCCGCTCCGCCTCCTCCAGGCGGTTGATGACCGAGCGCCACAGACGCGGCTTGCGCCCGGCCCACCGGATCCGGATGCCCCACTCCTGGAAGGTGGGCAGCTGGCGCTCCATGACGTCGGCCGTGTAGTTCATCAGGAACGTGACCTCGTCCAGGGAGCGCTTCCAGTTCTCGGTGGAGAAGGCGTAGGCGCTCACGTACGGGATGCCCATCTCGATGGCCCCGGCCATGACCTCGATGAGGGCGGCCTCCCCCGCCTTGTGGCCCTCGTTGCGCGGCAGGCCGCGCTGGTTCGCCCAGCGCCCGTTCCCGTCCATGACCACGGCCACGTGCCGGGGCACGAACTGCCGCGGGATCGGCGGGGCGCTGGCGCCGCTGGGATGGGCGGGCGGGGCGGCAAAGCCGGGCATGGTCAGCTCCGTTCCACGAGGTTCAGGGACCGGACGGCCCTCTCCAGGTGCCACTGTACGTAGCCGGCGACGATGCCGGCCGCGGCCCGGGCCGTGCGGGGCTCCACGGCGTCGATCCGCTCCCACTCACCGGTGAGCAGGGCGGAGAGGTGCTCGACGGTGTCGGGGTCGGGCGCGGCGGCCCCCGGCGGGCGGCAGGCGGGGCACACCGCGCCGCCGAGCTGGGCGGAGAACGCCTCGTGCGGTCCGGGGGCGCCGCACCGGGCGCAGTCGGTGAAGCTCGGGGCCCACCCGGCCGTGGACACGGCCCGCAGCAGGTAGGAGTCCAGGATGGACCCCGGGTCGTGCAGCCCGCGGGCCAGGGCGGACAGGGCGCCGACGAGCAGCCGGTACTGCTGGGCCGCGGACTCGTCGTCGTTCTCCGTGAACTTCTCGGCGGCCTCGGTCATGGCCGCGGCCGCGGTGTACTTGGCGTAGTCCGCGGCGATGGTCGACCCGTAGCCGCGCTTGCCCAGGGCCTGGGAGACGATGTCGAGGTTGCGGCCGGTGACGAGCTGCAGCTCGGCGACGTTGAACGGCTCGAGCCGGGAGCCGAAGCGGGACGTGGTGCGCCGCACGCCCTTGGCGACGGCCCGGACCTGCCCGTGGTCCCGGGTCAGGAGCACCACGATCCGGTCGGCCTCGCCGAGCTTGTAGGTGCGCAGCACGACGGCGTCGTCCCGGTAGCTGCGTGATGCGAACGTCGTCCTGGCCACCCGATCATTGTCCCACGGCGGGCGGACGGCGCAGGCGGGCGTGCCGGGGCCGGCACGACGACGGCGGGCGCGCCCCGGTCCGGGACGGCCCGCCGCGCCGTGCCGGACGGGACGCTCAGGCCTGGGCGTCCCGCACGGCCCGGTTCACCGCCGAGACGACGGCCTTGAGGGAGGCCCGGGTGGTGTTCGCGTCGATGCCGACGCCCCACAGCACCCGGTCCCCGACGGCCGCCTCGACGTAGCTGGCGGCCTGGGCGTCGCCGCCGGCCGACAGGGCGTGCTCGCTGTAGTCGAGCACGCGCACGTCCACGCCCTCGGACGCGAAGATCGCCAGCAGCGCCTCGATGGGCCCGTTGCCCTGCGCCGTCCGGTGGTGCTGCACGCCGTCGACGTCCAGGCCGATCTCGAGGGTGCTCTCCCCGTCCTCCTCGGAGGTCGTGGTGATGTTGGTGATCCGGTACCGGCCCCAGCGAGCGGCGTCCCCGTCCTGGGCGGTGGGCAGGTACTCGTCCGAGAACACCTTCCACAGCTCCGCGCCGGAGACCTCCCCGCCGGAGGTGTCGGTGTGCTCCTGCACCACGCGGGAGAACTCGATCTGCGCCCGGCGCGGCAGGTCCAGGCCGTGCTCGTTGGCGAGCAGGTAGGCCACCCCGCCCTTGCCGGACTGCGAGTTCACGCGGATGACCGCCTCGTAGGTGCGGCCCAGGTCCTTGGGGTCGATGGGCAGGTACGGCACGGCCCACACCAGCTCGTCGACGCCCCGCCCCTGCTCCTGCGCGTCCCGGGTCATCCGGTCGAAGCCCTTCTTGATGGCGTCCTGGTGGGAGCCGGAGAAGGCCGTGAACACGAGGTCCCCGCCGTAGGGGGCCCGCTCGGGGACGGGCAGCTGGTTGCAGTACTCCACGGTCCGGCGGATCTCGTCGATGTCGGAGAAGTCGATCTGCGGGTCCACGCCCTGGGTCAGCAGGTTCAGGCCCAGGGTCACGAGGTCCACGTTGCCGGTCCGCTCGCCGTTGCCGAACAGGCAGCCCTCGATCCGGTCCGCGCCGGCGAGGTAGCCCAGCTCGGCGGCGGCCACCCCGGTGCCGCGGTCGTTGTGCGGGTGCAGGGAGACCACGGTGGCGTCACGGTTGTAGAGGTTGCGGCACATCCACTCGATGGAGTCCGCGTAGACGTTGGGGGTGGCCATCTCGACGGTCGCGGGCAGGTTCAGGATCATCTCCCGGTCCCCGCCGATCTCGAAGGTCTCGGCCACGGCGTTGGAGATCCGCGCGGCGAACTCGAGCTCCGTGCCGGTGTAGGACTCCGGGGAGTACTCGTAGGTCACGGACGTGTTCTTCAGCTGCTCCTCGTGCTTCATGCACAGCCGCGCCCCGGTGAGGGCGATGTCCACGATCCCGTCCATGTCCTGCTCGAAGACCACGCGCCGCTGCAGCGTGGAGGTCGCGTTGTAGAGGTGGACGATCGCCTTGTCGGCGCCGTCGATGGCCTCGTAGGTGCGTTCGATGAGGTGCTCGCGGGACTGCGTCAGGACCTGGATCGTGACGTCGTCGGGGATCCGGTCCTCCTCGACGAGCCGGCGCACGAAGTCGAAGTCGGTCTGGGAGGCGGAGGGGAACCCCACCTCGATCTCCTTGTAGCCCATCCGCACGAGCAGCTCGAACATCTTGAGCTTGCGGTCGGAGTTCATGGGGTCGATGAGCGCCTGGTTGCCGTCGCGCAGGTCCACGGCGCACCAGCGGGGCGCCTCGGTGATGACCCGGTCCGGCCAGGTGCGGTCGGCGAGGTCGAACGGGAACTGCTGCTGGTACGGCACGTACTTGTGGATCGGCATGCCGGAGGGCTGCTGGTGGTTGCGCATGGGGTGGGCCTGTTCTGCTCGAGACGTCTGCGGGTGGCCGGGCATCAGGAACTCCGCAACGGGAGGCCGGCCATGCTGTCGACGGGTCAGGCCCCGTTGCGGCACGTAAGGAGGAGCGTCCCAGTCCGCATGTGTTCAACCTATCACGGTGCGCCCGGCGTGCCGGGTCGCGCGCTCACCAGTCCCCGGCCGCCTCCTGGCAGGTGTGCTGCTCGGCGGTCTGTCCGTTGAACTCCCCGGGCAGCCCGGGCCCCAGGGCGAGCCGGTCCCCCTCGCGGAAGTCCTGGCCCACCGAGACGAACACCCCCGTGACGTCGGTCGTGGGCACGATCTGCGAGGAGGGCACGCCCAGCACCTCGGCGACCTCGACGGCCGCCTCGTACCAGCCCGCGCCGAAGAACACCTGCGTGCCCGGCAGCTCGGTGGCCTGCGGGCCGGACTCGACGGCGGTGTACCCCTCGTCCTCGAGCACGTCGGCGATCTCGGCGTCCCGGCCGTCGACGCCCGAGACGTTGGCGACCGTGAGCGGGACCGTGGCGGGGTCGACCGTGGGGGCCGGGGTGGCGGCGTCGGGCGACGGGGTCGCGGAGGAGGTGGGGGCGTCGGTGGGTCCTGCGGACGGCGACGTGAGCGAGCGGTCCTCACGCAGGGCCTCGAAGAGGTGCTCGGCCGGCTCCTCGTCGAGCTGCAGCCGGTTGGGGTCCGCCTCGTAGGGCTCCGTGGGCACGGTGACGAAGACCATGGCGCCGAGGTCGATCCCCCGGACGGCCGTGGCGAGGCCCACCACGGTCGGGACGGAGCCCAGCCCCTCGTCGACGTGCAGGTTGCGGGTGGCGACGTCGGCGATCTCGTAGAGCCTGGGGAGGTCCCGCAGCGTGCCCTCGTCCTTGATCTTGCGGGCCAGGGAGGCGAGGAAGGACTGCTGGGACCGGATCCGGCTCGTGTCCCCGCCGTCGCCGAAGGCGGCACGGCTGCGCAGGAACGCCAGGGCCTGCTCGCCCTCCACGGAGGACACCCCGGCGGGCAGCTCCAGACCCGATTTCGGGTCGTCGACGGCTTCGTTGACGCACACCTCGACCCCGCCCACGGTCGAGGAGAGCTCCTTCACGGCGTTGAAGTCGGCGAGCATGAAGTGGTCGATCTTGAGCCCGGTCATCTCGTTGACGGTGGCAACCGTGCACCCGGGCCCGCCGTTGGCGATCGCGGAGTTCAGCATCGCGTCCTCCTCGGCCGGGTGGACCTCGCCGGTCTCGGGATCCGTGCAGCGCGGGATGTCGGCCACCAGGTCGCGGGGCAGGGAGACCACGGTGACACCGCTGCGGTCCTCGTTCACGTGCACCAGCATCATGACGTCGGTCAGGCCGGACCCGGAGCTGTCGTCCTCGTCGCCGTAGCGCTCGTTGCCCTCGCCGTCACGGGTGTCCGTGCCCATCACGAGGATGTCCAGCGGGCCGGCCTCGGGCCCGGTCCCGTCGCCGAGGTCGAGCGGGGAGGTGTCCAGGTTGGACTGCAGCCGCCAGGTGGCGGCCACGCCGGCTCCGAGGACCGCGAGCAGCACGGCGACCAGCGCGACGGCGGCCCAGCGCTTCCGGGACCATCGGCGGGCGCGCGGACGCGCGGGGACGTCGGGGGGCGATGAGGACACGGTGTTCTTCTCCTGGGGGCCCCGGGCACGAGACCCGGGGTCGGGGGACGGCGCCCGGCCGGGGCGCCGGGTGTCATGGTAGTCGCCCGTCCCGTGGCCGGGGGCGGGCGACGCGGCGGGGCCGGGACGCGGCCGTGGTTCAGAAGCCCAGTCGGGAGAGCTGCTTGGGGTCGCGCTGCCACTCCTTGGCGACCTTCACGTGCAGGTCGAGGTAGACCTTCGTGCCCAGCAGGGCCTCGATGGCGGTGCGGGAGCGGGTGCCGATCTCGCGCAGCCGCGCGCCGCCCTTGCCGATGATGATGGCCTTCTGCGAGGACCGCTCGACGTAGACGTTGACGCGCACGTCGAGCAGCGGGCGGTCCGCGGGGCGGTCCTCGCGGGGCACCATCTCCTCGACCACGACCGCGAGCGAGTGCGGCAGCTCGTCCCGCACCCCCTCCAGCGCGGCCTCCCGGACGAGCTCGGCGACCATCGTCATCTCGGGCTCGTCGGTCAGCTCGCCGTCGGGGTACAGGGCCGGGGACTCCGGCATCCTGCCGATGAGCAGCTCCGCGAGGGCCTCGACCTGGAACCCGTCCACGGCGGAGACGGGGATGACGTCGGCCCAGCCCGGGTCGTCGGCGTCCGGGCGGGGCGCGTGCGCGGCTCCGGCGCGGTGGCGGGGCTTGCGGGCGGCCCGTTCGGCCCGCTCCGCGCGGACCCGGTGCTCGGCCTCCATGACGGTGCGGCCCAACTCGGTGACCGCCAGCAGCTGCTCCGTGAGCTCGGCGCGGGAGACGGTGTCCGTCTTGGTCACGATCGCCACCACCGGCTTGTTCCCGGAGGCCGCGAGCTGCTGGGCGATGAACCGGTCCCCGGGGCCGATCTTCTCGTCGGCGGGCACGCAGAAGCCGATGACGTCGACCTCGGCGAGGGTGTCGGCCACGAGGTCGTTGAGCCGCTCGCCGAGCAGCGTCCGCGGCCGGTGCAGGCCCGGGGTGTCCACGAGCACGAGCTGGCCCTCGGGCCGGTGCACGATGCCCCGGATGGTGTGCCGCGTGGTCTGCGGCCGGCTCGAGGTGATCGCGACCTTCTGCCCGACCAGGGCGTTGGTGAGCGTGGACTTCCCGGCGTTGGGGCGGCCGACCAGCACGGCGAACCCGGCGCGGAACGGGGTGTGCTCCCCGGCTGCGGGCTCACCGGCGGGAACGGCGGGTGTGGGCTCAGACATGGTGGTGGGACTCCTCCTCGGACTCCTGGGCGGTGGGCTCCACGGCCGTGGACCCCGGAGGGACCCAGTCGGGGTCCCGGCGGACCTCGAGCTGGCCCACCCGGTTGCGCCGGCCCTCCAGGGTGACGGCCTCGAGGACGATGCCCTCGACGGTGGCGCGGGAGCCCACGATGGGCACCCGGCCGATGGACTTGGCGAGCAGGCCGCCGGCCGTGTCGACCTCGTCGTCCTCGAGGTCGACGCCGAACAGGTCGCCCAAGTCCTCGACGCCGAGCCGGGCGGAGACGCGGTAGCGTCCGCCGCCGAGCTCGGCGACCTCGGGCTTCTCCCGGTCGTACTCGTCGACGATCTCCCCGAGCAGCTCCTCGATGAGGTCCTCCAGGGTCACGAGCCCGGCCGTGCCGCCGTACTCGTCGACCACGACGGCCACGTGGATGGACTCGAGCTGCATCTCGCGCAGCAGCTCGTTGACCTTCTTCGACTCGGGCACGTAGCGCACCTCCCGGGCGAGCTCGGAGAGCCCCCCGAGACGCAGGCCGGTGCCGAAACGGTGGACCCGCTCCGCGAGGTCCTTCTGGTACAGGATGCCGAGGACGTCGTCGGCGCTCTCGCCGATCACCGGGATGCGGGAGTAGCCGGAGCGGAAGAACAGGTTCAGGGCGTTGTCCACGGTGTCGTCGTCGTCGACGGAGACCATGTCGGTGCGGGGCACCATGACCGCCCGGACGTTGGTGTCGTCGAGGTCGAAGACCGAGTGCAGCAGCTCCGCCTCGTTGTCCTCGATGAGGGCCTGGCCCGTGGAGCGGTCGACGAACTCGAGCAGCTCCTCCTCGGTCAGGTAGCCGGGGGCGGTGCGCTCCGGGTCCCGGGCGACCGACGAGCCCAGGCGCACGAGCATCCCGGGGACCGGGCCGAGCACCGTGCGCAGCACGCGCACGAGACCCGCGGTGGCCCGCACGGTGCCCGCGGCGTTGCTCCGGCCGACCTGGCGGGGCGAGACGCCGGTGAGCACGAAGCCGACGGCCGCCATGACCACGGTGGCCAGCAGCCCGGCCAGCCAGACGTCGTCGAGACCGTCGAACATCGCGAGGGCGACCGCCACGGCGGAGGCCGTCTCGAACCACACGCTCCAGAAGCGCAGGGCCTGCAGGTGCGCGGTCGGCGTGGCCAGGATCCTGGCGGCCGAGGACTCGGGGGCGTCCCGGGTGATGGCCTCGGCGTCCGCGCGGGGCAGGTAGGTGAGGCCGGTCTCGGCGGCCGTGAGGACGAAGGCCGTGCCCAGGAACACGATCGCCGCGACGACCAGGACGGCAGTGGTCATCATGGGGCGCTACTCCATGGTCTCGACGGGCGCGGGCCGGCCGAGGAAGTCCGTGAGCAGGTCCCGCTGGAGGGCGAACATGACCCGCCGCTCCTCCGGCTCGGCGTGGTCGTGCCCCAGCAGGTGCAGGATGCCGTGGGTGGTGAGCAGGCACAGCTCGTCCGCGACGGAGTGCCCGGCGGCCTCGGCCTGCCGGAGGGCCACCGGGGGGCACAGCACGATGTCGCCCAGCGTTCCCACGGCGGGCTCCTCCGGGGTGCCCGGTCGTAGCTCGTCCATGGGGAAGGACAGGACGTCGGTGGGGCCGGGCAGGTCCATCCACTCGACGTGCAGGCGCGCCATCTCGTCCTCGTCGACGACCGCGATGGACAGCTCCGCGTCGGGGTGCACGTGCAGCCGCTCCAGGACGTGGTCCGCGAGCCGGCCCAGCAGCTCGACGTCGACCGCGGACCAGGCCGGGCGGTCCGCCGCCGGGACGTCCTGCGGGTCGGCCCGGAGGTCGAACTCGACGGCCATCAGGCCTCCTCCCCGTCCCCGGCCGGGGCGGCGTCGCGAGCGGCACGGGTCTCGTCCTTGCGGCGGCGCCGCTCGTTGCGGTGCCGGTTGGTCGTGTCGAAGGCGTCGTAGGCGCTGACGATCCGGCTCACCAGCTCGTGGCGCACCACGTCCTCCGCGGTCATCTCCGTGAACGCGACGTCCTCGACGCCGCCCAGCACGTGCTGGACCTGGCGCAGCCCGGAGGACGTGCTCCCCGGCAGGTCCACCTGGGTGACGTCCCCGGTGACGACCATCTTGGAGCCGAAGCCGAGCCGGGTGAGGAACATCTTCATCTGCTCCGGCGTGGTGTTCTGCGCCTCGTCGAGGATGATGAAGGCGTCGTTGAGGGTGCGGCCGCGCATGTACGCCAGCGGGGCCACCTCGATGGTGCCCGCCTCCATGAGCCGCGGGATCGAGTCCGGGTCCATCATGTCGTGCAGCGCGTCGTAGAGCGGGCGCAGGTACGGGTCGATCTTCTCGCTGAGCGTGCCGGGCAGGAAGCCGAGCCGCTCCCCCGCCTCCACCGCCGGGCGGGTGAGGATGATCCGGGACACCTCCTTGGCCTGCAGGGCCTGGACCGCCTTGGCCATGGCCAGGTAGGTCTTGCCCGTACCGGCCGGGCCGATGCCGAAGACCACGGTGTGCTCGTCGATGGCGTCGACGTAGGCCTTCTGGTGCAGCGTCTTGGGGCGGATCTTGCGCCCGCGGCTCGAGAGGATGTTCTGGGTGAGGGCGCCGCTGGGCCGGGCGGTGAGGTCCCGGCCGATCAGCGCGAGCAGCTGGGTGATGACCTGGGGGGTGATCGAGGTCTCGCGCCCGGCCAGCACCTTCAGCTCGTCGAACAGGGTGGCGACGATCTGCACGGCCCCGCCCGGGCCCTCGATGCCGAGCTCGAGTCCGCGGGGGCTGGTCTCGAGGCCCGGGAACGCGGTCTCCACCTGGCGCAGGGTGTCGTCCCCGGAGCCGAGACAGCGGACCATCGTCTCGCGGTCGGGGAAGGTGATGACGGTGCGGGCCGTCAGTGGGTGCGTGGTGCCGGGCAGCGTCTCAGTCATGGGTTCGGCCGCGCGGGCCGTGCTCTCGCTCTCGATCGGGTTGCCGTGGATGGGTCGGCGGACGGCGCTCGTCCTCCTTCCAGGGTACCGCGCGGCTCCGGCGCCGGAGGCCGCGGGGGCGCACATTCCGATTTGGTATCGGTCACGGCCGCAGGGGCTCCTCGGCTGGGGGCGCCCTCGGCCGCTGTGCTGGAATGGTGCGGTCCTCCGGCAGGGGGACGGGTGCGACCTCCCCCCCCCGGTGCCGGCACCGCCCCCCAGCAGATCCCGCAGAAGATCCCGGAAAGCCGAGGTGCGCGTCCCCCCATGACCACCGCCCGTTCCCGGCGCCCGTCCGCCCGCGCCCGCTTCCCCGTGCTGGCGCTGTCCGCGGCGGGCGTCCTCGTCCTCGGCGCGTGCGCCACCGGTCCGGGCAGCTCCCTCGACGGCGCGGTCCCCGCGTCGGGCACCGTTCCGGCGGCGCCCGCCGCGTCGGGCACCGCCGAGGTCAGGGTGGCCACCACGAAGCTGCCCGTCTACTGGGTGGGCCGCGCGGCCGGCGAGGAGCGGCTGTTCCGGGAGTTCCGGGACGCCTCCGAGGCCGCCGCGGCCGTGGACCCCATCGCCGCGGCGGCCGCGCTGATGACCGGGGCGACCCCGCGGGACCCGGACTACCGGACGCTGTGGTCCCCGGTGGACCGGGTGGGCGCCTCGACGTCCCCCGAGGGGACCATCACGGTGGACATGCCGTCGGAGGCCTTCCGCGCGGACCTGGACGGGAACGAGGCCCGGCTCGCCCTCCAGCAGCTCGCGCACACGGTCACGGCCGCCGCGGGAACGGCGGGCCTGCTGCCCGAGGGCTCCGAGGCCGAGGTGAAGGTGCTCGTGGACGGCCGTCCCGACGAGGAGGTCTTCGGCGCCGTGCGACTCGACGCCCCCCTCCGGCCCGACGAGAGCGCCGAGGCGCCGATCTGGCTCGACGAACCACGGCAGGACGCCCGCGCCGAGGGCTCCCTGACCGTGTCCGGCCGGGCGCTGGACGGTGTCCGGAGCGGCCGCTGGAGCGTGGCCGAGCAGGACGGGCGGCGCGTCTCGAGCGGCGCGGCCGCCGCCGTCCCGCGCGCCGACGGGACCGCCGGGTTCCGGACGGAGGTCGAGCTGGAGCCCGGCGACTACGTCGTGACGGTCGTCGGCCGGAACGCGGAGGGCGACACCGTGCGCGACGACAAGGACGTGGCGGTGCTCCCGGGCTGATCCGGTCCGGCTGGGCTCAGCGGGGCCCGGACGCCCAGCGTCCGAGCGCGGCGCTGAGCACCGCCAGCGCGGCGGGTCCGGCGGTCGAGCTGCGCAGCACCTCGTGGCCGAGCCGCACCGCGTGGGCTCCCGCGCCGGCCAGGGCCTCGAGCTCCGCCGGGGCGATGCCCCCTTCGGGCCCCACCACCAGGACGATCCGCTCCGAGCCCGCCCACGGCACCCCCGGGGCGCCGGTCAGTTCGGCGAGGGACTCGCCGGCCTCCTCGTGCAGGACGAGGCCCCGCGTCCCCGGCTCGCCGAGCAGACGGGCGAGCTCCCGGGTGGTGCACAGCGGCAGCACCTCCGGCCAGGCCGCCCGGCGGGACTGCTTGGCGGCGGCCGCGACGGTGTGGACCCACTTCTCGTGGCTCTTGGCGGCGCGCTCCTTCTTCCACCGCACGATCGAGCGGTCGGCCTGCCACGGCACCACGGCGTCCACGCCCAGCTCGGTGGCCGTCTCCGCGGCCAGCAGGTCCCGGTCGCCCTTCGCGAGGGCCTGGGCGAGGACGAGCCGGGGCGTGCGGACGGGCTCGGTCGTCACCGAGACGACGACGACCTCCATGCTGTCGCGGTCGGCCGAGCGCAGCTCCCCGGTGGCCCGGGTCCCCGCGCCGTCGACGAGCTCGAGGGGCTCGCCGGGCGCGAGGCGGCGCACGGTGACGGCGTGCCGGGCCTCCGGGCCGGTGACCGCGAGCACCGCTCCGGGGCCGAGGCCCGTGAGCCGGCCCGGCTCGACCTTGAAGACCGGCAGGCTCACAGGTCGGAGAACCTGTCCTTGAGCCGGGAGAAGAAGCCGCCGGAGCCGGCCGGGGAGTTCAGGGTCGTGCCGGTCGACTGGTCCTCGCCGCGCAGCCGGGACAGCTGCTCGAGCAGCTCGCGCTGCTCGTCGTCGAGCGCCGTGGGCGTCTCGACCTCGAGGTGGACGAACAGCTCGCCGCGCCCGCCGCCGCGCAGCCGGGTGGCCCCGAGCTCGTGCAGGGTCACGGTGTGGCCGGTCTGCGTGCCGGGGGACACGGGGACCTCGCGCTCGCCGTCGAAGGTCTCGAGGGTCACCGTGGTGCCGAGGGCCGCGGAGGTCATGGGCACCCGGACGCGGGCGTGCAGGTCGTCGCCCTGGCGCTCGAACGTGGGGTCCGGGTCGACCTTGAGCTCGACGTAGAGGTCCCCGTTGGGGCCGCCGGCGGTGCCGGCCTCGCCCTGTCCCGAGAGGCGGATCCGGTTGCCGGTCGAGACGCCGGCGGGGATCTTGACGGTCAGCGGGCGGCGGTCGCGCACGCGGCCCTCGCCGTAGCACTCGTGGCAGGGGTGCTTGATGACGGTGCCGAAGCCCTGGCAGGTGGCGCACGGGGCGGCGGTGACCACGGTGCCCAGGATGGACTGGACCTGGCGCTGGACCTGGCCGGAGCCGTGGCAGACCTCACAGGTCTCGGGCTGGGTGCCCGCCTGGCAGCAGCTGCCGTTGCACGTGGGGCAGACCACGGCGGTGTCCACGGTGATCTTCTTCTCCGTGCCGAAGACCGCGTCCCGGAGGGAGACGCGGACGTTGATCAGCGCGTCCTGGCCCTGGCGGGTGCGGGACGCGGGGCCGCGCCGGCCGGAGCCGGCGCCCCCGGCGCCCTGGAAGAAGGTGTCGAAGATGTCGGCGAAGCCGAAGCCCGAGCCGGGGAAGCCCCCGCCGAAACCGGTGTCGGTGCCGTTCTCGTTGCCGGTCGCGTCGTAGACCCTCCGCTTCTCGGGGTCGGAGAGGACGTCGTTGGCGTGGGAGAGGCGCTTGAAGTCCTCGGCGGCCTCGGGGCCGGGGTTGACGTCGGGGTGCAGCCGGCGGGCCTTCTTGCGGTAGGCCTTCTTGATCTCTTCCTGGCTGGCGTCCCGGGACACGCCCAGGGTCTCGTAGTGATCGCTCACCGTGGTCCGTTCTGTCGAGAGGTCTGTGGTGGGTTTCGCTGGAGGGCCCCGGGAGCGGGGCCCGCGGGGGCTCAGCCCCCGAGGATACGGGAGAGGTAGCGGGCGACGGCGCGCACGGCGGCCATCGTGGACGGGTAGTCCATGCGCATGGGACCGACGACCCCCACCTTCGACTGCGGCCCGTAGCCGGTGGCGACGACGGCGGCCTCGGACAGGGGGCCCTCGGCGTTCTCCGTGCCGATCCGCACGGCGACCCCGCGGGCGTCCTGCTCCATCTCCGAGAGCAGCCGGAGCATCACCACCTGCTCCTCGAGGGCCTCGAGGACCGGGCCGATGCTCAGGTGGAAGTCCCCCGTGGCACGGGCGAGGTTGGCGGTGCCGGCCATGACCATGCGGTGCTCGGCACCGCCCGCCGCGAGGGCGGCCACGGCCTCCCCCACCGCCGCGGCGGCCGGCTGGAGCGGCGGGGCGGTGCCCGCGGCCATCACCGCGAGGGCGTCCGGCACCGCGGTCAGGGAGCGCCCCACCACGGCGGCCAGCACCCGGGCGCGCAGCTCGAGCAGCTGGGACTCCTCGAGGGGCGCCCGCAGCACGGCCACGCGCTGGGCCACCCGGCCGTTGGTCGGGATGAGCACCACGAGCACCCGCCCGGCCCCGAGGTCCACGACCTCGACGTGGCGCACGGTCACGCCGGAGGCGTGCGGGTACTGCACGACCGCGACCTGCTGGGTCAGCTGGGCGAGCAGCCGCACGGTGCGCTCCATGACGTCGTCGATGTCCGCGGCGTCGTCGAGCAGGCGCTGGATGGCCCGCCGCTCCGGCCCGGACAGCGGCTTGACGGCCGCGATCTGGTCCACGAACGTGCGGTAGCCCTTGTCGGTGGGGATCCGGCCGGAGCTCGTGTGGGGGGCCGTGATCAGACCCTCCTCCTCGAGCGCGGCCATGTCGTTGCGCACGGTGGCCGAGGAGACGCCGAGCCGGTGCCGGTCCACGAGCGCCTTGGAGCCCACGGGCTCGCGGAAGTGCACGTAGTCCTCCACGATGGCCTGCAGGATCTGCAGTCGTCTCGGATGGTTCACGCCGCTCCTCCCCGGTCCGTGCTCGTGCTCCGGCCGCCCTGGCACTCGGGTGGCCACAGTGCTAACGCCGTCCAGTGTAGCCCCCGTGTCCGACCACCGGGCCGCCGCCCCCGGTTTGGTACGCTTCCGGCTGATCCGCGCCGGACGCGCGGCACCGCGACCCGGGAGGACGACCATGAGCGACCACGGCTGGGGGCCGCGCAGCCTCGACGACGACGCCCTCGCCCGCCGCCGGCCCGCGTCCGCGGAGGTTCCGGTGGCGCCGGGGCTGCTCCTGGAGGACGTGACGACCGGCTGGGTCGGCGCCGTCGTGTCCCTGGAGACCATCGGCGGCATGCGCGTGATGGGGCTGGAGGACCGCCGGGGCCGGGTCAAGGCGTTCCCGCTGGGACCGGGGTTCCTGCTCGAGGGCGAGCCCGTGGTCGTCGTCGAGCCCCGCCGGACCCCGGCGGCGAGGACGCCCGCCCGCACGCGGTCGGGGTCCGTGGCCGTCGAGGGGCTGCGCGCGAGCACCGCGAAGGCCTCCCGGGTGTGGGTCGAGGGCTACCACGACGCCGAGCTGGTGGCGAAGGTGTGGGGCCACGACCTGGCCGTCGAGGGCATCGTGGTGGAGCCGCTGCACGGCATCGACGACCTGCCCGCCGCCGTGCGGGAGTTCGGGCCCGGCCCCGGGCGGCGGCTCGGGATCCTCGTGGACCACCTCGTGACGGGCTCCAAGGAGTCCCGGATCGCGGCCGAGACCATGCGCCTGCCCGGCGCCCCGGGCAACGTCCTGGTGCTGGGCCACCCGTACGTCGACATCTGGCAGGCGGTCAAGCCGCGCGCGCTCGGCGTCGACGCCTGGCCCGTGGTGCCCCGCGGCACCGACTGGAAGACCGGCGCCGCCGCCGCCCTCGGCTGGCCGCACCGGACCCCCGGGGACCTGGGACGGGCCTGGCAGCACATCCTCGCCCGCGTGGACAGCTACGCCGACCTGGAGCCGTCCCTGCTGGGCCGCGTCGAGGAGCTGATCGACTTCCTCACCGCGCCCGCGGCCTGATCCGAGGCGTGATCCGGCGCGCCCCCGCACCCTCCGGCGGCCGGGACGAGCCGGTCGTGACGTCACAAAGGCACACGTGCGAGGCCGCGATCCGCCGCCGTCCGGACCGGTCGGTAGGATGGTGGAGTCCCACCCACCGGCCGCGGTTCCGCCGCGGTCCCACCGCCGAAGGACTTCCGTGCCCGTGCAGACCGACCCCCGATCGAGCCGCGAGAACGCCGGGGCCCCGTTCGAGGGCCTCTCCCCCGTGGCCCAGCCACTGACCGTCACCGAGGACCACCAGTGGGCGACCCTGGCGCACTTCGGCGGCGTCATCGGCTTCCTCCCCTCGTTCCTGCTCCACCGCGTCTTCCGCGGCCGGGGGCCGTTCACCGAGCAGGAGTCCATGGAGGCCATGAACTTCACCCTGCTGCCGACCCTCGTGGTGGTGGCGGGCATCCTGCTGGCCCCGGTGCCGTTCATCGGCTGGTTCTTCGCGCTCGCCGCCGCCGCCGCGTGGCTGCTGCTGGCCGTCGGGTCCTTGATCGGTGGGGTCCGCGTCAACCAGGGCGAGCCGCACCAGTACCGCTTCAACACCCGGCTCTACGACCGGCTCGTCGAGAAGCTGCGCGAACGGTCCCGGGAGCGCGCCGAGCGCGGCTGACGCCGCTTCTCGCACGCGGGGACGTCCCGCGCCGGGTCCGCCCTCTCCGGCGGCGAAAGGGAGCCGCGCCGCTCAGGCGAGCAGCCGCCGCACCACGGCGTCGCCCAGGAGCCGGCCCCGCAGGGTCAGCACCACCGAGCCGCGCAGCGCCGCCGCGGGCTCCACGAGACCGTCGGCGATCAGCCCGGCGACCGCGCCGCGCCCGCTCCCGGTCAGGGCGGCCGTGGGCAGACCGTCGCGGATCCGGGCCTCCAGCATCACGCGCTCGAGGTGCCGGGTCCCGGCGTCGAGGATCTCGCGCCCGGCCGCGGGCGACTGCCGCGCGCGCACCCGGTTGGTGTAGGGCACGGGGTGCTTGAGGTTCCACCAGCGCGTCCCGCCCACGTGCGAGTGCGCACCGGGGCCGATGCCCCACCAGTCCTGGTTGCGCCAGTACGCGAGGTTGTGCCGGCTGCGGTGGGCCCCGGGGTCCGCGCCGCCGGCGGGGCGGGCCCAGTTGCTCACCTCGTACCACTCGAAGCCGGCGTCCCCGAGGATCCGGTCCGCGAGCTCGTACTTGTCGGCCTGGTCGTCCTCGTCGATGGGCGGGACCTCCCCGCGCCGCATCCGCGCCGCGAGCTTCGTGCCGTCCTCGATGATCAGCGAGTACGCGGAGACGTGGTCCGGCTCATAGCCCACCGCCGTGCGCACCGAGTGCTCCCAGTCGGCCAGGGACTCCCCGGGGGTGCCGTAGATGAGGTCCACGCTGACGCCCAGGCCCGCCTCGCGTGCCCAGCGGACGGCGCGGGGCACGTTCTCCGGGTCGTGCGTGCGGTCCAGGACGGCGAGCACGTGGGGAACGGCCGACTGCATCCCGAAGGACACCCGGGTCACCCCGGCCGCCGCGAGCACCGCGAGGGACTCCGGCGTCACGGAGTCCGGGTTGGCCTCGGTGGTCACCTCCGCGCCCTCGGCGAGCCCGAAGCTCTCCCGGGCCTGCGCCAGGACCGCCGCGAGGTCCTCGGCGGGCAGCAGCGTGGGGGTCCCGCCGCCGAAGAACACGCTGTGCAGCGGGCGGGGGGCGGCCCCGGAGTCCGCCAGCACCCGGCGCGCCCAGCGGACCTCCGCCGCGGCGTCGCCGGCGTAGGCGTCCTGGGACACCCCGGCGCCGAGCTCCACGGCCGTGTAGGTGTTGAAGTCGCAGTACCCGCACCGGACCGCGCAGAACGGCACGTGCACGTAGAGGCTGAGCGTGCGCTCGGCGGAGCCCTCCGCGGCGGAGGCCGGCAGCAGACCGTCGAGCGGGCCGGGCAGGCCCTCCGGCTGTGCGGGGGCCACTACTTCTTCTTGTCCTTCGCCCCGGCCTCGTCGGAGGACAGCGCCGCGACGAACGCCTCCTGGGGGACCTCCACACGGCCCACCATCTTCATCCGCTTCTTGCCCTCCTTCTGCTTCTCGAGCAGCTTGCGCTTGCGCGAGATGTCGCCGCCGTAGCACTTGGAGAGCACGTCCTTGCGGATCGCGCGGATGTTCTCGCGGGCGATCACCCGGGAGCCGATGGCCGCCTGGATGGGGACCTCGAACTGCTGGCGCGGGATGAGCTCGCGCAGCTTGCCGGTCATCATCACCCCGTAGGCGTACGCCTTGTCCCGGTGGGTGATGGCGCTGAAGGCGTCCACCGGCTCGCCCTGCAGGAGGATGTCCACCTTGACGAGGTCGGCGGCCTCCTCGCCCTCGGCCTTCCAGTCCAGGGACGCGTAGCCCTTGGTGCGCGACTTCAGCTGGTCGAAGAAGTCGAAGACGATCTCGGCGAGGGGCAGCCGGTAGCGCAGCTCCACCCGGTCCTCGGAGAGGTAGTCCATGCCCTTGAGCTGGCCGCGCTTGGACTGGCACAGCTCCATGATCGCGCCGATGAACTCGGAGGGCGCCAGCACCGTCGCGGCGACCATGGGCTCGCGGATCTCGGCGATCTTCCCCTCGGGGAACTCGGACGGGTTCGTGACCACGCGCTCGGAGCGGTCCTCGAGGGTGACGTTGTAGCTCACGGAGGGCGCCGTGGAGATCAGGTCGAGGTCGAACTCCCGCTCCAGTCGGTCCCGGGTGATCTCCAGGTGGAGCAGGCCCAGGAACCCGCAGCGGAACCCGAAGCCCAGCGCCGCGGAGTTCTCGGGCTCGTAGACCAGGGCGGCGTCGTTGAGCTGGAGCTTGTCGAGGGCGTCGCGCAGCACCGGGTAGTCGGAGCCGTCGATGGGGAAGAGCCCGGAGAAGACCATCGGCTTGGGGTCCTCGTAGCCGCCCAGGTTCTCGGCCGCCGGCCGCTGGTGGTTGGTCACGGTGTCGCCCACCCGGGACTGGCGGACGTCCTTGACCCCGGTGATGAGATAGCCCACCTCGCCCACGCCGAGCCCCTCGGTGGGCTTCGGCTCGGGCGAGATGACGCCGATCTCCAGCAGCTCGTGCTGGGCGCCGGTGGACATCATCCGGATCCGCTCGCGCGGGGTCAGCTTGCCGTCGACCACGCGGATGTAGGTGACCACGCCGCGGTAGGTGTCGTAGACGGAGTCGAAGATCATGGCCCGCGACGGCGCGTCGGCCCGGCCCTCCGGGGGCGGGACCTCCCGGACGATCCGGTCCAGCAGCGCCTCCACGCCCTCGCCGGTCTTCCCCGAGACCCGCAGCACGTCGTCCGGGTCCACGCCGATGAGGTTGCCCAGCTCCTGGGCGTACTTCTCCGGCTGGGCCGCGGGCAGGTCGATCTTGTTCAGCACCGGGATGATCGTGAGGTCGTTCTCCATGGCCAGGTAGAGGTTGGCCAGGGTCTGCGCCTCGATGCCCTGGGCGGCGTCCACCAGCAGCAGGGCCCCCTCGCACGCGGCCAGGGACCGGGAGACCTCATAGGTGAAGTCCACGTGGCCCGGGGTGTCGATCATGTTCAGGGCGTAGTCCGTGCCCGCCACGTTCCACGGCATCCGCACGGCCTGGGACTTGATGGTGATCCCGCGCTCGCGCTCGATGTCCATCCGGTCCAGGTACTGGGCCTTCATCTCCCGGGGCGTCACCACGCCGGTGGCCTGCAGCATCCGGTCCGCGAGCGTGGACTTCCCGTGGTCGATGTGGGCGATGATGCAGAAGTTGCGGAGGATCGACGGGTCGGTCGAGGCGGGAACCGGGGCATTGACGGCCAGCGGTGACACGGGCGGTCCTTTCTCCGGGAGATCGTCGCTTCCGGCAGGTCCTGGGGCTACCGGCGGGTGGATCGCGCCGGGGATTCAACTGTCCAGTTTCCCACGTTCGGTCATGGAGAGCCATTTCGCCCCGTGGGAGCCCGACGACGCCGGGCGCCCGCTGGCTAGAGTGGGCGCATGAAGCTGAACCTCGGCACCCTGGCCCGGCTCGCCGCCCGCGCTGTGGACGCCTACCGGCGCTCCGGCGGTCGCGGTCCGGAGCGCCGCCGGCCCGGCGGGCGCGCCGCCTCCACCTCGCCGCGGCCCACCGTGCCGTCCCGGGCTGGCGAGGCCCGCACCGAGGGGCTCTCCCGCCCCTACCCCGGGGACTGGACCGGCCCCGTCCGGCCCGTCTACCGCCCGCTGTCCGACGGCGAGGCCGATCCCGGGGAGATCGTGTGGACCTGGGTGCCCTTCGAGGAGGACCACCGCCGCGGCAAGGACCGCCCGGTGCTCGTCGTGGACCGGGCCGGGGACCACCTGCTGTGCCTGATGCTCACCTCCCGGGACCGCAACAACGGGCTGGAGCAGGACCCCGCCTACGTGGACGTGGGGACGGGCCCGTGGGACCCCCGGGGCCGGCCGTCCGAGGTCAAGCTCGACCGCGTGGTCCAGGTGCTGCCCGCGGACGTCCGGCGGGAGGGCGCGGTCCTGCCCGAGCACCTCTTCGACCGGGTGGCCGGACGGCTGCACCGCCTGCGCGGCTGAGCGCGCCGTTCCGCGGAGTGCCGCGTGTCGCCGCCGCCCGGCGGCGGGGCGCCGTCTGCTAGACTTTTCTGCTGTGTGTCCGCGCTGGTCGTCGGGCACTGCAGGGCGGTCGCCACACGGGCGTCCCCACTCCCACTCAGTCACATGACGGTCCTGTTTGCCCTCACTGACCGAATTCCGCACCCATCGCCAAGGAGTTATACGTGGCCAACATCAAGTCCCAGAAGAAGCGCAACCTCACCAACGAGAAGGCGCGTCTGCGCAACAACGCGTACAAGTCCGAGCTGAAGACGCTGGTCCGCCGCGTCGACGAGGCCGTCGGCGCCTCCGACAAGGAGACCGCCCAGGACGCCCTGCGCGTCGTCTCCCGCAAGCTCGACAAGGCCGTCAGCAAGGGCGTCCTGCACAAGAACAACGCGGCCAACAAGAAGTCCGGTCTGGCCAAGCTGGTCGCCAAGATCTGATCCCGGTTCCCCGCGAGCCGCGACCGCCGCGCCGGCGGTCCGCACGGAGGCCCCGTCCCGCTCAGGGACGGGGCCTCCGTCGTGCGCGCTCCGCGGCTCAGCGCCGCCCGGACAGGGCGATCGTCGTGATGGCCCGCTCCACCGCGTAGGCCGGGTCCCGGCCCTCGCCCTTGACCTGCGCGTCGGCCTCGGCCAGCGCCCGCAGCGCCCGCACGAGGTCCTCCTCGGAGAAGCGCCGGGACTCCTCCTGCGCCCGCTCCACCTGCCACGGGGCCGCCCCGATGCGCTGGGCGAGCTGTCCCGCGCCGCCGCGGGTCCCGTGCACCTGGGCGATCGTGCGCAGCTTGGCCGCCAGCGCCCCGACCATCGGAACGGGGTCCACCCCGGTGTCGAGAGCCTGGCGCCACAGCTTGAGGGCGCTCTCGGCGCGTCCGGCGAGGGCGGCGTCCGCGACCTTGAACGCGGTGGCCTCCACGCGCCCGCCGTAGTACTTCTCGACGTCGTCGAAGCTGATGCTCTCGGGCCCGTCGGAGAGCAGCTGGGCGCACGCGGCGGCCAGCTCCGCCGTGCTGCTGCCCACGGCCGCGGCCAGGGCACGGGCGGCGTCCGGGTCGATGCGGCGCCGGTGGGTGCGGAACTCGGTGACGATGAAGTCGGTCTTGTCGCGGTCGTTCTTGAGGGGCTTGCACTCCACGACGGCGGCGCCGGCGGCCTTGAGGGCGTCGAGGAGCTTCTTGCCGCGGTTGCCGCCGCTGTGCTCCCACAGCACGACGACGTCCGGGTCGGGTGCCTGGACGTAGGCGAGGCCGTCGGCGAGGCAGTCGTCGTTCATGGCCGCGAGGTTGCTGACGTGGATGAGCTTGGCGTCGTCGAACAGGGAGGGGCTGGCGAGCGCGGCGAGCTGCCCGGGGGCGTAGGCGGCGGCGTCGACGGTGGAGAGCTCGACGGGTCCGCGCTGTTCCTTGAGGACGGTGCGGACCCGGTCGCGGGCGCGGGCGGCGAGGTAGTCCTCGGGGCCGGTGAGCAGGATGAGCGGGGTGGGCTCGACGTCGCGCCAGGTGGGTCCGGCGGTGGGTGCGGGGCGCCTCGGTGGGGTCATGGCCGCGTCCTCCTGTGTGGCGGCCGGTCCGGGCCGCGTGCTGGGGTGGGGTGGGTCCCAGCTTCCCACGTCCGGGCGACATCCGGTGGCGCGGTGGTCCCGGCGGGGCGGTTCGGGGACTCGCCGGCGTCGGAGGACGGTGGAACCGGCCGCCGGCCTCCTGTACCGTCGGCAACGGCATGCGTGATCCCCGTCACCCCTCGAAGGACGACCCATGACCGTGCTCCCCCGCTTCGCCGTCCCGGCCCTCGTCCTGGGCGTCCTGGGCATGACCGCCTCCCCCGCGGCGGCCGACGGGACCGGCCCCGGTGCGGTGTCCGTCACTGGGTCCGACGCCGTGTCCGTCGCCGAGTCCGACATGGTGTCCGTCGGCGGGTCCGTCGCCGAGGGCGCGCCCGCCGCCGCGTCCGGCGCTCCGGGCTACGCCGTGGCCGGAGCGGGCGTGCTGGCCGTGATCGGCTCCGGCATCGTCGCCCGGCGCCGCGTCGGCGGCCTCCCCTGACACCCCGCACCGGCGGGTCCTCGCGGCCCGGGCCCCGGAGGAGGACGGCTCGGGCGCCCGGTCGCCGGCGCTAGTCTGGGGGCACTGTCGAGCGATCGAGGCCTCCGTGAGTTCTTCCTGGCACACCCGTCCCGCAGCGGCCGTCACGGCACATCTCGACGTCGACCCGGCGCAGGGACTGTCGAACGAGCACGTCGCCGAGCGAGCCCGGCGGCACGGCCCCAACGTGCTGGCCGAGGCCGCCGGGGTGCCGGTCTGGCGCAAGGTCCTGGGCCTCCTCTCGGACCGGATGACCATCGTGCTGCTGGTCGCGGCGCTCGTCTCCGCGCTGGTGTCCCAGGAGTGGAAGACGCCGGTGGTGATCCTGCTCGTGGTCGCCTTCAACACGGTGCTCAACTACGTCCAGCAGGCGCGGGCCGAGTCCTCCCTGGCGGCTCTGCGCACGATGTCCGTGGTCACCGCGCGGGTGCGCCGGGACGGGCACGAGGTGGAGGTGGACCAGGCCGAGCTGGTGCCCGGGGACATCGTGCTGCTGGAGGCCGGGGACCTGGTCCCCGCCGACGCCCGGGTGCTCGAGGCGGCCCAGCTGCAGGTCGCCGAGGCGGCTCTGACCGGAGAGTCCCAGCCGGTGGACAAGAACCCCGCCGTGGTCCCTGATCCGGACGTGCCGCTCGGAGACCGGTCCAACCTGGTCTTCATGGGCACCGAGGTCACCCGCGGGCGCGGCGTCGCCGTGGTCACCGGCACCGGCACGACCACGCAGATGGGATCGATCGCCGGGATGCTCGAGACCGCCGGCGAGGCCCGGACCCCGCTGCAGCGCCGGATCGACCGGCTGGCCCGGCTGCTGACGCTTGTCGCCTTCGTGGTCGTCGGCGTCGTCGTCGTCCTCGGCCTGGTCCGCGGGCAGCCCTGGACGGAGCTCATGCTGACGGCCGTGTCCCTGGCCGTGGCCACCATGCCCGAGGGGCTTCCCGCGGTCGTCGCCTTCACCCTCGCGATGGGCGCCCACCGGCTGGCCCGGCGCGGGGTGATCGTCAAGCAGCTGTCGGCGGTGGAGACCCTCGGCTCCACCACGCACATCGCCACGGACAAGACCGGGACCCTCACCCTCAACGAGATGACGGTGCGGAGGCTGGTCCTGGACGGCTCCGCGTACCGCGTCACCGGTGAGGGCTACTCCACGGAGGGGCGCATCGTCGGTCCCGACGACGTCCGGGCCCGGCCCTCGTCCGAGATCTACCTCGCCATGGCGCTGTGCAACAACGCCACCGTGCGCGACGGGCAGGCGATGGGCGATCCCACGGAGGGCGCGCTGGCCGTGCTGGCCCGCAAGGGCGGCGTGGACGTGGAGGGGGCACGCCAGGAGCACCCGCGCGTGGCGGAGGTGCCCTTCGACTCCGCCTACAAGTTCCACGCCACCTTCCACGAGCGGACCGCCGTCCCCGGGACCACCGCGGCCGCCGGGTACCAGATGTTCGTCAAGGGCGCTCCGGGCGTGCTGCTGGAGCTGGCCGACTCCGTGCTCACCGCCGACGGCCCCCGGCCCCTCACAGCCGAGGACCCCGCCCGCATTCTGGCCGGCGTCGACGAGCTGGCCGGGCAGGGGCTGCGCACCCTGCTGATCGCCGGCGGCCGCCTGGACACCGTCGGACCGGGCGCGGGTCCGCTGCCCGACGACGGGGCGCAGCTGCGGGGCCTCGTGGCGGGCCTGACCCTGTACGGTCTCGTGGGCATCATGGACCCGCCGCGGCCGGAGGCCGCCGACGCCATCGCCGCGGCCCACGGTGCGGGCATCGCCGTGCACATGATCACCGGCGACCACCTCCGCACCGCCTCGGCCATCGCCCGGTCCCTCGGGATCCCGGCACGGGCCGTCTCCGGAGCGGACCTCGACGCGATGGACGACTCCGAGCTGGCCGACCGCGCGTCCGGCTACGGGGTGCTGGCCCGGGTCGCCCCCGAGCACAAGATCCGCTTCGTGAAGGCCCTGCAGCGGAGCGGTCAGGTGGTGGCGATGACCGGCGACGGGGTCAACGACGCCCCGGCCCTGAAGCAGGCCGACATCGGCATCGCCATGGGCGTCACCGGCACCGACGTGGCCAAGGGCGCCGCCCGGATGATCCTCACCGACGACAACTTCGCCACCATCGTGGCCGCTGTCGAGGGCGGACGCGGCATCTACGACAACATCCTCAAGTTCGTGCGCTTCCAGCTCTCCACGACCTGGGGGTTCGTCATGATCTTCCTGATCTGCGGGGTGACCGGGCTCGCCGGCGGGGCGCCGTTCACGGCCCTGCAGATCCTGTGGGTGAACATCATCATGGACGGTCCCCCCGCCCTGGCCCTGGGGGTGGACCCCGCTGATCCCGAGGTGATGCGCCGGCCCCCGCGCCCGCCCGGGGAGGCCCTGCTGAACCGGGGACGGGTGGCGCGCATCCTCCTGGCCGCGACCGTGATGACCGCGGGCACCCTGTCCGTGCTGCTGCTGGTCGACACGTGGTTCCCCGGCATCTCCGCGGCCGCGGCCACGGCCCTGGCGTTCACGACCTTCGTCTTCTTCCAGGTCTTCAACCTGCTCAACGTCCGCTCGGAGACCCGCACCGTGTTCAGCCGGCGCACGTTCACCAACCGGGCCGTCTGGGTGGCCCTCGTCGCGGTCGTGGTCCTGCAGGCCGCGGTGGTGCAGGTCCCGGTGCTGCAGGGCGTGTTCGACACCGCCGCGCTGACCGGCGCCCAGTGGCTCGTGGCCGTGACGATCGGTTCCACGGTCCTGTGGGCCGAGGAGCTGCGCAAGCTCGCCGGGGGGCCCCCGCGCGGGACGCCCGGGCCCCCCCGGGCGCCCCCCCCCCCCGGCCCGCCGCCCCCCCGGCGGCGGGCGGGGGGGGGGGGGCGCCCGTCGTCTCCCCCCGGGGGGCCGCCGCGCACCAGCAGGGCCGGGCCGCCCGGGGGGGGCGCGCCCGCGGCGGCCCCCACCGCGGGCGCG
>NZ_JBNAFK010000026.1:0-47525 GCF_049716185.1 Kocuria sp. CH-021 | reverse complement strand
GGCTCCCACAGGAACATCCTCCCTGCCAGGCACCAGGCCTGACCATCAAGGACGTCCACCGAAGGGGGTCAACCTCAGGCCGTCATCGAGGGTCTGCACCCCGTAGATGCCCTGCGCTTGGATCCCGGGCAGTGGAGGGCGGGCCGGGGTGGCGCCGGTGGCGATCATGAGCTGATCAAAGCCCTCCCACCTCTCCCGTCCCGTGGGCAGCTCACGCACCAGTACGGCGCGCCGGTGAAGGTCGATCTCCTGGACCTCGTGACCGGTCCGGGCGTCGATGTCGTGGTGGTCGCGGAACTGCTGCGGGGTGCGAGCGATCAACTCCGAGGCCTCCGCGACGTCCTTGCCGATGAAGTACGGGATCCCGCAGGCGGAGTAGGAGGTGTAGTGACCGCGCTCAAAAGCCACGATCTCCAACTGACCCCGAGGCAGCTGGCGGTGTGCGGCCGAGGCCGCGCTCATCCCTGCAGCGTCCCCGCCGATGACGATCAATCGCTGGGCCATGTGCTTCCCTTTCCTCGAGCAGTTCTTCGGCTTGCTCTCGCGTTCTGCACCGGATCATCCCCGGTTTCCCGGAGCTGCGCAGGCCCGAGACCTAGACCTCGAGCTTGTCCAGTGCTGCCTGATAGGCCTCGTGGTAGGTGGGGAACTGGGCGACCTGATCGCGCAGGAGCTCTAGCGGCAGCTGCGCCCGGATGGCCAAGGAGGCGTGGTGGATCCATTCTCCGGCCTGCGGGCCGACCGCCCACGCCCCGATCAGCACTCCCCGCTCGGCATCGGCCAGCAGCCCCAGGTGCCCGCGCGGGTCCTGCTCGTAGGTCCAGGGCCGGGCGATGGCCTGGGCCAGATCCAGCTCGGTGGCGGTGGTGCGGATCCCGCGCTGCTGCGCCTGCTCAGCGGTGAGGCCGGCGGCGGCGATCTCTGGGTCGGCGAACACCACCCGCGGGATCCCCTCATAGGTGGCAGGATGCGCCCGGCCGAGGATCGCGTCGGCGGCGATCCGCCCCTGGTACTTCGCCACGTGGGTGAAGGGCAGCACCCCGGTGACATCCCCGATCGCCCACAGATTCTGCCCGGCCCGGGCGTGCTCGTCGATGAGCACCTCGCCGTGCTCGCCCAGGCGTGCCCCGCCCGTCTCGAAGCCCAGACCTTGGGTACGGGGTGCGCGGCCGGTGCCGAAGATCACGACGTCGGCGGCCACCTCACTCCCGTCCTCGAGGGTCACCACACTGTCCGCACCGTTCCGGTGGGCCGTGGCGGCCGAGGCACCCAGGCGGATGTCGACCCCGGCTTCGGTCAGGTAGTCGTGGACGAGCTCCCCCACCCGGGGTTCCTCCCGGCCCAGCAGGCGGTCCCCGCGGTGGATGAGGGTGACCTGCACCCCGAAGCGGGCCAGGAACGTGGCGGTTTCCACCCCGACGGCGCTGCCACCGATGATCACCGCCCGTTGGGGTAGGTCGTGGGTGGTGTAGGTTTCCCGGTTGGTCCAGGCGGTGATCTCCTCGATGCCCTCGATCGGGGGGACCACGGCCTCGGAGCCGGTGGCGATGATGATGTGCTCGGCGGTGATCTCCCGCTCCCCGACCTGGATCCGGCCCGGACCGGTGAGGCGGGCCTCGCCCCGGATCACGGTCGCGCCCTGGTCGGTGTAGCCCTCGGCCTGGGCGGAGTCGTCGAGGTCGCGGATCATGTAGTCGCGTTACTCGCGGGTGGACGCCCAGTCCACCTCGGTCCCGGACACCCCGGCGGCCCGGCGGACCTCGGTGCGGGCCTCGGCCGGGCGCAGCACCGTCTTGGAGGGGACGCACGCCCAGTAGGCGCACTCCCCACCGATCAGCTCCCGCTCCAGGACCACGACGTTCTTCCCCGCCGTGAGCAGGCGGCCGGCGGCGACCTCACCACCGGGGCCCATGCCCAACACGGCCACGTCGAAATGTTCGCCCATGATGTACCTCCTGCAGATTCGGTGGATTTTTCGGTTTCACTCGTCGAACTCGTCGTGCCGCCCCATCTCATCTCGGGGCAGGACGTGAGATCTCAGCAGCAGCCGCCGCCTGGCCTGTTGCCGGAGGTGTCGGCGGAGGCCTGGGTGAGCGTCTGCTCGGCCGTGGTGGCTGCCCGCCCGGTCACCGCAGAGCCATCGTGGCCCTTCACGGTCGTTCCCTCCCACGAGTCGGGTTGCTGGTGGGGTCGAACGGGCCTCAGGCGGCGCAGCAGGACAGTTTGGAGACATCGGTGCGGAAGGACTGGGCGGCGATTTTCAGGCCCTCGGCCATCGTCAGATACGGGCACCACAAGGTGGCGACCTGGTCCACCGTCATGCCCGCGGACAGGATGTAGACCCCGGCCGCAGCGAGGTCCCCGGCCTCCTGGGCCACCGCGGTGATCCCCACGATCCGCCCGGTATCGACCTCAGCGACGATCTTCACGAACCCGCGGGTGTCGCGGTTCACCAGCGCCCGAGGTACGTACTCCAGTGGCAGCACCCGGCACTCACACCGGATGCCGGCCTCCCTGGCCTGCTGGTCGGTCATGCCCACCGCGCCCACGGCCGGGGAGGTGAAGGTGACCCGGGGCAGGTGGGTGTAGTCGATCCGCTGCCCGGTCCCGTTGAAGGCGTTCTCCACCGCGGTCACCCCGTGGGCCGAGGCCACGTAGACGAACTCCGGGTACCCGGTGACATCCCCGGCCGCCCAGATCCGCGGATTCGAGCTCACCAGCGTGTCCTCCACGAGGACCTCCCCCCGCTCCCCGGTGGCCACCCCGACCGCCCCCAGGCCCAGGCCCTCGGTGACCGCCCGGCGCCCGGTGGCCACCAGCAGCCGGTCCGCGGTGAACTCCTGGCGCCCGGCCCGAGTGATGGCGGCCACCACGACGCCCCCGGTGGCCGGGTCGGTGGCCACGGACTCGACCGCAGCCCGGCGCACCACCTGGATGCCCTCATCGGCGAAGACCCCCATCAGCGTCTTCGACACCTCGGGCTCCTCCCCGGACAGCAACCGGGAGCGAACCAGCATCGTGACCCTCGAGCCCAGCCGGGCGAAGAGCTGGGCTTGTTCCAAGGCGACATAGCCGCCGCCGAGCAGGATCATGGACTCCGGGACCTCCTGCAGCTCCATCGCCGTCGTGGAGGTCAGGTAGTCGACCTGCTCCAGGCCATCAACCGGTGGAGCCCACGGGGCCGAGCCCGTGGCCACCAGGTAGTGCCGGGCCCGCACCGTCTCCACGGCCCCGCCGCGGCCGGTGATCTCCAGCACCGGATCCCCGGCGTCGCCGGTGAACGTGGCCTCCCCCGGGCGCAGATCCCACCCGTAGTCCCCGATCAGATCCACGTACTTCTCCGAGCGCATCCCCTCCACCAGGGCGTCCTTGCCCGTGATCAGCCCGGACATCTCCACCGAGCTGGCGGAGGTGCTGATTCCGGGAAACCGACCGGATGCGTCCAGGGCCACATGGCGGGCGTCCGCGGCGGCCAGCAACGCCTTCGACGGCACGCACCCGGTGTTCACACAGGTACCCCCCACCGTGGACCGCTCAACCATCACCACCCGCTGCCCCAGGCTGGAGGCCCGGATCGCGGCGGCGAAAGCACCACCACCGGAACCGATGATGGCCAGGTCGGTCTCGATCACTGCAGTTCCAGCCATGACAACCTCCACAAGTCCGTGAGGAACACTCCCATCGGAAGCCCTCCGCGTGCCCTTCTCCGAGCCAGCCTGCACCTTGCCCCCCGGGGGAAGGTCAAGGTGCCACTGCGATAACAGCTCATAAAGGAACCCCTACCGCAATGAAGAGTCTCAACCTGCCCCAGGCCCTCGGCCCTGCCGGTTCGGGCTCCGGTCACTTCGCCGGATCGAGCTCCGTGTCGCGCTCGTGGAGGTAGACACCCATGGTGAGCATGGCGATGAACTCGAAAGCGAACACGGCGAAGGTCCACTCACCCTGGGTGACGCCGAAGAAGACCGCGACCGGGATGAAGATGAACAGTTTCATCGCGTCGCTGGTGATCATGGACCGTCCACGGGCTCGCGGGGTGTCGATGTAGCCGTGCCCAGGGTAGAACATGCGCCCCTCCACGTGGTCAGGGTCAGCTTCTTCACCGGCCATCTGCTCGGCCCACTCGCGCCGGCGGCGGGCGTAGTGGAACATGCTGATCACCGTGATCACGTACATCAGAGCGGTGAGCCCGGTGACGAACAGGATGATCATCTGCTCGTCCCCGCCAGTGTTCACAGCAGCGCCTGCGCCGACGGCCAGAGGCACCAGCCACAGCGCCAGCAGCACCTTGTCGACCCTGGTCAGCATCGTCCCCTCCCCCAGTCATTGCCTGCGGTAACGGCATCCTGGCACGACAGCACACCACCAGTCTGACCCCTCATCCGAGGCGTGACCCGGCTCCAGCGTCGCCCGAAGAGCCCGCCGGGTCCTACTCCTCGGCCGACACGAGGAGAGACTTCAGGAACCGGTCCCCCGGGGATGTGCCCCCGGCGAAGAGAACTGTCGACGGTCGGCTCGCGCCCCCATCAGGTAGCTGGAACTCATCAGGAAGAACGCCAGGAAAGCCCCCAGCGACTGCCAGTCCCGCGCGATTGCGGAGAGCACACCGAAGGCACCGAAAAGCACGGAGCCGACCACCCCGACACCGATCATGGCCTGCACCCGGTGCGGACGGGCGGCGATGAGCTGGGCGTAGCGCTGCTGTTGCCGCGGCTTCTCGAACAGTGCTGCCACGGGGAACGCCACCAGGACGGGGAACAGCGCGACACCGGCCATGGCCGGCTTCTCCCAGCTGCTGAGCAGCATCAGCACCCCGGCGACCGGCCACCACACCAGCATGATCCAGGTGGACCGTCGCCGGTTCAGCTGCCGAGGAGCCCGACGGAGAACACCACCGATGAGCAGGACGCCGAGAACGACCGCCATCGCCCCGGTGAGCACGCCCAGCCACGGGGCGAAGAGTTCCGAGGTGGCCGGCGAGGTCAGGTGCCCGATGCTCCACCACAGGGGCACCGCCCCGACGGCGATCATGAACAACCCGCCCAGCACCGCCAGCTGCGCCCACCGTCGCTGCTGCACCCGCCACCCCCAGGTCTGGGCGGTCTTTTGTCTTACCGCCCGGTACAAACATCCATCATATGTGCATAAGTGAACGACCGTTGTTGCGAAGGGACATGCGCCGATAGCCATCGCGTCGCGTCAAGAACCCCAGCTGCACCCGTGGATGCTCGGCTTCCGCGCCCTATTCCACGGCAAGGGCCCGTGTCCACCCGGACAGGCTGGACAACTTCCATGTCAGCGAATCTCCCTCCCGCCGCCCTCGGACCCTTGCCCCTGCGCTCGGAAAGTGAACCAGCTAATGGTTCCGATGGTCGCTGCAGCAATCGCCGTGACGGGAAGGATAAACCAGGACATCCCCTCCCCCCGGACGACTTCGGGCAGAAGCATGGCCAGGATCGCCCCCAGCACGAAGACCGCCGTGTAGATCACCCGCTGGGCCTTCGGCGACCTCGGCCCCCAGGCGAGCCGTCGCCCCGGCAGGACGAACAGCAGAGCCAGAATGATGAAGACAATGGGAACCAGAGACCAGGCAAATTCCGGGGACTCGACAACCGTAAGCACGATCAGCAGAAGGCCGAACACACCGATGATCAACCGGGCTATCCCATTCGACGACATCTGCGCTTGCTCCGTTCTGCCGGTCTGCCACCGCTCATGGCGCAGGTAGTCGTATCCTCACACGCCAGTTCCGCTCTGCTCGATCCCCTCTTGTGCGCCAGAAAGACCACGGATGCTCTTCCGGGCTCCCCCTAGAGGCGCCCAGACCCAACCTCAACCGCAGCACAGTGGGTCGACGATTGAACTCCGGATGAGGCCGCCGTGGCCTTCAAGTGGTCTCCTTCCGCGTGTATAGAGGCCTCAGGTAGGTTCGTCCCACGGTATGGCCGACCTGTCGGTAAGGAGCACTCACGGGTTTCGTCTGAGAGGGCGAGAGAAGGGCAGGAAGTAGACCCCGGAGTCTCGCCATACCCTCCATCTGAGCCCGTGGAGGAATTTCTTGCCCTCCATCGATCAAGCAGCGGGTGGGGCCTCGTCGATGAACGTGAACATGACGGTCATGACCGGCCCCAAGGGGTCCTCGGGGTCTGTGGGCACCAAGGCCGCCCGCAAGCGGGCCGGCAGGTCGGGGATCGGTTCCTCCCACGGGATGAATCCTTCCCGGGTGCCATGGACGTAGGTACCGACACGGATCTTGCCCTGCTCATGAAGCCCCACGATGTAGTCAATGGCGTTTTCTTCGGTCCCGGGCAGGCCGTAGGCGGTGGCATCGTCGATCACGTTGGCGACCATCACCCAGTCGATCCCGTTGCGCTCCCGCAGCAGGCGCTCCAGTCCTGCATAGTCCGGGGTGTTCATCGCCGTTCCTTTCCTCAACTGTGCTCGTGGTCCTTGCGCCTGAGATCGCGGGGCCAGGCTTGTCTTCCCAGCGCCTCGACGCGATACCAGCGGTCGTGGGCACGGTCACCCGGCTCACGGGCGCCGTCGAAGCCTATGGGACCCGGACCTCGCAGGTCTTGCCGGTCGGCGCTCCGTCCAGGGTGAACTGGAGTCGGAGGGTCCCGGACACCTCCGAGGGCTGGGGCACGAACTCCCAGGCACTCTCCCACTCGGTGCCGTCCCCGGCCGCCTGTCCGGCCACCAGGCGGTACTCGGTACCGAGCTCATCGCTGAGCACCACCCCGACCCGGTCCAGGACGGAGAACCCCGGCATGAGCGGCACCGGCTCCTCCTCGGTCACCTGGTCCTGCCGCCGCTGGGCCCAGGCCAGGCGGGCAGCCTGGAACTGGCCGTCCCGGCGCATGGTCTCTTCCCCGCGCACCGCGGCGAGGCTGATCCGCACGCCGTTGCCACCCGGTGGCTCCTGCGCTTGGGCAGACAGGCTGGCGTCGAGGTCGATGCCGGCGAAGTGCACATCGATGCCGTCGCTGGTGGCGATCACCAGATCGGCAGGAGCAGACACGATGGATCCCATGCCACCACCGTAGAGACATCGACATGCCTCAGGTTCGCGCGCCACGCGTCCTCGGTCTCCACTGGTCAGCGGAATTCGGAAAGCACCTCAACCGACCGCCGGGCGCTGCCTCGCGCCCGGGCACGAACCCCTATCGCACCTCGGGAGCCCGGTAGGTGTGGTTCGGCTCGGCTGTGGCCCCCAGGATTCGGGTCTCAGTGTTTCCGGTCGGTGCTGATGGCCAGGGCCACGGCGGTGGCCGTCAGGGCGAGGGCGGCTGCCAGGGCCGCCGGCCAGGCGGTGGGGTGGAGCAGTACGGTGGCCGGTGCCGCGAGCAGGGCGGGCACCAGGATGAGCCCCCGGCTGTAGCCGATCAGCTGGGCTACGGGCACCGGTCCCAGGGGGGTGTCGATCGGGGGCTGGGTGTGGTCCGGTTCCGGGCCCAGAGCGCGGTAAAGGCCGGCCGCACCGATTCCGGTCCCGGTCACGGCACCGAGAAGCATCATCACCGCCCAGCTGGTGCCGGCCGCGAGCCCGGCCAGCAGTGCCACGGCGCCCAGGACCGCGGCGTTGAGCACGCACGGGAGGACCAGGTGCATCAGGGCGGCTGCGGTGGGGGCGATCGGGAGGTTCCGTTCGGCGGCGGCCCCGGCGCGCAGATCGGCCAGATAGGCCGTGCCGCGGCCCAGCCCCCGGTATCCCACCACCAGCAGCGCGGCCCAGCCGGCCAGCACCACGGTGTGGGAGAAGGCGGCCAGCAGCACCACGGTCAGCCCGAGGTCGACGACCAGCCCGGACCGCCACCGGCTGGTCCGCAGGGCCGTGAGCGAGGCGAACAGCACCACCGTGCGCGGCCCCGACACCCAGCCCGGTGTGCTCCCCGACAGTCCCCGCACCCCGGTCACCGTGGCGGGGGCCAGCGCGGCGGTCAGGTCCTGGGTCGACAGCAGGGACACGGCGTTGGACAGATGCCGGGTCCGCGCTCCGGACGCCCGCAGGTGCACCCCGTCCAGGCCCCGGGCCCACCGCAGCGACCAGACCCAGAACAGCCCGGCCACTACCACCAGTAATCCTGCGACCCCCACGACCCACAGGGGCGGCACGAGGACATCCCACGGGCCGGTGGCCCCGTCCCGGGTCCCGGCCAACACGACCAGCACAGCCCCCAGCACCAGGAACCAGCCCGCCCAGGGGCGGGACCGCAGCGAGTCCGGCACCCCGCCGGCGGTCTGGGCCCAGACAGAGACCCCGACCGCACTGACCCCCAGACCGGCCCAGCACACCAGCCGTGCCGCCGCCTCCCACCACGGCGCGCCCCGCCCGGCTGCCGGCCCGGCACCCGACAGCAGCAGCAGCCCGGTGCCACCGAACACCGCCCCGGCCGCAACCGCCACCCACAGCATCCGGCGCACACTGCGGATCGGTTCCTGCGCCCCGGCCCCGGGCAGCGGCCACACCCACACCGCCCGCTCCGGGGACACCCCCACCGGTCCCAGCCCCCGCAACAGGTCCACCACACCGACCCAGGCCACCCCCAGCAGCACAGCGACTCCGAGCACCGGCGCCCCGGCCCCCACCCAGGCGGCCGCCGGGCGGTGCAGCATCCCGCCGGGGGAACCGGCGGCCACCAGATCCCCCAACGAGGCCCCGAGACCCAGGACCCCGGCGACCGCCCAGGCCACCAGCACCACCGTGACGAACAGCCCGGTGTAGACATCGACGAACCGATCCGCACCTCGAGCCCGGCCTCGAACCTGCGCCCGGGCGCCTCGCAGGAACACCTCGATCTCAGCGGGCCCGGCAGGCCTCACGCCGACACCGGCCGTCACGACCGTCCCTCCCGTTGCGGGTCAGCAACGACCGGTGGAAGGGCGGTGTCCCTATCGATGGCGAGCACGGTGGTGCCCACCGCCTCCGCCAGCGACGCGTCGTGCGTGGCGATCAGCAACCCCGCCCCCGCGTCGCGGGCGGCGACCAGACGATCGGCCAGCCGGGACCGCATCAGAGTGTCCAGGCGCTGTTCGGGCTCATCGAGGACCAGCAGCTCAAACGGGCGGATCAGGGCTGCGGCCAGCAGCGCCCGCCGGCGCTGGCCCGAAGACAGAGCGAACGGCGAGGCGTCCACCCGGTCGCCCAACCCGAACTCCGCCACCGCCTCGCCCGCCACTACCGCCGCCTCGGCTACCCCGTGACCGCGCAGCACCAATTCCAGGTGATGACCCACCGACACCCCAGGCAAAAAAGCGTCCTCGTCGAACAGACAACTCACCACCCGCCGGTAGACCAGCGAGTTCTCCACCACCGGCCCACCCTTCAGCCACCTGTCCCCGCTCACCGCAGCCTGCTGGCCCACCGACGTGCGCAACACCGTGGACTTGCCCGCCCCATTGGCCCCGAGCAGCACCACCGCCTCCCCTGGCCCCACCTCGAAGCTGACCCCGGCGGTCACCGGCACCCCGGCATAACCACACACCAACTCACGAACAGACAGGACAGGAGCACCACTCACGGACAACGAGCCTTTCAACGGCAACACGGCCACCCCATTGTTTCCCGATGCCACCGCCCACAGATCCCCCACCAGCCGGACATCCGACACCGCCACGACCGAACACCAACCCCAACTGCACGTGCCGATGCCCATGGACCCGCAACGATTAGGAGCGTGAGCGGTCCCTGTCGTGACGGAGCCGCCCAGGTGTGAGCATCCCGGACTCGTTCAGAAGGAGTGCACCTCCTGCCGCGGGGAGAAAGAGGAGGGCGGGCAACCATTCAGTAATGGCGAACAGGCCTAGTGCGAGAAGGAGAACGACGATCGCTGCGACTCGGACTTTGGTGTGCATGACATCACTTCCGTTGAGTTCGCGAAGCCTAACATCGGCCCCTAAGACCCCCTGATAACCGACTCGCCGGGCGGACTCCCAGCGCAAACGGGAACCCGTATCGCACCCGGTGGGTGGAATCTAGCCTGGGTTCGGGCTCGTCTCGTGGAGACGCAAGTAGGCCCACGCACGACGCATACGTACCGCTGGTCCCAGTGCGACCAGAACGAACGCAATGAGCACCACCGTCCAGGCCATGTGAGGCCACAGCACCAGGCCCAGTCCTATCGTCAGGCCCAATCCAACGGCGAAAGCAGCTCCTTCGACGTCCTCGCATGACCTGACGGCTGCACCGGTTCGCAAGGAGGAAGAAGCCGGCACGTGCCCGATGCGGACCGTCTCATCACGGGCTCGATCGGCTTGCTTTCGTCCTTCGACACGGCGTACCACAGGGACCGGAATGCGGATGAGCCGTCGCACAGCCAGTCCGATCAGCAACGCTACGAGCAGTCCGACGAGGAAGCGCTCATAATTCAGGCCCCATAGCTGGTCGACGCCCCAGACGACGGTGAGGTTGAGCGCGGTGAAGATGCCGGCGAACGTTGCCGCGGACTGTAGCAGGCGCCGACGGGACGGGATCGGCCGCTGGGCATGCGCCAATTGCACCTGCGCCAAGTCCCCTGGCTCCGCATTGCTCATGCAATGACGTTATCGAGGGGATGGGGACCTGTCTGTCCGCCGTTCCAGCTACCCCTGGAGCATGTAGAACGATGCTAATCAAGGGAACCCCAACCGCGACATGGCAGGTCCAGTGGTCAAGCGGAGCGTGACCCAGCGTGCAGCACGTTCAGATAGCACCAAGCGCGCCGGATCCGGAAGGCGGAACCGATCGCGACCCCCAACGCCCCACAGGAAGCCAGCACCCACGGAAACTCCGGCCGGACGAGCTCACCGAGGAACATGCCCAGCAGGACTGCCACCATCACCACAAGCCCCTCGATGATGGCGCAGGCAGCCAGGCCCGCAGCGGCCCGGACGTCGGGATCCGACGGTACGGTCCTGAACTTCGGTGCCGAGGACAGCGCCCCCTGCCATCGCACCTTGCTGACCTTCTTGTTGAAACGGGGACGTGGGGCCTGAGCGAAGTGGTGGACGAGCATTAGCAACCCGAAGACGGCCAGGGTGGCCAGGAACCACAGCAGCTCCGGCGCAGCATTGGGCAGGAACCACGCCAGCGCCGGAAAGCTGATCACCGCCACTGCACTTGCCGGTAGGGCGCGCCTGATGAGTTGACCAACCGTGGGGATCGAGAGTCCGTCGGCGGGTCGAATGTCACGGCCCACGGCGCCAGCGTCCTCGTCCACGTTCGCGACGTTACCGCCCGATGTGGGCGGCAGTCTCGGCGCACAAAAGGGGACCCTCATCAGGCTCCACCCGAAGCCGAACCTCAACTGCAATGCCCGGGATGCGGCCGCCCAGTAGCGGTACCGCCGTAGTCACGATGGGACCACGACTATGTGGCTGGTAGGCGGAGGTGGGCGCTGATAGATCTAGAAGACAGGCCCCCGCCCCAGGGGGGCTTGTTCGAATAGATCTACTTTGAGGAGTCCAACGATGCGGAAGCAGGCGCAGCCCTGGTGCACACGCAGCGCCCGGCGGGCCCGATGAGAGCGATTGTTCTTGTTTACGCCGGCCTCCTGGTCGTAGGTGCGCTGGGCGTCATCGCCATGGGCGTCTACAACCAAACGGGGTTCGTCATCATCACAGGTGTTGCCTTGCTCATGGGTGCTGTGGTCTTTTTCTGGGCGCTGAAACAGGGGCCACGCTCATCCAAGCCCTCAGGTGATGGGACTCATGCCATTAAGGCGTTCTTGACGGACCTCACCGGATCCGCCCGCCACTTCGGCCTGACCCTCACCGGGGCCGGTGTCGGTGCCGCCCTGGCCATGTTCGTGCTCATGGAAGTCTCGCGTGCCCAAGATCCGACTGGGGTCCCAATTCTCCCGGCCGGCATCTTCATGATCGGGTCCGGATTGGCCTTTCTCGGCTCCATCTTCGTCGTCATCGACGCCGTACATTTCCGCCGCACCGGACGCCCCTTCTAGGGAACCCCAACCGCAGCTGGTCGGAGGTCCCTCATCTGCTTTGGGCGGGTCGGTCGCTTTCCCCATCTACGGAGTGCTTCGCGGTACCAGACGCCGCCACAAGGAGTAATTCAATAGGCCGATCGCCCAGAGGCCCATGGTCGCCCACGTTAAACGGCATTGGAGGCGCCGGCTGGACTGCATGTCCGGCGCAGGGAGTCTGTTTCACAAGAGCCGACAGACTCCCGTGACCCGCCCGTGCAAGGATCTGAAGCTAGGCAGACCGAGCAATTGGAGGGCAGATGACAACAGGGCGATGGGTCCTTGTGGGGCTCGCAAGCGCGGTTCTCGTCGTGTCATTGATCCTGGCCTTCCAAGGGCACCTGGGATCGTGGTTCACCAGCGTGGGCATGGTCTGTGTTTTGCTCAGCGTTTGGGTAGGGGTCCGCCAGACCCGTAAGAACCAGAATCCTCGGATAAATCGGTAGGACGAGCAGGGGCTATAGTCCAGGCCTTAGATCACGCTTGAGGGTCTACGCCTTGATACGTACAGCAATGGGAAGCAGGGCCAAATTGACTGCAGGCCATCAGTGAGAGCGACCACACGGTGGATCACCGCATGCACCGGGCTCACGCTGTTTCCGCTCCTTATCTTGGTCATCCTGCCGAACTTCGAGGACGCGGATGAGGTCGCCCTGCTTTCCCCAGTCTGGGCTCTCGTGTACATGGTCATGTTCGTCAGCTTGCGCCGTACAGGGCCAAAAGCTCGACGATCCGCCGAACGCTTTCTTTTCCTCACCTTCCCCGGCGATTCCACGACTCCACAGGAAATGGAGGCGCTGATGAGGCGGTCCTCGTGGTGCTTCCTGATCGGAGCCGTCCTGCTCCTTGCCGTGCCGGGGCAGTATCTCCTCTTCGTGAGGTGACCAGACCCCCAGGGAACCTCGACTGCACCTCAGCGGGACGCGTTGCCCGGGTTGAGCGACGGAAGAGCCCACATCTTTGACGTTCCGTTTCGCAAACAGGCGTGGTTGGCTGAGGACTGAGTCAGGGTGGATATCGGGGGACTGGGGCATGCACAGGCAGAAGGTCACCGGCTATGCCCTCATGGGATTGATCGTCCTCTGCATCATCGGCACCGGCGCCCTGTTTCAGCTCGGCCGCCCCATCGCCGGCGCTTTCACGGCCGCAGGAGCGGTGGTGCTCTTGCTCATCGGTCAACGTATGCTCACGCGGAGTCGAGCGGCCGAAGCCACCCAAGGTCCAGAAAAGGCAGCCCTTGTCGTCATGGCAGTGTTCCTGGGCATCGGCGTGCTCAGCATCGTCGCCACTGGAGCGTTCCGAATCCTCGAGGGAGCATTTCTCGCCGGGTCAGCCTTCCTGGTCGGCGGCCCCCTCCTCGCCCTCGCAGGCGCAAAGTTCGTCCGCGACCACTGGCCCCGTGGGAAACCGACCAAGGAAGCCCCACCTTTGGATCCATGACCCGAGGCCAGCATTGTTCCTTGGCGCGCACAGCCGGTAGCCCAAGACTAGGTGCGGGAGGCACTCGTGGTGAGCAGAGCCAGGTGACCAACAGCGGGCAGCCCTTCACTCCCGCGTCCCTGTCCAGGGGACGGTCCGCGCGCGGGCGCCCCCGGCTCTCGCTCCTACAGGGGAACCCCAACTGCACGTGCCGATGCCCATGGATCCGCGACGACTAGGAGCGTGAGCGGTCCCTGTCGTTACGAGGCCGCCCAGGTGTGAACATCCCAGTCTCGTTCAGCAGGAGTGCACCCCCTGCTGCGGGGAGAAAGAGGAGGGCGGGCAGCCATTCAGTAATGGCGAACAGGCCTAGAGCGAGAAGGAGAACGACGATCGCTGCGACTCGGACTTTGGTGTGCATGACATCACTTCCGTTGAGTTCGCGAAGCCTAACATCGGCCTCCAGGACCCCTTGCCACCCGACTCGCCGGGCGGACTCCCAGCACAAACGGGAACCCCTCCTGCAACGCGGCAGGACGGATTCGTTTTGAACTTCCCTAGTGCCTGGGTGTTCCGTGGAATCAAACTCAGGCTTCTCCTGTCGGTTCGATTGGATTAGGACCCAAAGGAGCGAGACGCTGACGGCAAAATGGAACACGGCGAACAGCACCTCGTCGTTCGCGATGGCTCGCCCTCCGGACCCGGCAGTCCAAGCGACGGCGACGGTAAGAATCTGCGCCCGTTCCAGGAGACGGACACCGCCTTCTTCACCGACCTGGCCACCGACGAACGCGTGACCCGCTACGTGGGCGACGGCCGCCCCTGGGCGCCGCAGCTCATCCAGGAACGACTTCGCACCGCCTTGCAGCAGATGCCGGTGGAGCAGGCCGGGGCCGTCCGGTGGTTCATCGCCGAGGAAGCCGGCGAGGCGATCGGTCTGGTCGTCTCCACCCGGTGGGAGACGGGTGTGGAGGTCGGCTACTGGGTGTCCCCCGAGCACTGGGGTCGCGGAGTGGCCGGGGCCATGATCGACCTGGCTGCGGCCACGGTCCCGGAGATCTATGGCCGGGCCCGGCTGATCGCCCGAGTCGACCCGGCCAACGCCGCCTCGGCCCGCGTTCTCACCCGCCGCGGTTTTGGACTGGAGGCCAACCACGATGGCCTCGACCACTACGTCCTGGTGCAGACGCAGTAGCCAGTTCCCACTCACTCGGAAGCTCGGGCTGCTCATGAGCAGCCCCGATCCACTCATCGACCGGGAAATTCCGGTTTAGGAGGTGCACAAGGGTACGGCCGACACGACTCAGCTCGGCACGGCGAAACTGGAAAGATTCTTCAACTACCACACGGTTGTGAACGCGAGCGAGTGGCTATTCCATCACCACGAGGACGAGAAATTCGTCCCGAGCAACTACCGGAACCCACTCGTGTGTCTGTCGACACGTCCGGCATGGACCACGAATTCGACGGTGAGCCGTGGTTCATGGCACCGAGGGATGCGTAGCACCCTCGGTGCCATGGGCGGCCTCCATTCGAGACCTACGGACGATACTCATAGTCATATTCGGACATCCCGAAAGCAGAACCTCTTGTGCGTCGTCGACCCGATGGCTTTCGGGATATTAAGCGGCCTTGGGCGATCAGCGCAGTGTTGACAGTAGTGAACTCGGAGTAATGAGGCGTCAAAACCTCCGTCTCAGCACAATTAAATCGAGTTAGGCGAATCATTTATACATGAAAATTTAAGCCAACCAACTTATTGCGGGAGGCCTCGAAGCATGGTCGGAAGATTGAGAACCGCCCGCCGGATTGCACGGTAGTCGTCTTCGGGTACTTCAACAGCGCCAACAAGGGCGGAAAATGCAGTATCATCTTCTGCCTCGCCCAAAAAGCGTTGTGGGGCGGCAGTCGTTCCTAAAAGATGAACATAGCAACCATAGTCAATCTGCAAAACATCGAACCGCTCCCCGGGATCGTCTTTGCTCGAATACCCTCGCTTGATAATGTGAAGAATGCGATCGTCAACCAGTTGCTGAATCAACGGATGATTGGTTTGCTCTTGAGCAAGGAGGAATGCCCGAGCCTTACGGCCGGAAATGACATCCTGAACAATACGATCCAAAAGCATGCGCGCAGATGGAACCCCGTTAAGTTGAGCGGCCTTAGTAGTTGTATAAAGCTGAGCGGCGGCCTCGCGAACATGAGTTACCGCAATTTTCGAACCTCCCGCCCGAAGACCAGCCCGACCAACAATGTTTAAGGCGTCTCGAGGCACGCCTTCGGCCGCCCTAATCACTTCCTGCAGGGCGGTCACCTGCGTGAATAGAAGACTGACGAGCTCAGCTGGCGATACAGACTCATTGACTCCAATACTTGTCAATGCCTGTGACACGTGACGATGAAGCAGTGAGCGAAAGAAGGAAAGGGAGCGTTCTGCTTGCTCTTCTCGATTCCTTGCAGGGAAAACAACAAACTCATCCAAATCAAGTAACGGAAAAATCTCCGCTCCAATTTCGGCCCCGATATAACTTCCCCGTTCTCCAGCTATGCGCCATTCGGTGCGATGCGGAATGGCGCCGATACGAACCGTCACCTTTGGGATACCGAAGAAAAGCCGCCGCAGCATTTCAGCTAAATAGGGCTGGAGATCGAGCGGTATTCCACTCCACTCATCTATCAATACCCAAAAACGACTAGCAGACGAGGCCTGAATGGCCTGTTTCATCGACTGGGTGACACCCCCGAAGTGAATTCGATATCGTGGCTTTCCCGTCACGCGCACCCGTTGCGAATCTGAAACTTTAGATTCATTATTGCCACCAAGCTTTGCATCCCCACTGAGCCCAGCAAGGTTAGCCTTGATTCCAACAGATGCGTTCGCTCCGCCCTTATCCTCACGGCCGGAAATTCTTTCCTCTTCTGTTTCCTCGACCACTACGACCTGATCGAAGTGATCAAGCATGCGGTCGAGGATTTCTATTTGAGTATCCGCCTTTCCCGAAAAAGCATCTTCAAGCAATCGGGTGTGTACAATGCTAAGGACATCGACGACAAGACGCGTGGCACGCTCGCTTAAGGATAAATTTGTGTCAGCGTAACGGCCTTCCGTTGATCCAACATCTTGCTCCATGTCGATGTAAACTACAGAGTTGCCCTTCGCGCGTTCAATTTCTGCAAGATACTTCAAAGCATGGGTTTTTCCGGTGCCACGGCGGCCATAGACAATACCATTGTCTCGAGTTTTCAGGGCATTGACCAACGAATCAACACCTACGTACGTTGCGATGACGTCCTGTTCACTGACTCGCTCGGCACGCTTTTCAACCTCCTGCAAGGCAGCGAGGAGTGTCTCTGTATTCATCAGAGCCTTCCTTTAATTTTCTATTAAACTGACTTTTGCTCTAAGTCTGATTGTTGCGATATTTATTTAATTTACATTAATATCGCCTAAAATTTCCATTTTGGCTTTGCTGGGCAACTAGCTACTGCGACGTGCAAATTTCAGTCCCCGGGTGGCGTAGAAGCCAACCGGTCCGGTGCCCAAGGAAAATCCCGTCAGTCCAGCACCGACACGGATGTGGGATGCTCGCGGACCCATGTCGGTGCGAACACCTCGGTTTGAAGCTCGAGCTCGCACTCCGGATCCTTGCCTGCCCCATATTCCCATGCATCTAGCTAGACATATCGGCCGCAAATCTACAATCACCCTCACGCGTGACACTGATGGTCGAGGTCTTCACTATTTCGCCTTGACAGTGGTCAAGAAGTGCCCGCCAGGGGGACCCCTCCCGCTGCGGGCCTACATCACGATTTGAAGGCAGGAAACCGACTGGGGTTGATGCCCGTATGCCCCGCCCGTAAGGGGGTGCCCGCACAGGTACGGCATGCGCAACACTGGAAAGGTGAGCGGGAAGAGAATCGGCTACGCCCGCGTCTCCACCATCGAGCAGGACCTCACCGTCCAGCGGGAAGCCCTGCAACGCCTGGGCGTGGCCGAGGAACGGATCTACGTCGACCATGGCCTGACCGGGGCGCACCGGTCCCGCCCGGGACTGCGCGAGGCGATGGCCGCCTGCTGGCCCGGGGACACGCTGGTGGTCACCAAACTCGACCGCCTGGCCCGCTCCCTGCCCGATGCCCGCGACATCGCCGATGAGCTCACCGGCCGGGGAGTGACCCTCTCGCTCGGTGGCAGCGAGTACGACCCCACCGATCCGGTGGGGCGGTTGCTGTTCAACGTGCTGAGCATGGTGGCGGAGTTCGAATCCGACTTGATCCGGATGCGCACCCGCGAGGGTATGGCCATCGCTCGGGCCAAGGGCCGACTGCGTGGGCGGCAGCCGAAGCTCTCCGTGCTGCAGCGCCGGCACCTGATGTCCCTGCACGAGAAGGGCGAGCACACCCAGGCAGAGCTGGCGGAGTTGTTCGGGGTGGCCCGCTCCACGGTCTACCGCACGATCCAGCGAGAGCTGGCCAAGCGCACCAGCTAAAGCTTCACACCACCGTGGAGGGCAGCTCTCGAATCCGCCGGTAGAGCGTCGCCCGAGACATGCCGAGGTCCCGTGCCACTTGGGTGGCCGGCTCTCCGCCCTCGATGAGCCGCAGGGCATTGCGGATCTGGGAATCGGTGAAGGTCCGGCGTCTTCCGCCGAGGTCCTTGCCGGCAGCCCGCCTCTTGGCCACCGAGTCGGTGATCCGTTCCCGTTTGATCTCCAGCTCCATCTGGGCCAGTGCGGCCATGACGGTGAAGACCATCGAACCCATCGGGGTAGCGGTGTCCACGTCTCCCCCACCGAGGTTGAGCACCCGCAGTCCGGCGCCTCTGCCCCGCAGCGCCTCGGCAAAGGTCAGCATGTTCTGCGTCGACCGGCCCAGGCGATCCAACGTGGTGATAACCAGCGTGTCGCTTTCCTCGAGCGCAGCCACGGCACGGTCGAACTGCGGACGTGACGCACGTCCGCCAGACACTCCATGGTCGATATAGATGTCATCGCGTCGCACACCGGCACCAAGCAGGTCAGCGACTTGACGGTCGGCGCCCTGCTGCCGCGTCGACACCCTCGCGTAGCCGATCAGCTTCCCCACATCCACTCCATCTGTCTCGCAACTGACGTTGAGTATCCGATTTTAGGGGCATGGATAAAGCACAAGGATGCGAGACACCCAGATCCGCGGAATCATGCGGGCGCAAATTTTTCGGACGAGACGTCTCGCATCCCATGGTTTGAAAAGCGGCCTGATGTCACATTGCTCAGCCTGCTTCTAGAATTATCGACCCCGCGCCTACCCTGGTAAATCACCACGGGGCCCCGGCCTGCCGGCACGGCCCTGCCCTGCCCCAAGCCGGCGCCGCGGGACCATCCCTCACCTGCGAACAGGAACAACACATGACGACCTCCACCCCTGGAGCCCTGGCCGTCGAGTTGCACCCGGCCTCTCCCACCCAGTGGGCCGCCACCTACTACCCCATGGTGGTCACCCCCGCGGGCCGTTGGGCCGAGGTCACCTGGGAGCTGCACCAGCACCTGATGCCCACCACCTCCGCCCCATGGGAGCCGGCACGGTGGCTGGAGGCGTGCAGCTCCGATCCCGATCACCCCTGCTACGCCGGCCACCAGGAGTGGGCCACCGAACTGGCCGCCGGCTACGCAGCCGCACGCGCCGCCCACGACACCGAGGTCACCGAGGTCACCGAGGAACCCCTCTCGGACCAGGAGACGCAGTTGCTGCGCGAGGACACGCTCGTCGTCCCGGCCGGACAGCTCTCGGAGTGGGTGCTCGACGACCTCGAGGACGAGACCTCGAGCATCGGCGGCTGACCCTGCGCACGGGCCACTCCTTCCCGCCACGCCCGACCACCCCGACCCCTTCTATTCACGACCGCACATTGTTGTTTCAGGTTGTGAACGCGAACACAGCCCCGACATTGCCGCACGGGGCGGGGGCGAGCATCCTGGCTTACCAGGGGGACAGGTGATCTGCATCAGACCATCCTCCAGCTTCGGCCGTGTTGACCGGGCGCACCATGGTTCCGGGGGGATCCATGGTGCGCGCCAGATCATGGTCCGCGACGAAGCAGCACGGGGCGGGATGGCCGGGGGGCCACCCCGCCCCTGCCACATCTATCCACGATCTCGCAGCGACGGCAGGCGCATCCGCCCTCAAGAAGACGTCGCTCAGCCCAGCCCTCGACTGACGAGTCATCCCCTCGGTCGGGCGGCGCCCTTGTGAGCGACGTTGATCCCAGGGCAACTATCGTCATCGACGTCGCCCCCTGGACTCACTCGGTCATACGCGTCCACCACGGCACGAAACCTCTAGTCAGCGGCCCTCACGGTGTTTCACACTGGTGCTGTGGCGGAAAGGCATCTCCCACACAGAAAGCCGGACACCATCCCATGTCCGGCTCTCTGCTTTCCCAGCACAGCGAGGGATTCTCCGCCCAGGAGCAGGACCCGGCCCTGCCCTTGGCCCATCAGCTCTCCCATCCGGTGGTCCTGCGTAGCACCGCCACCGCAGCACCGGCAGTCCAACGCGCTGCTCACCCATGATCCGAGGCGGTCGAGCAGCCAATGCAGAAGCTCGGGACGGACGTCGGGAACACCGGCGTCGGTGCGGAGGGGATCATCGCCACTAACGCCCGTGACCGTGGGCAGAGCCCAGCCAGCTGGGGATGCTCTTCTGGCTGAGCCCGGACAGTCAGGGGTGTGGTGAGGAGTCAGTCTGTCGGACCAGGGTCGGCTTCGGCGGCGGTGACCGGCCCGGCGGTCACCGCCGCCGGAGGCCTCGGCGGCAGGTGGCGGTAGAGGGTGGTGCGGGTGATCCCGGTCTTGGCCACGATCTCAGCCACCGTGTGCCCGCTGGCGCGCAGATGGGCTGCGTAGGCCAGCTTGTCCGGATCCACCACCGAAGGCCGCCCGATCCGCCGGCCCTTGGCCGTGGCCACCGACCGGGCATGGGCGGCGCGCTCGAGGGTGTAGGTCCGTTCCATCTGCCCGAACAGCGCCAGCAGCACCACCGCCAGCTGCGCCATCGGATCATTCGGGTTAGTGGAGTCAACCTTGATCGGGTCCGCCAAGTTGCGCACCCCCACCCCCCGCTCCGCGAGATCGTGGATCAGGTTCAGGGTGTCGCGCACGGTGCGCCCGAGCCGGTCCAGGGTGTGCACCACGATCACGTCGCCTTGGCGGGCGTAGGCCAGGGCCGCGGTCAGTCCGGGACGCTCCGTGGTGGCCCCAGACTTCTTGTCCACATAGATCCGCTCGGGCGCGATCCCGACTTGCCGAAGGGCATCGATCTGCCGGTCGAGGTCCTGTTTGGCCGTCGAGACCCGCGCGTAGCCCAATTCCATGCGCCCAGCGTACCGGAAGTCGAATCCGTACGGCCTAACCGGTTCATGACTTTTGGTCCAAGCTTTGGTACAAGAAACGCCGAGCATGCACATCAGTCAAGGATCTCCACGCGGGTCGTCCCACTACCAAGGAAGTGGCACAGTCACCTCGAGCTCGACGAGACGTCTCGCATCCCATGGGACACAGGACGCCACTTCATCCGGACCCTTGGCGGAACAGGCACCGGCATCGCACCGTCGATCAGCTGTCCTGACGGGCAAGTTCCTCGACATGGACGCCCATGGAGCCTCTCAATCCTCGGATGCCCACCGCTCGGGCGCGGGCGCCGCGGCTCGTGGTCGAATGGTCGGGCGGCCCCGCTCGGGGCCGTGGAGCCATCCTCGTCCCACGGAGTCATGATGACCACTGCACCCTCGGATCACGCCACTGACGTCCTCGTGATCGGCGGCGGCAATGCCGGGATCTCGCTGGCCGCACGACTGCGCCGCAGGGGCATCACGGACATCGTGATCGCGGAGCCGAAGTCCACGCACCACTACCGGCCGATGCTCTCCTACGTGGGCGCCGGGCTGAAGACCGTGCGGCAGATGTCCCGGGCCCAGCACCGCGTGATGCCTCGCGGCGTGCGATGGGTCCAGGACCGTGTCCAGGCACTGGATCCGGCAGCACGGACGGCCACGCTGTCGTCCGGCGAGCACATCGGCTACCGGGACGTCGTGATCTGCGCCGGCTCCACCCCGGACTGGGACCGTGTCCCCGGCAGTGCCGAGGCGATGGCCGGCCCGCACGCCTCGACCAACTACACCGTGGAGCTGGCCCCCAAGACGTGGGAGCTGATCCGCGGGCTGCGCCGCGGCCGGGCGCTGTTCACCATCCCGGACGGCCCGGCACCCACTCCGCAGATCGGGCAGAAGATCCTCTACCTGGCCTGCGACTACTGGCAGCGCCAGGGTGTCCTGCAGGACATCGAGGTGACCCTGCTGACGCCCACTGCCACCGTGTTCGGCCAGCCGGACGTGGACCGGGTGCTGCAGCCCTGGGTCCGGCGCTACGGCATCACGGTCCTGACGAGCACCCACGTGCAGTCGATCGACGCCGGCTCCCGCCGGCTGCGGGCCACGGTCGACGGGACGCCCCGGGACCTGCCCTACGACCTGCTGCACCACAGCCCCGTCCACCGGGCCCCGGCCTGGATCGCCGACGCGGGACTGGGCGTCGCGCCGGGCGCGGGCACCGCTTGGGCCGGCTACGCGGACGTGGATGCACAGACCCTGCGTCACCGCCGTGTGCCCGGCGTGTGGGCCTGCGGGGACGCTGCCGCGCTGGAGACCACCTCGTCCGGCGGGGCACTGCGCCACCAGACGAAGATCCTCACCGAGAATCTCCTGGCCACCCGCGATGGCCGGGAGCCCACCGCCTTTTACGACGGGTACACCGTGACCCCCGTGACGGTGCAGCGGGGCCGGGCCGTGCTGGCCGAGTTCGACCGGGACAACGAACTGGCACCCAGCATCCCCGGTGTGCCGCTGCTGGCCCCGAACCGCGCCTCCTGGTTCTTCGACCTCGAGGTCCTCCCCCGGGACTACTGGAACGTGATCCTCCGGGGCTTCTAGTGGACCATGTGTGGGCACATCCGTGGCGCCTCGTTCCCCTCTCCGATGGCACCTGATTGCCCGCGACCCCCATGATCCGTTCCCCGGCGGCCGATGGTCGCCTTCTGCGCCTCGGCGCGGCGAAGCGCTCCTGCCCTCTCCGGGGCAGGTGCACTCCGCCGCGCCGAGGAACCGGGACAGTGACCGTCCGACGGACCCGTCGAGCGGTGTGCCTCGAAGGCCCAGCGGTCACCGGCGGTAGGAGGCCCCGCGGTGGTCGTCGGCCAGCCGCGGACCGGCGCCGGTCAGCGCCTCGCGCAGGGTCCTGCCGGCGGGGACGGTGCCGGGTTCCGGCAGCAGGCCCCGGCGCCGCAGCTCGGGCGACACCATCGTGCTGAACCGCTCCAGGTCCGCCGGCCGCACGGCCGCCGAGATGTTGAAGCCGTCGACTCCGGCCTCCTCGCGCCAGCGCTCCAGCTCGTCCGCCACGGTGCCGGGGGACCCTGCGATGACGGGCCCGCGGCCGCCGATGGCCACGAACTCGGCCAGGTCCCGCACCGTCCAGGTCCGGTCCGGGGACAGCGAGGTGAACGCCGCGAGCGCGGACTGGTTGGCGTCGGTGGCCACGTACTCGAGCGGCGCCTCGGGGTCCGCCCCGGCGAGGTCGACCCCGGTCCAGCCGCCGAACAGGGACAGCGCTCCCTCGATGTCCACGTGCCGGCGGTACCCCGCCAGTCTGGCGTGGGCCTCCTCGTCGGTCTCGGCGACCACCACCGTGGCCATGGTGAAGGTCTTCACGGCGTCCTCGGCCCGCCCCCGCTCGGCGAGCTCGGCCCGGACGCCGTCGGTCCACCGGCGCACGAGCTGCGGGGTGTTGCCGATGAAGAAGATGGCCTCGGCGTGGTCGACGGCGAACTGCTGCCCGCGCTTCGAGGCGCCGGCCTGGAACAGCAGCGGGGTGCCCTGGGGCCCGGGGTGGGTCAGCGCGTGGCCGGGCACGGAGAACCAGGTGCCCTCGTGGCCGACGGGGTGCGAGAGGTCGGGGTCCACGAAGACCCCGGCGGCGGCGTCGGCCTTCACGGCCCCGGGCTCGAAGGATCCCTCGAGGAGCTTGTACATGACCTCCATGTACTCGTCGGCGCGGTCGTAGCGCTCGTCGTGCGGGATCTGCCGGTCCATGCCCAGGTTCCGGGCGGCGGAGTCCTGGTAGGAGGTGACCACGTTCCACGCCACCCGGCCGCGGGTGAAGTGGTCCAGGGTCGCGAAGGTGCGGGCCAGCAGGTAGGGGGCCTCGTAGGTGACCGAGGCGGTCACCCCGAAGCCGAGCCGCTCGGTCGCCGCGGCCATCGCCGGCACCGCGACGAGCGGGTCGAGCAGCGGGTACTGCACTCCTCCGCGGGCAGTGGCCTCGGTCCCGCCGCCGTACACGTCGTAGACGCCGGGGATGTCCGCCAGGAACAGCGAGGCGAAGCCGCCGTTCTCGAGGGTGCGGGCCAGGGACGTCCAGTACTCGAGCGTGTCGAACTGCGTGACCCCGGCCTCGGGGTGGCGCCACAGTCCCGGTGACTGGTGCACGGGCACCATCATGTCGAAGGCGTTCAGCAGCAGGGGGCGGGTCATACGGTGCTCCTCGCAGGGGTTGTCTCGGGGGTGGTCCCGGGGGTGGTCCCGGCGTCGGCGGCTCGGGTCGCGCCGAGGGCGCTGCGGATGTCGTGCAGGTCGGTGAGCTCGGTGCCGCGCTGTTCGCGGGCGGGGTCCTTCGCGGCCAGGGCGGCGACGATCGAGAGCACCGCCAGTCCGGAGAGGTAGCCGGCGATGAGCCACGGGGTGCCCCCGCCGGCGGCGAACAGCAGGGCGGCGATCATCGGCATCAGCCCGCCGCCCAGGACGGTGCCGACCTGGTAGCCGAAGCTCACCCCCGAGTAGCGCACGTGCACGGGGAACTGCTCGGCGAACCAGGCCGCCTGCGGCCCGTAGATCGCGTCGTGGACGAGGTTGATGCCCAGGATCACCACGAGCGGCAGCAGGGCGAGCGGGCCGGTGTCGAGGAAGGCGAACAGCACCCAGCCGAAGACGCCGATCGCCGCGTAGGCGGTCACCGAGACGACCTTGCGGCCCACCCGGTCGGAGAGCCAGCCCCAGAACGGGGTGGAGAACAGGCCGATGGCCGAGGCGATCATCACCGCGGTCACGCCCGCGGCGCTGTCCCCGCGCACGTCCCGCAGGTAGGTCAGCATGTAGACCGTCACCAGGTAGTAGACGGCGTTCTGGGCCAGGCGCAGGCCGATCGTGACCAGCAGCGGGCGGCGGTGGTGGGTCAGCAGCTCCCGCAGGGGCGCGGTGGCCACGTTGCCCGAGGCCCGGTGCGCCAGGAACTCCGGGGCGTCGGCCACGCCGAGGCGGATCCACAGGCCGATCGCCACCAGCAGGGCCGAGAGCAGGAAGGGGATGCGCCAGCCGTAGGCGGCGAACTGCTCCTCGCTCATGACGTTCTGCACGATGAAGAACGCCCCGGTGGCCAGCAGCATGCCGGCGGAGGAGCCGATCTGGGTGAAGGACCCGAAGAACCCGCGGTGCCGGGCCGGTGAGTGCTCCACGCTCAGCAGCGCGGAGCCGCCCCACTCGGCGCCGGCGGACAGGCCCTGGAGGATGCGCAGGACCACGAGCCCGACGACGGCCCACCAGCCGATCACCTCGTAGGTCGGCAGCAGCCCGATCAGGGTGGAGGCCACGCCCATGAGCATCAGGGAGGCCACCAGCAGGGCCTTGCGGCCGATCCGGTCGCCCAGGTGCCCGGCGATGATCCCGCCCAGGGGCCGGGCGATGACCCCGACCGCGAGCGTGGCGAAGGACGCGACGATGCCGCCGACCTCGGTGGCCATGGGGAAGAACTGGACGTTGAAGACCAGCGCGGCGGCGGTGCCGTAAAGGTAGAAGTCGTACCACTCGATGGTGGTGCCGGCGAAGGCCGAGGCCAGGACGCGCTTCTTGCCGTGGACGATGCTGCTGCGGCCCGCGGCGGCCGTGCTCGTGGTGGTCATGGGTCAGGCTCCTGGGGTTCGGTCGGCGGGGGTCTTCGCGTCGCCGATGGCGTTCAGGCCCTCCGGCAGGGTGCCGTTGATGAGGTAGTCGCCGAGGGCGCGGGCACGGAAGGCGATCGGGTTGTGGGTGGCCACGGTCTGGGCGTTGCGCCAGTGCCGGTCCAGCCCCTTGGCCGTGGACGTGGCGGAGGCGCCCACGGTGAGGAACAGGTCCTGGGCCGCGCCGAGCGCCAGCTCCGGCACGGTGACCTGGGCGTGCTCCACGGCGATCTCGGACTGGTGCAGCGCCGCCGGGAGGGTTCCGGTGAACTCCGGCCGGTCGGCGCCGGCCGCGGCGGCGGCGGCGATCCCGGCGTCCAGGGCACGGGCGGCGTGCAGCACGGTGGCCTCCGCGGCGAAGGCCTTGGCGGAGATCCGTCCGGTGGCCTCCTGGATCAGCGGGTCCTCCCGGAACGGCAGGCCGAGCCCGGTGTTGAAGGTCCGCCGGCGGGCGGCAATGGTGTCCACGGCGTCCCGCCGGGCGGCCCGGGCGATGCCGGCCAGCACGGCCAGCAGCACCAGCTGGAAGAAGGCGGCCTCGTGGACGGCCTCCGCGCTGCCGGCGGTGCGGTCCAGCACGGCGTCGTCCGGGACGCGCACCCGGTCGAAGACCGCGGTGCCGGTGCCGGTGAGCTTCTGCCCGAAGCCGTCCCAGTCGTCCTCGAGCGTGACGCCCTCGGCGTCCGTGGGGACGACGGCGAAGCGGCGGCCGTCCTGGCCGTCCAGGGCGGCCGAGACGCGGGTGTAGTCGGAGAAGACCGAGCCGGTGGCGTAGTACTTCCGGCCGGTGAGCTCCCAGCCCCCGGCGGTCCGGCTCAGCACGGTGTTCAGGGTGCCGAGCGCGTTGCCGCCCTTCTCCGTGGAGGCGTTGCCCACGGTGGCCCCGGCCAGCACCCGCGGGTACCAGACCTCCTGGAGCTCCCGGGGCAGGAAGCGCAGGGACTCCACGAAGCCGGCGTGGGAGCGGTAGAGGTGGGCGATGTTGGAGTCGGCCTCGGCCAGGTCGATCAGCAGCCGGGTGAAGTCCTCGAGGCCGACCTCCGGACCGCCGTGGGCCGCCGGGACGCGCAGGGCGCCGAAGCCGGCCCGGTCCAGCCGGCGGACCTCCGCGTGGGGCAGCACGCGTTGGAGGTCCCGGTCCAGGGAGCCGGCGGCGATCTCCGCGAACAGGGGCCGGAAGTGCTCCTGGAGCCCGGCGTAGTCCCGGGGCAGGCCGGCGGCGGGGTTCGTGCCGGCGCGGGAACGGACAGCGGTCCTCTCGTCCGTGGTGCGGGTCATGCGGTGGTCCTCTCGGTCGCACCGAGGAGTGCCGGTCGCGCCAGGGTCCGGCCCGGTGACGGCAGCGCCGGGCGCCGACGTCAGGGACCGGCTGCAGATCCGGGATCTCCATCGGTTCTGGCCTTAGCACCCTGGCCCCGGGGGAGGGCGGGTTGCTGCGGCGTCGTCGAGCCAGATCTCTCAGCCGCTCTGAATGGGACGTCCGACATCGCACCAGACCACCCGGGTCCGGAGCCAGCCGATGACCTGTGCGCGTCATCGGATGTCACGACGGCGTCACAGACGGTCATCTCGTCCGGAGTGGTGTATCGACCCGGTCGTCCGCCCGGGGAAGGAGGGGAGTGCGGCGGACCGCCTCAGTAGACCTGCTGGTCCGGGGCCACCTGCTCCACCCAGGCGAGCACCCCGCCCTCGAGGTGCCGGACCCGCTCCTCCCGCCCGGCGTAGAAGGGCCGCAGCGCGGCGAGCGCGGTCGCGGAGCGGGCCCCGGCCTTGCAGTGCAGCACGAGGTCCGCGCCGCGGGCCTCCGGGGGCAGGGCGTCCGCGCCGCGGTCCAGGATCTTCTGCAGGGGCACGGGCACGGCGCCGTCGATGGCCACGAGCTCCCGCTCCCAGTCCTCGCGCACGTCCACCAGGGCGAAGGACGCCTCTCCGCGGGAGCGGCGCTCGAGCAGCCGGGCCAGCTCGGCCGCCCCGACGGTCTCGGCGGGGTCCGCCCCGGGCAGCGCGCAGCCGGCGGCGGGCCGGGCCACCGCGGTGACCGGGGCGGCCGCGGGGTCCGCGGTCAGGCGCATCTCGCGCCAGGTCATCGCGAGCGCGTCGTGCAGCAGCACCCGCCCGAGCAGGGGCTCGCCGGTGCCGGTGACGAGCTTGACGGCCTCGGTGACCATGACCGAGCCGATGGTCGCGGGGAGCATGCCGAAGACCCCGCCCTCGGCGCAGCTGGGCACTTCGCCGTCCGGCGGGGCCTCGGGGTAGAGGTCCCGGTAGGTGGGTCCGTGCCCGGCCCAGAAGACGCTGACCTGGCCCTCGAAGCGCAGGATGGAGCCCCACACGCAGGGGGTGCCGGTCAGGGCGGCGGCGTCGCTGACCACGTAGCGGGTCGTGAAGTTGTCGGCGCCGTCCAGGACGAGGTCGTACCCGCGGATGATGTCCACGGCGTTGTCCGCGTCCAGCCGGACGGGATGGGTGCGGACCTCGACCAGCGGGTTGAGCGCGGTGACGGCCTCGGCGGCGGAGACGGCCTTGGGCCGGCCGACGTCGGCGGTGGTGTGCACCACCTGGCGCTGCAGGTTGGAGAGCGCCACGACGTCGTCGTCGACGATCCCGATGGTCCCCACCCCCGCCGCCGCGAGGTACTGCAGGGCCGGGGCGCCCAGACCCCCGGCGCCGACGACGAGCACGCGGGCGCGGCCCAGCCGCCGCTGGCCGAGCGGCCCGATCCCGGGCAGGGTCAGGTGCCGGGCGTAGCGCTCGAGCTCCTCGCGCGTCAGCTCGGGGCCGGGCGCCACGAGCGGGGGCAGCGGGCTCACGGCCGCTCCCCCACGGGTGCCCAGTCACCGCGCGGGACGTCGGCCGGGCCGACGGCGGGCCCGTCGTCGGGGGCGTCCGTGCCGACCCGCCCGGCCATGGGCGAGGACGCGTGGGCGTGGCGGCGGGCGGGGATGCGCCCGGCCCCGGCGGCGAGCCGGCCGGCGAGCACGGCGTGGCGCATCGCGGTGGCCATCGCCACCGGGTCCTGGGCGCGGGTGACGGCGCTGGCGAGCAGCACGGCGTCGCAGCCCAGCTCCATGGCCAGGGCGGCCTCGGAGGCGGTGCCGATCCCGGCGTCGAGCACCACGGGCACCGACGCCCGGGAGGCGATGAGCTCGATGTTGTGCGGGTTGAGGATGCCCAGCCCCGTGCCGATGGGGGCGCCCAGGGGCATCACCGCGGCCGCGCCCAGGTCCTCGAGGCGCCGGGCCACGGCCGGGTCGTCCGAGGTGTAGGCGAAGACCTTGAAGCCGCGGGCCACGAGCTGCTCAGTGGCGTCGAGGAGCTCCACCACGTCGGGCAGCAGCGTGTCCTCGTCGGCGATGACCTCGAGCTTCACCCAGTCGGTCTCGAGCGCCTCCCGCCCGAGCTCGGCGGTCAGCAGCGCGTCCCGGGCGGTGTAGCAGCCGGCGGTGTTGGGCAGGATCCGGATGTCGTTGCGCTCGAGCATCGCGAAGAGGGAGTCCCCCTGACCGGGTGCGTAGCGGCGCAGGGCCACGGTGGTCAGCTCGGTGCCGGAGGCCAGCAGCGCCTGCTCGAGGGTGTGCAGCGAGCTGAGGCCTCCGGTGCCCATGATCAGCCGGGAGGACAGTTCCGTGCCGTCGAGCACCAGCGGGTCGTGTATGGGGTGGGGGTGCGGGTGGGTCACGTCAGCCTCCTTGGACAGCGGTGATGATCTCGACGGCCTGGCCCTCGGCCACGGGCGTGCGGGCCCAGCGGCTGCGGGGGACGACCGCGGCGTCCACGGCCACGGCGACGCCGAGGCGCCCGCCGTCCCGCGGGGCGCCGTCCGGGCCCAGGGCGCGGCCGACGGTCTCGGCGACGAGGTCGACGACGGTGGCGTCCTCCGCCGCCGTGTGCGGCCGGCCGTTGAGGGTGATGGCGGTCATCGGGTGCTCCTGTTCCCGGGGCCGGGCCCGGCGGCGGCCGGGGCGGGGTCCCCTCGACGGGCCTCGACGGGGCGGTCGAAGCGGTGCGGGTCGGTGGTGGCGAGGTGCTCGGCGTCGGCGCCGGGGTCCGGCCCGGCGCCGCCGGCGACGAGCTGCGCGGCGAGCCGGGCGGCCAGCGGGGCCAGCAGGACGCCGTGGCGGAAGTAGCCGGTGGAGACCACGAGCCCCGGCACGGGCGTGCCGTCCGGGTCGCGGACCCGCCCCAGGTACGGGATGTCGTCCGGGGTGCCGGGCCGGGCGCGGGCCAGCACCTCGACGAGCTCGAGGTCGGTGACGCCGGGCACCAGCGCCTGGGCGTCGCGCAGCAGCCGGAACACGCCGCCGGCGCTGGGTCCGGCGAGGTCGTCCTCGCGGGAGGTCGCCCCGATCACCACGGTCCCGTCGGTGCGGGGCACCAGGTAGACGGGTGTCCCGTGCACCAGGCCGCGGACGGTGCGCTCGAGCAGCTCGGGCGCTCCGGCGGGGACCCGGGCGCGCAGGATGTCCCCGTGCACCGGGCGCAGGGGCGGGTGCCAGCCCTCCGGCAGCTCCTCGAGGTCGCCGAGGCCGGTCCCCGGGGCGAGCACGGTCCAGGACGCCGAGACCATCCCGCCGTCGGCCAGGCGGACACCGGTCACGGCGCCCTCGGCGCTGCGGCGCAGTCCCGTGGCGCGGCCGTGGACGAGGCGGGCCGGCCCGCCGTCGCGCCCGCCCGGGAGGCCGGGGAGCCCGGCGCCCTCCGGGGACCGCAGGGACCCCGGAGATTCCGGGGATTCCCGGGATTCCGACGAGGCCGGGGACCGGGAGGGTCCCGGGGATGCCGGGGGCTTTGGTGGCTGAGCGGACTCGGAAGGCTCCGAGGGCTCCGGGGCGGTGAGGGCGGCGAGCAGTCCGGCCACGAGGCCGCGCGGGTCCACCTGGTGGTCGTCGGGGATCCGGAACGCGGCGGACAGCCGGGGGCTCAGGGCCGGTTCGAGGGCCCGGGCGGCCCGCAGGCTCAGCTGCTCCACGGTCATGCCGTGCCGGGCCTGCAGCTCGCGGAGGTCCGCCAGGGCCTGCCGGTCGGCGGCGTCCACACCGCAGACCAGGGTCTCGGTGGCCCGGTGGCCCACCGTCCCGCCGGCGGCCTGCTCGAGGGCGGCCACGAACGCCGGGTACTCGGCCGCCGAGGCGGTCATGAGGGGGTAGAGGGGCTCCTGCTGGTACTGCACCTCGCTCACCGGGGCCAGCATCCCGGCCGCGGCGCGGCTGGCGCCGGAGCCCGGCTCGGGGTCCACCACGGCCACGGAGCGGCCGCGGCGGCGCAGCTCCCAGGCGGTGGCCAGGCCGATCACCCCCGCGCCGACCACGACGACGTCGGCCCGGACGTGCACGGGCTGCTCGACCAGAGGATGGGGCGCGGTCGCCGGGGCGGGGTGCGCAGACGTCACTCGGGCTGTCCTTTCCTACGGCGGCATGACCCGCATCAGGTGTGGCGGTCGGCGCTGGACGCCCTCTCAGCCCCCGGTGAGGCTCCCGCAGAACCGCTGACCTATCATCAGCGTGTGACCCAGCATACCCGTGCCGCCTCCGCCCCCGCCGACTCCGTCCCCGCCGACTCCGTCCCCGCTGACTCCTCCCTGCGCGACGCCCGGACGGCCGCGCTCCACGCCGCCCGGCTGTACGTGTGCACGGACGCCCGCCGGAACCGGGGTGACCTCGAGGAGTTCCTGCACGCGGCGTACGCCGGCGGCGCGGACATCGTCCAGCTGCGGGACAAGAGCATCGACGCGGACGAGGAGATCGCCGCGCTGCGGCTGCTGGGCCGGGTCGCCGCCGAGTACGACGCCCTGTTCGCCGTCAACGACCGCGCCGACATCGCCGCCCTCGTGGGCGCCGACGTCTTCCACGTGGGCCAGCACGACCTCTCCCCCGCGCAGGCCCGGCAGCTGCTGGGCTCCGACGTGCTGATCGGGCGCTCCACCCACGACCTCGGCCAGGCCCGGGAGGCGCTGGAGGACCCGGACGTCGACTACTTCTGCACCGGCCCCGTCTGGGCCACGCCCACCAAGCCGGGGCGCCCCGCCACCGGCCTGGAGTTCGTCCGCGCGGTCGCCGAGCTCACGGAGGCCCGGCTCGCCGCGGGCCCGGAGGTCCTGCCCGTGCCGTGGTTCGCCATCGGCGGCATCGACGAGCCGCGGCTCCCGCAGGTGCTGGCGGCCGGGGCGCGCGGCGTCGTCGTCGTCCGCGCCGTCACCGAGGCCCCCGATCCCCGGGTCGCCGCGGGGCAGCTGCGCAGCCTGCTCCCCGCCTGATCCCTCCCCGGCTCCCCGCCTGCGCTCAGCACGTTCTGAGAGCATGGACCCACGGACGACGACGGAGGAGTGGCCCATGGACCCCGAGCTCGACCCCCAGGTGCGGCACGCGGTGGAGCGTCCCGCGGAGACCGCCCGCGGCCCGGAGGACGTGCAGCTGCGCGTCCGGCTGGCCGGTGAGCCCGCCCGCCGCGCGCTCGGCACCCACTGGGAGCAGGGCGCCCCGGAGGACGCCGCGCCGGGCGACGACCGGCTGGCCGCGGCCGTGCTGCTCGCCACCCTCTTCGGCGACACCTTCTGGCTGGAGCGCGCGGCCCGGCTGCCCAGCGACGTGCCGGGGTGCCCGTCCGCCCCGCCGAGCGGGCTGCTGGAGCTGACCCGGGTGCCGGGCGCCCGGGCGGCGCTGTCCTCGGTGCTCGAGCGCCCGCTGCTGACCGGGCTCCTGGAGTGGGGCACGAACCCCCTGCCGGAGCAGCCCCCGCTCGCCGTGGCGCGGGCCGCCCGGGACCTGGGCGTTCCCGACGACGGGCGCGTCTACAAGGTGGTGCGCCGCCGCGCCGAGCGCTTCCTGGCGCGGGAGCACGACGGCTCCGAGCCGCTCGAGCAGTTCGTGACCCTGCTGACCGAGGCGGAGAAGGGCCACCGCGAGGACGGCCCCGTGCTCTCGGGCGAGGCCCTGCCGCCGACGCCGGGCCCGGTCGCGGGACCGCCGCCCGCCCCGGCGCCGCCCGCGGCGGGCGGTCCCGGCGCAGGGTCGCCGCCACCGGAGGCCCCGCCCGCGGACCCGCCCGAGGCGCCGCGGTGGGGCGTGAGTCCCGCGACGCCGGCTCCCCCGCCGCCCGGGCAGTACCCCGGCCAGGGGGCTCCCGGTCAGGGCGCACCGGGATACGGCGGACCCGGGTACGGCGCCCCTCAGTACGGCGCTCCCGGGCACGGCGCCGAGCAGGGAACGCCCGCAGGACCGGGAGCGGGTGGGCAGGGACCCTCCGGACCGGTGTTCGGCCCCGGTCCGGGCGGCTGGCCGCCGCGCCCGGCCGAGCCCGAGGAGGACGACTCCGACAACCTCAAGGCCTGGGGCATCGTCTTCCTGGTGATCCTGGGCGTCATCGCCGCCCTGATCTTCGTCCTCTGACCGGTCCTCCGGCCACGGGGCTGCCACGGGGCCGCCACGGGTCCGCCGTGGCTCCGGCGCGGCTCGGGCCGCGGCGAGCGCGGACGGCGCGGCGGCCCGGTCACGGCGCCCGCGCCCGTGACCGGGCGGCCCCCGGAGAGTCCTACCGACCATTTACTTGCCTCGGAAAGCTTCTCGGGCTAGCATTGGGGACACATCAACCAATGCGCTGCCCACGCCGACGGAGAACCCCGAGATGCCGATCTTTCCCCAGAACCCCGCCCCCGAGAGCCTGACGAGGCGCCCTGCCGAGGACCTGCTGTCCGCCGGCACCCGCATGGGCGCCGTGGAGCTGCTGGTCTCCAACCTGGACACGATGGTCGCCTACTACTCGGATGCCATCACCCTCGACGTGCTCGCCCACTCCGGGGACACCGCGGTGCTGGGCCGGGACGGCCGGACAGTGATGCTGCTGCGCCAGGTCAAGGAGCTGCCGCCGGCCCGCCGCGGGCAGGCCGGGCTGTTCCATACCGCGGTGGTCTTCGAGGACGAGCCCGCCCTGGCCGCGGCGCTGGCGTCCGTGGCGACCGTGGCGCCCCGCTCCTTCACCGGCAGCGCCGACCACCTCTACAGCCAGGCCTTCTACTTCGACGACCCCGAGGGCAACGGCGTGGAGCTCTACGCCGACCGCCCCCGCGACACGTGGCGGCGGGAGGCCAACGGCCTCCTGACGCTGGCCTCCAACCCGCTGGACCCGAACGGCTTCCTGCAGGAGCACCTGGTCCCGCAGGACGGGCAGCGCCCGGCGGCGCCGCCCGCCACCCTGGGCCACGTCCACCTGCAGGTGGGCGACATCCCGCTGGGCCGGCAGTTCTACGTGGACGTCCTCGGCTTCGAGGTGATGAGCGACATCGGCTCCGCGCTGTTCATCGCCGCCGGCGGCTACCACCACCACATCGCGCTCAACACCTGGCAGAGCGCCGGGGCGGGCCCGCGCGCGGCCTCCCTGGGGCTGGGCCAGGTCAACATCGACCTGCCGGGCGCCGACGACGTCGCGGCCCTCGAGGCCCGGCTCGCGGACCACCGGGTCCCCACCCGGCACGACGGCGCCGTGCTGCGCTTCGAGGACCCCTGGAACACCCTGATCCAGGTGGGCGTCGCCGCCTGAGGCCCCTCCGCGCACGGGTGTGACCCCGGTCCTGCCAGGACCGGGGTCACACTCGCAACGGAGTCCTGTGGCTCAGCCGCCGGTGAGGAGCACCAGGGCGAAGTAGAAGACCGAGGGCACGAGCAGCACGCCCATCCCCGTGAAGAACGTCGCGGTCATGGCGCCGTACGGCACGAGCCGCTCGTCCGTGGCGGCCAGCCCGCCGGCCACTCCGGAGGTGGTGCCCATCAGCCCGCCGAACGCCATGGCCGACTTGTAGTTGTCGAGCTTGATCAGCGGGGCGATGAACGGCGTGCCGATCATCACGACCACGGACTTGACCAGGCCGGCGGCCACACTGAGCGCGATGACCTCGCTGCTCGCGCCCAGCGCCGTGCCGGTGACCGGGCCGACGATGTAGGTGGCCGCGCCGCCGCCGATCGTCGCCATGCTGACCGGGTCGGTGTACCCGAACCCGGCGGCGATGGCCGCACCGACGACGGCCGAGACGAAGACGCCCAGCAGCACGGCGAGCACCCCGGTGACGCCGGCCTTCTTGATCACGTCCAGGTCCACCCCGTAGGCGGTCGAGACGATGGCGAAGTCCCGCAGCATGGAGCCGCCCATGAGGCCGAGCCCGGCGAAGACCGCGATGTCCGCGAGCCCGCGCTCACCACCGGTGTGCAGGCCGCCGAAGTACGCGAGGACGAGGCCGACGGTGATGGCGATGGCCGAGCCCTGGAGCCGGCCGCGGGTCAGCCGCCGGGAGAAGTAGTTCGAGACCAGGATGAGCACCCCGACCACGAGGAACGCGAAGACGAGCCCGTTGGACTCCAGCAGTTCTGCGACGACGTCCATCAGGAGACCTCCTCCATCGCCTTGTCCTGCTCCCGGGGAGGCAGCGGGTCCGCCTGCCCCCCGATCCGGGCGAGCACCGGGACCAGCGCGGCCCCCGCGGTGAGCGCCGCGAGCCCGACCAGCAGCGCCATGGGGCCGCCGCTCACGGCGGAGACCACGTTCTGGGTGGCCGCCATGGCCACCACGATCGGGATGTACATCGCGCTCCAGAAGAACACCCCGTGCTCGGTCGCCGAGGGCAGCATGCCCGCCCGGCGCATCCGGTGGGTGACGAGCACGAGCAGGACCATGGCGAAGCCGACACCGCCCACATTGGCGTCGACCCCCAACAACAGCCCCAGGAATTCACCGATGAGCATTCCCGTCAGGAAGCACCCGGCCAGTACCGCTACGCCAGGGGCTGTGATGATCATGTCCGCCCCTCAGCCCTTCGGTCCGGTCGGTGCCTGCTGGAACAGCGCCGCGTGCTCCTGGCGCAGCGCCGCCTTCTGGATCTTGCCCATGACGTTCCGGGGCAGCTCGCCGGCGAACTCGACCCGCCGGGGCTGCTTGAACCGCGCCAGCCGCGGCCGGATGCTCTCGAGGATCTCCTCCGGGTCGGCCGGAGCGCCGTCCTGGGGCACGACGACGGCGACGGGCACCTCCCCGAGATCGGGGTGCGGCACGCCGACGACCGCGGACTCCCGCACGGCGGGGTGCTCGTCGATGAGCTCCTCGATCTCCTTGGGGTAGATGTTGTAGCCGCCCGAGATGATGAGGTCCTTGTCCCGCCCCACGATGGCGAGGTAGCCGTCGTCGTCGACCACGCCCAGGTCGCCGGTGACGAAGAACCCGTCGTCGGTGAACTCCTCGGCGGTCTTCTCCGGCTGGTTCCAGTACTCCCGGAACACGTTGGGGCCCGCGACCTGGATCGAGCCGACCTCCCCGGCCGGGAGCTCGGCGCTGCTCCCGCGCTCGGCCACGCGGATGCTGATGCCCGGCAGGGGCGGGCCGACGGTTCCGGCCCTGCGCTCACCGGCGTACGGGTTGGAGCACATCATGCCGGTCTCGGTCATGCCGTAGCGCTCGAGGATGGCGTGGCCGGTGCGGTCCTGCCACTCGTGGTGGGTCTCGGCGGTCAGGGGCGCCGACCCGCTGACGAACAGCCGCATGGTCCGCGTGCGCTCGGCCGTCAGGTCCGGGTGCCGGAGCAGACGGGTGTAGAACGTGGGCACCCCCATGAGCACCGTGGCCTCGGGCATCAGGTCGAGGACCGCCTGCGGGTCGAACTTCGGCAGGAAGTGCATGGTGGCCCCGGTGGTCACCGACATGTTGACGGCCACGAAGAGCCCGTGGATGTGGAAGATCGGCAGCGCGTGGATGAGCACGTCGTCGTGCGTGTACTGCCACGCCTCGGTCAGGGTGGCACAGTTGCTGGCGAGGTTGCGGTGGGTCAGCACGGCGCCCTTGGAGCGCCCGGTGGTGCCCGAGGTGTAGAGGATGGCCGCCGGCGCGTCGAGGTCCACGGCGGCCGGGGGCCCCGGGCGGGTGCTCCCCTGCTCGAAGAGCGTGCCGGTCCGGTGCGGGCCCATCGACAGGTAGCGGACGCCGTCCGGGCTGTTCCCGGCCAGCTCCTCCTCCTCGCCGGGGGTGCAGACGAACAGGGCCGGCCGGGCGTCCTCGACGAAGTACCGGAGCTCGCTGCCGGTGTACGCCGTGTTCAGCGGCAGGTAGATCGCGCCCACCCGCAGGGTGGCCAGGTAGAGCGCGACGACCTCGGGCAGCTTCTCGGTCCTGACCGCGACCCGGTCGCCGGGCCGCACGCCGAGCGCGGTCAGGGTGCCGGCCAGCTCCTCGGTCAGCGCGTGCACCGCGGCGTAGGTCAGCCGGCGCCCGTCCGGCTCGATGCTGAGCGCCTTCTCGCCGTGTCTCTCCACGGCGTCCTCGAACAGCTGGTGGATGGTCCTCATGTCGTCTCCTCGGTGGTGGTCGGTCGGTGGGCCGCTGCCGCGGCGCGGGACGCCGGGACGGCGACCCGTTCGGTGTCGTCCCTCGCGCGCTCGTCGCTGCCGCTGGGTGCGTCGTAGAGGTAATTGACCATGAGCCCGAAGGACTGGTCGAGAACGTGCGGCTCCGTGCTCGCCGGCCAGTTGATGCGGTCCAGCACGGCGCCGTTGCGCAGGTGGAACCGTGCCACGCGGTCCAGGGGTCTGCCGCGGCCGTCGGTGCTCTCCAGGAGGTAGCTGCGGGCCGCGGCCACGATCGCCGGCCGGACGGCCTCGACGGCGCCGGCCGGGGCTCCGGGGCGCAGGGCGGCGTCCGCCTCCGCGGCCAGGCGCCTCCCCCCGGTCCCGCCGGCCGGGCGCGTCTCGAGCCACCGGCGGAACCCCGGCACCGGCGAGAGCGTCACGAACGTGGTCACCTCCGGATCGTGCCGCCGCACGTGGGCGATCACCTGCTTGATGAGGTGGTTGCCGAACGGGATGCCGCGCAGCCCCGGGAACGTGTTGTTGATGGAGTACAGCGTCGCCACCGTCCGGCCGGAGCCCTGCCGCGCCCGGTCGAGGTCGGTGATGAAGTCCGTGGAGGAGGGGATCTCCTCGGTCACGGCCACCTCCACGAAGATCAGCGGGCGGTCCCCCATGGAGGGGTGCAGGAAGGCGAAGCACTGGCGGTCCGCCGGCTGGAGCCGGGACCGCAGGTCCGCCCAGCCGCCGAGCGGGTGCACGGACTCGTACTCGAGGACGTGCTCCACGAGCGAGCTCGGCGAGTCCCAGGAGAGCTCGTGCAGCTTGAGGAAGCCGGCGTTGAACCAGGACCGGAACAGGTGCAGGAAGTCCTGGTCCACCGGCTCGAGCTCCGGGTGCTCGGCCAGCACCGCCAGGAAGCGCGAGCGCATGGAGACGAGACGGAAGGTGCCGTCCTCCGCGAGGTTCAGGGCGCGCAGCAGCGCCTGGCGCGGCGACTCGCTGGCCGCGTGCAGCCGCTGGGCCGACTGCTGGGAGGGCGCGTCCTGCCACCGGGCGATGGCGTCGTCCACGGCGGCCGGGGCCGCCCCCAGGTCGCCGTGGAGGTGGCGGAAGAACGCGAGCTGCCCCTCGGGGCCGAGCCCTTCGAACCCGTCCAGCACGGCGGAGGCCAGGGTCGGCTTGAAGTGGCCGTCGCCGACGTCGAGCAGCGCGGCGCACTGCTCGGTCAGCCGCCTCGGCAGATGGGGTGACGCGTCCATGGTCAGCTCCTGACGGGAATGATGTGTACATCTCGAGCGCTGTTGTATATATCACTGCACTGTAGAGCATTCGTGTGAGCTGCACCACAGCTCGGCTGGGATAGATTTGGACCACTCGTCGAAGGAGCAACGATGACCGAAGCCGTGCGCGTGCGGCGGGGCCTGGAGGAGGCCATCGTCGCCGGCCGCTACCGCCCCGGCGACAAGCTGGACCTGACGAGCATCTCCGCCGAGTACGGGTGCTCCCGGACCCCGGTCCGCGACGCGCTCCAGCACCTCAGCAACTCGGGGATGGTGCAGATCCGGCCCAAGCACGGGACCTTCGTCTCCCGCCTGGGCGTGCGCGAACTCGCGGAGCGGTTCGAGGTCATGGCGGACCTGGAGGGCCTCTGTGCCGAGCTGGCCGCCCGGCGGATGCCCCCCGGGACGGCCGCGGAGATGACCGCGACGCTCGAGGCGTGCCGGCGCTTCGTACAGGAGGGCGACCCGGACGGCTACTACGACGCCAACAGCCGCTTCCACCGGGCGATCTACGCGGGCTCCGGCAACGAGTTCCTGCGCGCGGAGGCGGAGAAGCTGCAGGGCGCCCTGGAGGTCTACCGCCGCCTCCAGCTGCGCGTGGGCGACCGGATGGCCAGGAGCCTGGACGAGCACCGGGCGATCGCGGAGGCCGTCCTGGCGCACGACCCGGAGACGGCCCGGGCGCAGGCGCGGGCGCACGTGCAGATCCAAGCAGACGAGTACACCGAACTGGTCCTGAGGAGCGAGACATGAGCAGCGGCGACGACACCACCGGCAAGGACTTCGACGAGGCCGTCAACATGACCGCCGGGCAGCTGTCGGACTGGCTGGAGACCGAGGAGTCCGCCTCGGTGGGCCAGGACGACGGTGGGGAGTCGGTGGGCCACCGCTCCGGGCGGCGCATCGTGGAGATCCTGCGGACGCCGGAGGGTGAGCGCACGGACGCCGACCACGAGCACATGCGCAAGGTCGTCGGCTACGTCCACCGCCACCTGGCCCAGCGGCCCGACGGGGACGTGCGCGAGACCCGGTGGCGCTACTCCCTCATGAACTGGGGGCACGACCCGCTCGAGGACTGAGCCGCCCGGCCCCATTCGCGCGGGCGAGCGGGAGGCCCACAATATTGCAGTTGTGCAAAAAGTGCAGAAGTGCAAGAATATGGGCATGCCCACCGATCCTGCCCCCACCCTGCGCGCCCGCAAGAAGGCCGAGACCTGGTCCGCGATCCACGAGGCGGCCGCAGCCCTCGCGGTCGAGCACGGGGTCGAGGGCACCACGGTGGAGGCCGTCGCCGCCGCGGCCGGAGTCTCCCCGCGCACCTTCTTCAACTACTTCCCCGCCAAGGAGGACGCCGTCCTGGGCATGCGGGCCCCCTCGCTGGACCCGGCGCTCCTGGAGGGCTTCTCCCTCGGGCACGACCTGCTGGGCCAGGTCTCGCGCCTGCTCCTGGCCGTGTCCCGCAGCGCCTACGCGGGCCCGGACGCCGAGCGGCGCCGGAGGCTCCTGCAGGACCATCCGAGCCTGGGCCGCCGCCGGCACGAGCTGATGCTCGAGGCCGAGGCCCTGGTGCGCCACACCCTCGCGGAGCTGCTCGCCCGGGAGCCGGAGTGGTCCCCCGGGATCGGGGAGCACCCCGTGGACGAGGTCGCCCGGATGCTGGTGCTCCTCGCCGGGGTCCCCCTGCGCTTCGCCATCACCGCCGAGGGCTACTCCCCGGCACGCGGGCTGCCGACCGAGGACCACGAGTCGGCGCTCGCCCTCTTCCACCGCCTCCAGGAGAAGCTCTCATGACCCGCACCCCCACCCACCGGACCGAGCAGGCCACCGGCTCCCGGCACCTCGTGCTGCTCTTCGTGGGCCTCATGCTCTCCATGCTGCTGGCCGCGCTCAACCAGACCGTGCTCAGCACCGCGCTGCCCACGATCGTGGGCGAGCTCAACGGGGTCGACGAGATGCTGTGGGTGATCACCGCCTACATCCTGGCCTCGACCATCATGATGCCCGTCTACGGCAAGCTCGGGGACCTGATGGGCCGCAAGCCCCTGCTCCTGGGCGCGATCCTGGTGTTCATGGCCGGCTCCGTGATCGGCGCGCTCGCGGGCAGCATCGAGGTCCTCATCGCCGCCCGCGCCGTCCAGGGCCTCGGCGGCGGCGGGCTGATCATCCTCTCCCAGGCCGCCATCGCCGACGTGGTCCCCGCCCGGGAGCGCGGCAAGTACATGGGCGTCATGGGCGGCGTCTTCGCCCTCGCCTCGGTGGCCGGCCCGCTGCTGGGCGGGTTCTTCACCGAAGGTCCCGGCTGGCGCTGGGTCTTCTGGATCAACATCCCGCTCGGGCTCCTGGCGCTGGCCGGGGCCGTCCTGTTCCTCAAGCTCCCCCGGCACAGCGGCCGGCCGCGCCTGGACATCGGCGGCATGGCGCTGCTGGCCGTGGCCACGACCTGCCTGGTGCTGTTCGCCACCTGGGGCGGCGGCAAGTACGCCTGGACCGACCCCGTGATCCTCGGCCTGATCGCCGGGACGCTCGTGACCTCCGCGGCCTTCGTGGCCGTGGAACGGCGCACCGCCGAGCCGATCATCCCGATGCACCTGTTCCGCGAGCGCAACTTCGTCCTCACCACCCTGGCCGGACTGCTCACCGGCGTGGCGATGTTCGGGGCCCTCGGCTACCTGCCCACCTACCTGCAGATGGTCTTCGGCATCGACGCCACCCGCTCCGGGCTGCTGATGGTGCCGATGATGGGCACCATGCTCCTGACCTCGGTGCTCGCCGGGCGGGCGGTGAGCCGGACGGGCCGCTACAAGTGGCTGCCGGTGGCCGGGAGCGTGCTCGTGGCCGTGGCCATGGGTCTGCTCGCGACCCTGACCTCCGAGCAGGGCGTGTGGCACGTGTGCCTCTACATCTCGGTCCTGGGCCTCGGCCTGGGCCTGTCCATGCAGGTGCTGGTGCTGATCGTGCAGAACACCTTCCCGCTGCGGCAGGTCGGCACCGCCACCGCGGCGAACAACTTCTTCCGCCAGATCGGCGCCACCCTGGGCTCGGGCGTGGTCGGCAGCGTCTTCGCGGGCCGGCTGGCCGATCTGCTGGCCGAGCGCCTGCCGGCGGCCGCGCTCGAGGGCGGCGCGGGCGGGACCAACTCGCTGACCCCTGCCGTGGTCGCCTCGCTCCCCCAGGCGCTGCAGGACCCCATCGTGACCTCCTACAACGACGCCCTGACCCCCATCTTCCTGTGGATCATGCCCCTGGGGCTGCTCGCGGCCGCCCTGCTGTGCTTCGTGACCGAGAAGCCGCTGGCCACGACGATCGAGCAGGACGTCGAGCCCGAGGCGCTCGCCGAGGGCCGCCTCGGGGGCGCCGCCGGTCCGCCGGCCGGCCTGCCGACCGGCGGACCGGCGACGAGGACCGGGACACCGGAGGACGCGGTGCCCGCACGTCGCGCGAGGGCCCGGCCACCCGCGAACCCGCCGCCTCCGCCCGATAGCCGGGGCGCGGCAGCGGCGGCCCAGCCGCCCGTGGCCCGCGCGTCGCGACCCGATGGTTCCGGCTCGCCCGGTGCGGCCCGGCCGGCGTGGCCCGCCCGTGCCCTGCGCCCGCGGACGCTCGCCAGAGCCCCGATCCGTCGGTAGGTTGGGCCCCACACCCGGGAGTGCCCGGCCGCCGAGGGCGTGCCGCGGCGGCCGGGACCGGCGCGAGGGTGCACGGACGCCGGCGCGGACGAGCACGGGAGAAGGAGCAGCTGATGGGTCTGAGCAAGGGCACCAAGGTCACGTGGAACACCCCGCAGGGCACCACCGAGGGCACCGTGGTCGAGAAGAGGACCGAGGACTTCGAGTTCGACGGCCGCACGTACCGCGCGAGCGCGGACGACCCGCACTACATCGTGGAGTCCGCCGACACCGGGGCCCGTGCGACCCACAAGGCGGACGCCCTGACCGAGGCGTGACGCCGCGGGCCGGGCACCGCGCTCAGTCGCGGACGCCGGGCGTGCCCCAGACGAACGGGCCGAAGGACGGGCCGACCGGTTCGAGGTACTCGACGTCGGCCGCCGGGATCAGGGCACCCGGGGTGTAGCCGTCGACCTCGCAGCGGACCAGCACGACCATCCCGAGCTCGACCGGCTCGTAGGGGGCGCACAGCACCGCCTCACCGGCGCGGAGGTCCAGGCCGGCGCGGTCGGTGCGCATGCGGTACCGGGCGACGTGGGAGACGGTGATCGACGCGACCGGCTCGACGGCCGGACCCACGCCGATGCCCGGGAGGACGTCGAGGGGACCGGTGTCGTCGGGAACGGGGCTCAGTGCGGAAAGACTCATGGCGGGGATCTCCAGTCGTGGGAGCGCACGGGGACCTGCTGAGGTCCCGGTGCCGGGCGGGGTGCTCGACCACGCTGTCCCTGTCCATGATAGAGATCCACGTCACACGGGGGAAGAGTCCTTCGCATCGGTCCACGCGCCGCGGCCCGTGGTGCACGGACGTGCAGGCAGCCGGGCCTGGGACCCGCTCAGCGGATCCCGGCGAGGCGGCCCGCGCGCTCCGCCCCGAGGTGGGCCTGGCGGCCGGCGCCGACGATGCCGGCCGCGTTGCGCAGCTGCGCGGGGGCCACGCGGGCGCGCAGCCGCAGGTGGGGCAGGAACTCCTGGTGCCGCTCGCTGATGCCCCCGCCGAGGACGATCAGGTCCGGGGAGATCAGACGCTCGAGGTGGGACAGGTAGCGCTGGAGCCGGTCCGTGTAGGTCGGCCAGTCCAGCGCCTCCACCGTCCGGGCGGAGGCGCCGGCCCAGCCGTCCACGTCGCGGCCGTCCAGCCAGACGTGGCCGAACTCGCTGTTGGGGATCAGCTCCCCGTCCAGGAACAGCGCCGAGCCGATCCCCGTGCCCAGCGTGATCACCAGCACCGTGCCCCGGGCGTCCCGGGCGGCGCCGAAGCGCACCTCGGCCAGCCCGGCGGCGTCGGCGTCGTTGAGCACCGCGACCTGCCGCCCCAGCCCGGTGGCGAGCAGCTCCCGGGCGTCCGCGCCGATCCAGGAGTCGTCGAGATGGGCGGCCGAGCGGGCGATGCCGTGGTCGATGATGGCCGGGACGCCCACGCCGACCCCGGTCAGGGGCCGGCCCAGCTCCGGCGCGTCCTCCAGCCCCACCAGGACCCCGCGGAGGGCGGCCACCACTGCCGCCGGAGTCGCCGGCGCGGGCGTGGGCACCCGGCGGACGGGGCCGACGGTGGTGCCGCGGACCGGGTCCACGACCGCGTACTTGATGGTCGTCCCGCCGATGTCCACCCCGAGACAGCGGGCGTCGTCGTCGCCCCCGCCGGGAACGGGCGGGGGGACGGTCGGGGGCGTCCGGAAGGACGGCAGGGCACAGGTCATCTCACGGTCCTGGATCGAGGCGGGAGCGGCGCGCCCTCGCACGGGCAGCGCCTGGTCGACTGTACAACCGGGCGGGGACGGCAATTATTCTCCGGGCCCTGCTCCTCGGCCGGGGCGCCCCGGCCGGCCCCGGGATGCGCCCCGGTCGTGCTCGGCGCCGCGGACCCCCGGACCCTCGGCCGGGGCCGGCTCCTGCCGGGCCCCGGCCGGACCGTCCGCGTGCAGATGGGCGCGCTCGCCGTCGTGGTCGAGCACGGTGAGGATCTCCACCGGCCCGCCCTGCGCCACGATGGCGTGCGGGACCATCGTGGAGAACTGCGCCGCCTGACCCGCCTCGACCACGATCACCCGCTCCCCCAGGTGCAGGCGGGCGGTCCCCGAGAGCACGGTGAACCAGTCCCGGCCGGGGTGCACCGCGAGCCGCTCCGGGGCGGGCGGGCGGCCCGGCAGGATGCGCATCTTGGCCACGGTCATCCCGTGCAGCGCCCGCTCGGTGGACAGCAACCACGTGGTCAGCCCCGGCGTGCTGCTGGGCTGCGGGCGGATCACGACGTCCTCGTCCTCGGGGGACTCCACGAGCTGGTCCAGCGAGGTGTCGAGCGCGCGGGCGATGGGCACCAGCTGGTCCAGGGCGATCCGGCGGTGCCCGGTCTCGAGCCGGCTCAGCGTGGACGGGCTGAGCCGGCACCGGGCCGCGAGCGCGTCCAGGGACCAGCCGCGCGCCAGCCGGAGGCCGCGGATGCGCCGGCGGATCACGGCGTCCAGGTCCAGTTCTTGCGTCATGAGCAAGATGCTATGTCTTGTACGCACAGTGCGTCTACCGTGGTGCTGTGGCCGGGAGTTCCCGGCCGGACGAGAGCGCAGGAAAGCCTGAGGTGTGCCATGAGCCCGGAACCGACCCATGACGTGGTGGTCGTCGGCGGCGGCGCCGCCGGCCTGAGTGCCGCCGTGGCCCTGGCGCGCTCGCGGCGCTCGGTGGTCGTGGTGGACGCCGGCGAACCGCGCAACGCCCCGGCCGCCGGCGCGCACAACCTCCTCGGCCGCGAGGGGATCCCGCCGCTGGAGCTGCTGGCCGCCGGCCGGCGCGAGGCGGAGCAGTACGGGGCGCGGATCGTGGCCGGCCGGGCCGTGACCGCCCGGGCCGAGGCGGACGGGTTCACGCTCGGCCTCGCGGGCGGCGGCGTGCTGCGGGCGCGACGGCTGCTGCTCGCCACCGGGCTGGTCGACGAGCTCCCCGACGTGCCCGGGGTGGCCGAGCTGTGGGGGCGCAGCGTGCTGCACTGCCCCTACTGCCACGGCTGGGAGGTCCGCGGCCGGCGCATCGGGGTGCTCGGCGCGGTGCCCATGAGCATCCACCAGACGCTGCTGTTCCGGCAGCTCAGCGAGGACGTCACCCTCTTCCCGCACCGGATGCCGGATCCCGGCGCCGAGGCGTGGGATCAGCTCGACGCCCTGGGGGTCCGGGTGGTCGAGGGACCCGTCCGGCGGCTGCGCCTCGAGGAGGGCGCGCTGCGCGCGGTGGTCCTCGACGACGGCCGGGAGGTCCCGGTGGACGCCGTGGTCGTGGCGCCCCGGTTCGTGGCCCGGGCGGAGCTCTACGAGCAGCTCGGCGGCACCCTGACCGACCACCCCGCCGGGACGCTGATCGCCACGGGCCCGATGGGCGCCACCGAGGTCCCCGGGGTGTGGGCGGCCGGCAACGCCGGTGATCTCTCGGCCATGGTCTCCTCCGCCGCGGGAGCGGGGCTCGGCGCGGCCGCGGCGATCAACGCGGACCTCGTGGCCGAGGACGCGGCCGCCGCCGTGCGGGCCCGGGCGGCCGTGTGACGTCGGCGGGGTCCGGCCGGACGCACCGGCCGGACCCCGCCGCACCGTGGGACGGGATCAGCCCGCGAAGACCTCGGTGCGGAACGACATCTGCGGTCGCTCCTCGACGACCTCGAAGGTCAGCCACTCGGTGCTCTCGCGTCCGTGGCGGTCCGTGGCCGTCACCTCCGCGGTGTGCACGCCGGGCTCCAGGTCGGCCGGGAGCTCGAGCTGCCAGAGATGGGTCGTGCTCCGGGCGACGTGGTAGCCCGGCCGCGGGGCCGCCGGGCCGGCCTGGATCCCGTAGAAGGCCTGGAACCCCTGGGCGTCCTCGTTCCCGGAGGTGGACTCGAAGGCGTGGCGGGCGATCATCAGCTGGCGGGTGGCCGCGTAGGGGTCCGCCACCTCGGCGCCCTGGGCCTTCTCCTCGCCGGCGCCGGGCTGGGTGTGGGTGGTCTCCAGCGGCTCCCCGCCGTCGACGGACATGGTCACGCGGGTCTCCCGGGTGCCGTTCCACACGTTGGCGGACAGCCGGGTGCCGCCCCGCAGGTCCTCGGCCGTGACCATGCCGGGGTCCCCGAGGTCGTTGACGTTCACCGGGGGCACGGCGTCCCAGTTGCCCAGGTTGGCCTCGCCCCACGCGGCGAGGGTGTTGTACCAGTCCCGCCAGTACGGGGAGTTCACGGCCAGTCCCATCCGGTCCCCGTCGCGGCCGATCGCGTGGAAGTTCTCCCGGTAGCCGGTGCCCTGCACGTCGAGCGAGAACCAGCCGGGCGGGGCCCCGTCCCGCTGCAGCGCCATGGGCACGCCGTCGACATCGAGGTCGCCGATGTACCAGTCGCCGCTCGGGGCGCCGGCCACGATGTGGTGGAAGGGCAGCTCCTGGACGCCCGCCGACTCCTGCCACCCGGCCACAGTGGTGCCGGCCGTCATGTTCTCGACCGAGTGGGTGTGCCCGGAGAAGGAGATCGCCTCGCGGCCCTCGAGCAGGGCGTAGAGCTCCGTGACGTCGTCGGTCTGGTGCATGGTGCTGGAGGAGTCGGCGTAGGAGACCAGCGGCACGTGCGTGGCGACGACCACGAGCTTGTCCTCCGGCACCGTGGCGAGGTCCGCCTCGATCCAGGCCAGGGTCTCCTCGCCGAGGACGCCGTTGTACTGGGGGTCGTTCTCCGGGTCGGCGCACTGGCCGTGCCTGCCGTCGGCGTTCTCCTCGGGCCGGCACGGGTAGGAGAGGTTGTTCAGTCCGACGACGTGCACCTCGCCCACGTCGTAGGAGAAGTTCTCCGGGCCGACGTGCTGCTTGAAGGTGTCGAAGGACTCCTCGGGGTCCGTGGAGTCGATGTCGTAGTCGTGGTTGCCCGGCACCGCGCGGATCGGGGCTCCGGCGCCGGAGAGGTTCTCCTTCAGCCGCGGGTACAGCCCCAGGTCGCCGCCGGCCAGGTCGCCCAGCAGGAGCAGGCCGCAGTCCTCCAGGTCCTGGCGCGCGGCGAGGTCCCGCACCAGCCCGGTGCGGGCGAAGCCGATCTCCTGGTGGGAGTAGGTCTGCACGTCGCCCAGGAACCCGCAGGTCTGGTCCCGGCGAGCGCTGTCCTCGTTGCGCGCCAGGGGGAAGTTCAGGGCGTCGGGGGCCTCCCCCGTGGCGGCCAGACCGCCGAACCGCAGGTCCTGGGCGGTGCCCTCGGGCTCGTGGTGGTAGTGGAACCGGGCGAAGTTCGTCTCGTCGACCGGGGTGTCCCAGCCGGCGGGCTTGGTGACGAACACGGTCTGCCCCTCGGCCAGCGGCAGCTCCCAGTACCCCCGTTGGTCGGTGCGCACCACGTCCCGGCCGTTGGACACGGCGACGCCCTCCAGGCCCTCCTCGTGCTCCTGCCGGACGCTGTCCCTGTTGCTGTCGTCGAACACGTGGCCGCTGATCCGCCCGGCGGAACCGTCGGCGTCCGCACCGTCGCGCAGCACCTCGGGTCCGCCCACGTAGGCCGTGGGGTCGACGTCGTCGGCCTGCCCCTGGGGCTCCTCCCGGCCGTGGCCCACCCCCGGGGACGGGTGCTCCGCGACCGCAGGAACCGGATCGGCGGGGAGCCGGGGAAGGACTGTTGCGGCTGCCGGTGCCAGCACGACCAGGACGGCGGTGCCGGACAGCAGAAGTCGGCGCAGGGCGATGGCTGGCATGGTGCCGCCTCCGGGATCGGTCGGTCACGTGCGGTCCAGACTAGAAGAGATCCCGCAGAACATGCCCGGAAGGACATAAACCGGCCCTTCACAGATGAGCATGGGTAGGTGTCTTTCTCCACGGCCGGTGACCGCCGGCGGCGAGCAGGGCTCGTAGGCGGTAGTTGTCGAAGTTGCGGAAGCCCCG
>NZ_JBNAFK010000025.1:0-48132 GCF_049716185.1 Kocuria sp. CH-021 | reverse complement strand
GGGTCCCCCCCCCCCCCCCCCCCCCCCCCCCCCCCCCCCCCCCCCCCCCCCCCCCCCCCCCCCGCCCGGCCGGGGCGCGGGGGGGGCGCCGGGGCGCCCCCCCCCCCCCCCCCCCCCCCCCCCCCCGGCCGGGTGCGGCCGCCCGGACCCGGCCGGTCGCACCCGGCACCGCCGCCAGTCCCACGCACCCAGGCACACGGAAGGAACCCTGTGGCCAGCACCCGTTTCCTCGAAGACCTCGACGCGCACAGCTACGAGGACTACACGTCCACCGGCCAGGGGCTGGTGCTCATCCCGACCGGGGCCACGGAGCAGCACGGGCCCCACATGCCGCTGGGCGTGGACGCCATGCTCTCCCGTGCCATCTCCGCCGCCGCGGCGGAGGACCTCGACGCCCTGGTCGCGCCGGTCTTCGCCTACGGCTACAAGTCCCAGCCCCGCTCCGGCGGCGGCAACCACCGCACCGGCACCACCAGCCTCTCGGCGCAGGCCCTCATCGCGCAGACCAAGGACGTCGTGCTGGAGCTCTTCCGCCACGGCATCCGCCGGGTCGTGGTCGTCAACGGCCACTTCGAGAACTACCAGTTCCTCTACGAGGGCCTCGACCTCGCGGTGCGGGAGGCCCGGGCCGACGGCCTCGACGGCAGCCGGGCCATGCTGCTCTCGTACTGGGACTTCGTCGACGACGCCACCCTGGAGGCCGTCTTCCCGGACGGCTTCCTCGGCTGGGACATCGAGCACGGAGGAGTGCTCGAGACGTCCCTGATGCTCCACCTGCACCCCGAGAAGGTCGACATGTCACGGGCTCCCGACCATCCCCCCGCTGAACTGACCGCCTACGACGTGTTCCCCGAGGACCCGGCCCGGACCCCCGGCTCGGGATGCCTCTCCTCTCCGGCAGGCGCCACCGCAGAGCGGGGCGAGCTGCTGCTCTCCACCGTCCGTTCCGGGATCGTCCGGGCGGTCACCAGCGAGTTCGGGAAGTGAGATCCATATGAAGAAGTCAGACCCCTCGGCGACGGCCGCCACGGAACCCGTGACCGTGCCGCGGTTCCGCGGGCGGAACCTGCCCGCCCTGGACCGGGCCGTCATCACGGTCCTGCCGCCGCTGCTCATCATCGCCGTGCTGGTGGTGGTCACCCTGGACCCGGGCGGCGCCGCCGAGGCCATCGCCACGGCGCGCACGTTCGTCACCGGGAACTTCACGTGGTTGTTCATCCTCTACTCGCTGGTGGCGGTCGCCGTCTGCGTGTGGCTGGTCTTCAGCCGCATCGGCAAGGTGCGCCTCGGCGGCCCGGACGCCCGCCCGGAGCACGGCAAGTTCGCCTGGTACTCGATGCTCTTCGCCTGCGGGCAGGGCATCGGCCTGATCTTCTGGTCGGTCGCCGAACCGATCCTGCTCCGGGACGAGAACCCCGTGGTCCCCGCCGGGCAGGACGGCGCGGCCGAGGGCGCCATGGTGTGGTCCTACTTCCACTGGGGGTTCACGGCCTGGGCCATGTACTGCGTGGTGGCCGTGTGCCTCGCCTACTCCCACCACAACCTCGGCAAGACCCTCACCTTCCGCGAGGCCACGGTGGACATCCTGCCGAAGTGGTCGCAGCGCGGAGCCGGCGTGGTCGTGGAGCTGCTCGCCATCATCGCCACCGTCCTGGGCCTGGCCACGTCCTTCGGCTTCGCCGCCATGCAGTTCAGCTCGGGCCTCTCGTCCTTCACCGGGATCTCCCCGAGCTCGGGCGTCTGGCTGCTCGTGATCCTGGGCCTGGGCGGGCTCACCGCCGTCTCCGCGTTCTTCGGCATCAACAAGGGCATGAAGCGGATCAGTGAGCTCAACTCGGTGCTGAGCATCGTGCTGCTCGTGGCCGTGTTCGTCTTCGGCCCCACGATCTTCCTCATCTCCAACATCACCCAGACCTTCGGCTCCTTCTTCGCCAACTTCGCGGCGATGAGCTTCTGGACCGACGCCGGCACCGCCGGTCAGGGCATCTCGACCTGGCAGGACAGCTGGAACGGCTGGTGGACCGTGTTCATCTGGTGCTGGGTCATCGCCTTCAGCCCGTTCGTGGCCGGCTTCATCGCCCGCATCTCCCGCGGCCGGACCATCCGCGAGTTCGTCATCGGCGTCACCGTGGTGCCGTCGCTGATCGTGATGGTGTGGATCGGGGTGATCGGCTCCGCCGCCCTGCACTACGACGACGCGAGCGAGCGCGGGATCTCCGCGGCCGTCGCGGCCGACACCTCCAGCGGACTGTTCGTGATGCTCGAGTCCGTGCCGGTCATCGGCTCGCTGCTGCTCGTCGTCGCGACCGTCCTCGTCGCCACCTACTACGTCACCTCCCTGGACTCCGGCGCCCACGCCCTGGCCGAGTTCGTCTCCGCGCCCCGCCGGGCCGGTCCGGTCTTCCGCGTGGTGCTGGTCGCCAGCATCGCCGCCGTGGCGGTCACGCTGCTCACCCTCGGCGGCACCGCGGTGGTCGACACGGTCCAGACCGGCACCATCATCGGCGCCTTCCCCTTCTCCTTCGTCATCCTGTTGATGATCGCGAACCTGGTCCGCCGGCTGCTGACCCGCACCCCGGACACCGTGCGCCTGGAGCGGGAGGTCAACGACCCCGCGCCGGACCCGGACACCGGCGTCCCCGGCAGCGGCACGGTGGAGCGGACGGCGCCGGTGCCCCCGGCGCGGCGGCTCGGGGCGGGTCCCGCACGGGAACCGGTCCCGGAGGCGCTCGCACGGCCGTGACCACCGTGCCGGCCCTCGCCCCCTGACGGCGTCCACTCCGTCAGGGGGGCGAGGCCCGGCACAACGGGTCCGGGATGCGGGACCGTGGACCACGGTCCCGCATCCCGGACACACCACAGCGGCGGCACCGCCGCCGTGCAGGAGAATGAGAAGTCCTATGACTGAGTCACCCGCAAGTGCATCCTCGCGCGAAGCGCGCGCCGCGTCCGTCGTCTCCCACGCCCTGCACGTCCTGCGCTGCTTCTCCGCGGACGAGCCGACGCTCGGGGTGACCGAGATCGCCGCCCGAGTGGGCCTGCACAAGAGCACCGTCTCCCGGCTCCTGGTCACCCTCGAGCAGGAGGACGTGGTGGAGCGCGACCCGCAGACACGGCGCTACCGCCTCGGGCTCGGGCTCATCTCCGTGGCCGGGCCGCTGCTCGCGGAACTGGACGAGCGGCGGGTGGCATATCCCGTGCTGCTCGAGCTGACCGAGCAGACCGGCGAGACCAGCGCGCTGCTGGTCTGGAACGGCGACCAGGCGGTCTGCGTGGAGCAGATTCCCAGTCCGCGGCAGATCAAGCACACCACTCCGCTGGGCACCCGCTACAACACGGCCCTCAGCTCCTCGGTGCAGCTCTTCCTCGCGGAGCAGCCCCCGGAGCGGGCCCGGGCGCTGCTCCTGTCCGGCATGCTCGAGCTCCCCGACCCCACCGAGGCGAGCATCGACGTCTACCTCGAGGCCCTGCGCCAGGTCGCCGACGACGGGGTGGCCGTCAACTACGGCAGGACCTCCCTGGACGAGGTCGGTGTCGCCGCCCCCGTCCGTGACCACCGGGACCAGGTGGTCGCCGCCGTCATGATCGCCGCTCCGCGCTACCGGGTCACGCCCGAGCAGGCCGAGCTGCTCGCGGCCGCGGCCGTGGCGGCGGCCCGGGAGGTGTCCCTGCGTCTCGGCGCCTCCCCGGTTTCCCGCCGGGCCGGGCGGGCGCCCCTGGAGGCGCGCTGACCCGGTACCTCCTCAGGCCCCGGCGGCCAGGTCCCGGCCGATCGTCTCCCGCAGGATCTCGCTGGTGCCCCCGAAGATCGTCAGCAGCCGGGAGGCGAGATACGCCTGCGCCACCGGGTAGTCGAGGATGTAGCCGTACCCGCCGTGCAGCTGGAGGCACCGGTCCGTGACGGACTTCGCCCGCTCCCCGGCCCAGTACTTGGCCTTGGACGCGCCGACCACGTCGAGCGCCCCCGCGTTGAACGCGTGCACCGCCCGCCGCACGTAGGCCTCGGTGACCTCCACCTCGACCGTCAGCTCCGCGAGCTCGAACCGGGTGTGCTGGAAGTCGAGCACCCGGGTGCCGAAGGCCGTGCGCTCGCCGGTGTACCGGAGCGTGCTCTCCAGGGTGGAGCGGGCCACGGCGCTCGCGGCCACGGCCACCGCCAGCCGCCCCTGGGGCAGCGCCTGCCGGATCTGCCGCAGCCCGCCGCCCTCGGTCCCCACCAGGTTCGCGGCGGGGACCCGGACGTCCTCGAAGAACAGCTCGACGGTGTCGGAGGCCCTGACCCCCATCTTGTCGAGCTGCCGGCCGGTCTCGTAGCCGGGGGAGTCCGCCTTGTGCACCAGGAACAGGCTGAAGCCGTCCTCCCCGGCCCGGCCGGTCCCGCCGTCCGTGCGCGCCAGGACCAGGGCGGCGTCCCCGCTCATCCCGTTGCCGATGAACGTCTTCTGGCCGGTGAGCACCCACTCCTCGCCGTCGCGCACGGCCCGGGTGCGCACCCCGCGCAGGTCGGAGCCCGCGCCCGGCTCGGTCCAGGCCACGGAGGTGACGAGCTCCCCCGTGAGCATCCGCGGCAGCCACCGCTGCTTCTGCTCGCCGGTGCCGTGGGCGAGCAGGTGGGGCAGCACCCAGTCGTCGTGCAGGTGCAGGGCCAGGGCCACGCCGAGGGCGCTCTGCCGGACCAGCTCCTCGTCGAGCACGGCGCGGAACCGGTAGTCGGTCAGGCCCATGCCCCCGAACTCCTCGGGCACCGCGAGGCCCAGCAGCCCCGCCTCGCCGGCGGCCGTCCACAGGCTGCGGGGCATCAGGTGCTGGGCGTCCCACTCGGCGTAGTGCGGAGCCACCTCGCGAGCCGTGAACGCACGGGCCACCTCGCGGAACTCCTCGTGCTCCTCCGCGTAGAACGGCTCGGGGAGCGGCTGGGCGGCCGGGGACTCGGTCACGGAGTGCCTCCTGGGGCGGTGGGGGCCGGCGCGAACGCGGTGCGCAGCGCGGCCCAGGTCATCTCCTCGAGGGCGGCCCGGGCGGTGTCGAGCCGCTCCGCCTCCGGCGGGGTGCGCAGCCGGTGCGCCGTCCGCAGGGAGTGGGGAGTCGAGTTGATGAGCCCGAAGGCGGCCTGGGCGCGCAGGGTGAGCTCCGCGACGTCGCGCGCGGGGGCCAGGTCCTGCAGGGCGTCCACCCACAGCGTCACGTAGCCGCGCTGCAGGGCCCGGACCGTGTGGCGGTCCTCCTCGGTGAGGTTCGGCAGCTCCCGGTCCTGCACCACGATCACGGCGGGCCGGTGCAGCGCGAACTCCACCTGGAAGGAGATCAGCGCCCGCAGCCGCCGGGCCGGATCGGGGGAGCGGGCCACGACCTCGCGACCCCGGTCCAGCAGGTCGTGGCTGACCTCGAGCAGGACCGCGCCGAGGACCGCCTGCTTGCTGGGGAAGTGCCGGTAGACCGCGGGGCCGCTGACCCCTGCGGCCGCGCCGATGTCGTCGATCGAGACGCCGGCGAAGCCCCGCTCGGCGAACAGCGCGGCGGCGGCGGTGAGCAGGTCCTCGCGCCGCTGGGCCTTCGCCCGTCCGCGCACGGTGGTGGGCGGACGGGGGGTGTGCTCGGTCTGCGTCACGGGTCCTGCTCTCGGTCGCGGATTCCTGGACATCCTAGTGAGTCGCCACTAACCTGAACTCCAAGTTAGTCGATATTAACCGAAATGGCACCCCAGGCCGCCGCCCGGACGGAGGGAACCGATGCGCGTGCTGAGCACCGAGGTCGATCCGGGCGGCGCGGAGTTCGCCGCCAACACGGCCGCCCAGCAGGAGCTGGTCGAGGAGCTGGCGCGGCGCCTCGATCGGGCGGCCCGGGGCGGCCCGGAGGCCTCCCGGCAGCGGCACGTGGGGCGCGGCAAGCTGCTGCCGCGCGAGCGGGTGGACCACCTCCTGGACACCGGCAGCCCGTTCCTGGAGATCGGTGCCCTCGCCGCGGAGGGGATGTACGACGACGAGTGCCCCGGGGCCGGCCTGATCGCCGGGATCGGCCTGGTCCACGGCCGGCAAGTGATGGTCGTGTGCAACGACGCCACGGTCAAGGGCGGCACCTACTACCCCATGACGGTCAAGAAGCACCTGCGCGCCCAGGAGATCGCCCTCGACAACCGGCTGCCCTGCGTCTACCTCGTCGACTCGGGCGGGGCGTACCTGCCCCTGCAGGACGAGGTCTTCCCGGACCGGGAGCACTTCGGGCGGATCTTCTACCACCAGGCCAACCTCTCCGCGGCCGGGATCCCGCAGCTCGCGGCCGTGCTCGGCTCCTGCACCGCGGGCGGGGCCTACGTCCCGGCGATGAGCGACGAGACGGTGATCGTGCGCGAGCAGGGCACCATCTTCCTGGGCGGGCCGCCGCTGGTGAAGGCCGCCACCGGGGAGGAGGTCACCGCCGAGGAGCTCGGCGGCGGGGACCTGCACGCCCGCACGTCCGGGGTGGTCGACCACCTCGCGGAGAACGACGTGCACGCCCTCGGGATCCTCCGGGACATCGTGGCGACCCTCCCGCCACCGGGTCCCCGCGCCTGGCCGGTGCTCGATCCGGTGCCCCCGGCCGTGGCCGAGGACGAGCTCGCCGGGGCCGTGCCGGTGGACCCCAACTCCGGCTACGACGTGCACGAGGTCATCGGCCGGCTCGTGGACGGCAGCCGCTTCGCCGAGTTCAAGGCGGAGTACGGCACCACGCTGGTCACCGGCTTCGCCCACGTGCACGGCCACCCCGTGGGGATCGTGGCCAACAACGGGGTGCTCTTCGGGGAGTCGGCGCTGAAGGGCGCGCACTTCGTGGAGCTGTGCGACCAGCGGGGGATCCCGCTGCTGTTCCTGCAGAACATCACCGGCTTCATGGTGGGCCGCGACTACGAGGCCGGCGGCATCGCCAAGCACGGCGCCAAGATGGTCACCGCCGTGGCCACCACCCGGGTGCCGAAGCTCACCGTGGTGATCGGCGGCTCCTTCGGAGCCGGCAACTACTCGATGTGCGGGCGGGCGTACTCCCCGCGCTTCCTGTTCCTCTGGCCCCAGGCGAGGATCTCGGTGATGGGCGGGACCCAGGCCGCCTCGGTGCTGGCCACCGTGAAGGCCGACCAGCTGGCGGCCCGCGGGCAGGAGTGGGACCCGGCCGAGCGCGAGGCGTTCATGGCGCCCATCCGGGCCCGGTACGAGGCCCAGGGCAGCCCCTGGTACTCCACCGCCCGGCTGTGGGACGACGGCGTGATCGCCCCCGCCGACACCCGGGAGGTGCTCGGGCTGGCCCTCGAGGTCTGCTCCCGGGTCCCGCTGCCCGAGCCCGCCCTCGGCCTCTTCAGGATGTGAGCCCCGTGACTGCCGGCACGCCCCCCGCCCGCTTCGACGTCGTCCTCGTGGCCAACCGCGGCGAGATCGCCCGCCGGGTCCTCCGCACGCTCAGGGCGCTGGGCATCCGCTCGGTCGCCGTCTACAGCGAGGCCGACCGGGACGCGGTGCACGTGCGCGAGGCCGACGTGGCCGTGTGCGTGGGCCCCGCCGCCCCGGCGCAGAGCTATCTGCGCATCGACGCCGTGCTCGGGGCCGCGCGGGCCACCGGCGCGCAGGCCATCCACCCCGGCTACGGGTTCCTGTCCGAGAACGCCGCCTTCGCCCGGGCGTGCGCCGCCGCCGGGATCGTGTTCATCGGCCCCGGCACCGAGGCGCTCGAGACCATGGGCGACAAGATCCGCGCCAAGCAGCACGTCGCGGCCGCCGGGGTGCCCGTCGTCGCCGGGGTCTCGGAGGCCGGGCTCGACGACGACGCCCTGGTCGCCGCGGCCGCCGGGATGGACTATCCCGTCCTGATCAAGCCCTCGGCCGGCGGCGGCGGCAAGGGCATGCACGTGGCCCGCACCCCTGCCGAGCTGCCGGAGGCCCTGGCCACGGCCCGGCGGGTGGCCGCGGCCGCCTTCGGGGACGACACCCTCCTGCTGGAGCAGCTGATCGAGTCGCCCCGGCACATCGAGGTGCAGGTCCTCGCCGACGCCCACGGCGCCGTGGTGCACCTGGGGGAGCGGGAGTGCTCCCTGCAGCGGCGGCACCAGAAGATCATCGAGGAGGCGCCCTCGCCGCTGCTGGACCCCGCCACCCGGGAACGGATCGGGGAGGCCGCCTGCACGGTGGCCCGCTCCGTCGGCTACACCGGTGCGGGCACCGTGGAGTTCCTGGTGCCGGCCGCGCAGCCCGAGACCTTCTTCTTCATGGAGATGAACACCCGCCTGCAGGTGGAGCACCCCGTCACCGAGCTGGTCACCGGCGTGGACCTCGTGGCCCAGCAGCTCCGCGTCGCCGCGGGAGAGCCGCTGGGCCTGGCGCAGGAGGACGTCGTGCTCACCGGCCACGCGGTCGAGGCCCGGCTCTACGCGGAGGACCCCGCGCGCGGCTTCCTGCCCACCGCCGGGACCGTGCTGGCGCTGGAGGAGGCCTCCGGCCCCGGGATCAGGGTGGACTCCTCGCTGGCGCCGGGTCTGCGGGTGGGCCCGGACTACGACCCGATGCTCGCCAAGGTCGTCGCGTGGGGCGCCGACCGGGCCCAGGCCCTCGACCGGCTGGACCTGGCCCTGGCCCGCACCGTGGTGCTCGGGGTCGGCACCAACACCGAGTACCTGCGCGCCCTGCTCGCCGATCCCGGCGTGCGCGCCGGGGACGTGGACACCACCCTCGTCGAGCGGCGCCTGCCCGAGCTGGAGTTCACGGCCCCCGACGAGACGCACCTCGCCGCCGCGGCCGCGTTCCTCGCCCGGCACCACCCCGCCGATCCGCGCCCCGCCGGAGACCTGAGCCCCTGGTCCCGCCCGGACGGCTGGCGGGCCACCGGGCGCGCCCGGCCCGCGGTGGTGCTGGCCCACGGGCTCGAGGAGCCCCGCCGGACCGTCGTGGACCCCGCCGTGCGCCTGAGCCCGCTGCCGGGCCGTCCGGCCGCGCACCTGCTCGAGGCCGGCGGCACGTCGCGGGTGGTCCACCTCGCCGCGGCCCCCGACGGGCTCAGCGTCTGGGTGGGCGAGGACGGCTTCGCCGTGCAGCTCGACGTCCTGTCCCGCGAGGCCCTGCTCGAGCGGGCGCTGGCCGCCCTGGAGCGCACGGCCGGGCCCGCCGCCCCGGAGCTGCACTCGCCCATGCCCGGCACCGTGGTCGCCGTGCCCGCGGCCACGGGGGAGCGGGTCGCCGAGGGCCGGACCGTGGTGGTGGTCGAGGCCATGAAGATGGAGCACCGGCTGACCGCGCCCACCGCCGGCACCGTCGAGGTCCTGGTCCGGCCGGGCGAGCAGGTGCGGCTGCACCAGCTGCTCGCCCGCGTGGTCCCCGACGCCCGTCAGCCGACCGAGCCCCTTCCGACCGACCAGGAGCAGAGCACATGAACTTCGAGCTCGACGAGGAGTACCAGGACCTCTCCGACACCGTCCGCGACTTCGCCGACGAGGTGATCGCCCCCGTCTCCGCGCGGTACGACGCGGCCCACGAGTTCCCCTACGACATCGTGGCGCAGATGGGGGAGATGGGCCTGTTCGGCCTGCCCTTCCCCGAGGAGTACGGAGGGATGGGCGGGGACAGTTTCGCCCTGTGCCTGGCGCTGGAGCAGATCGCCCGGGTCGACCAGTCCGTGGCCATCACCCTCGAGGCCGGGGTGTCGCTGGGCGCCATGCCGATCTTCCGCTTCGGCACCGAGGTGCAGAAGCAGCAGTGGCTCCCCGACCTCGCCGCGGGCCGGGCGCTCGCCGGGTTCGGTCTCACCGAGCCCGAGGCCGGCTCGGACGCCGGAGGCACCCGCACCACCGCGAAGCGCCAGGACGGGCAGTGGGTGCTCAACGGGGCCAAGGAGTTCATCACCAACTCCGGCACGGACATCACCCGCCTCGTGAACGTCACCGCGGTCACCAGCACCACGGAGCTGCCGGACGGGCGGGTCCGGAAGGACATCTCCACGATCATCGTCCCCACGGACACCCCCGGCTTCCGCGCCGAGAAGGCCTACGACAAGGTCGGCTGGAACGCCTCGGACACCCACCCGCTGTCCCTCCAGGACGTCCGGGTCCCCGAGGAGAACCTGCTGGGGGAGGAGGGCCGGGGCTACGCCAACTTCCTGTCCGTCCTGGACGAGGGCCGCATCGCCATCGCCGCCCTCGCCACGGGCGCGGCCCAGGGCTGCGTCGAGGAGTCCGTGCGCTATGCGCAGGAGCGGCAGTCCTTCGGGCGCCCCATCGGGGCGAACCAGGCCGTGTCCTTCAAGATCGCCCGCATGCAGGCCCGCGCGCACACCGCACGGCTGGCCTACTACGACGCCGCGTCCCGGATGCTCGCCGGCCGGCCGTTCAAGACGCAGGCCGCGATCGCCAAGCTCGTGGCCGGGGAGGCCGCGATGGACAACGCCCGGGACGCCACCCAGGTCTTCGGCGGCTACGGGTTCATCAACGAGTCCCGGGTGGCCCGCCACTACCGGGACGCCAAGATCCTCGAGGTCGGCGAGGGCACCACCGAGGTGCAGCTCATGCTCATCGCCCGCGAGCTGGGACTGTGAGGAGGCTGCCGTGACCGGGGAGCGCAAGGTGGTCCGCCAGCGCGGGCTGTGGTTCGAGGAGTTCGCGGTCGGCACGGTCTACGAGCACGCCCCGGGCCGGACCGTGACCGAGGCGGACAACGTGCTGTTCACGACCCTCACCATGAACACCCAGTCCCTGCACCTGGACGCCGCGTGGTCCGAGCGCCAGCCCTTCGGCCGGCGGCTCGTGAACTCCATGTTCACCCTCTCGACCCTCGTGGGGGCGTCCGTGGCCCAGCTGACCCAGGGCACCATCGTGGCGAACCTCGGCTTCGAGGAGGTCGCCTTCCCGCACCCGCTCTTCCACGGGGACACCCTGTACTCGTCCTCCGAGGTCCTCGGCGCGCGGGCCTCCTCCTCCCGGCCCGGGCAGGGAATCGTCCGGCTCCAGCACGTGGGCCGCAACCAGGACGGCGCCGTGGTCGCCCGGTGCACCCGCTCGGTGCTCGTGTGGTCCCGCGACGCCGCCCCGCAGTGACCGCCCGCCGCAACTCCCACGGCGATCCCCGCAACGACCCCGCCCGCAACGACCCCGCCCGCAGCGAGACCCCGGCGAAGGAGTCCCGATGACCGACCCGTTCCTCCTCGGACCGGCCCTGCTGTTCTGCCCGGCCGACCGCCCCGAGCGCTACGCCAAGGCGGCCCAGCGCGCCGACGCCGTGATCCTCGACCTCGAGGACGCCGTGGCGCCGTCCGCCAGGCCCGCCGCCCGGGACGCCCTCGTGGCCACGCCCCTGGACCCGGCCCGCACGATCGTGCGGATCAACGCCGAGGACACCGAGGACTTCGCCCACGACCTCGTCGCCCTCCGGCACACCGGGTACACCACCGTGATGCTGCCCAAGACGGCCTCCGCCGAACGGCTCGCCGTCGCCGCGGAACTGGGCCTGTACCGCGTGGTCGCCCTGTGCGAGACCGCCGAGGGCGTGGTCAACGCGGCCGAGATCGCCCGGTCCCCCAACGTGGTCGCCCTGATGTGGGGCGCCGAGGACCTCGTCGCCTCGCTCGGCGGCAGCTCGTCCCGGCGCGCGAACGGCACCTACCGGGACGTGGCCCGCCACGCCCGCTCCGCCGTCCTGCTCGCGGCCGGCGCCGCCGGCCGGCCGGCGATCGACGCGGTGCACCTCGACATCGCCGACCTCGACGGGCTGCGCGAGGAGGCCCTCGACGCCGTGGCCTCCGGCTTCACGGCCACCGCCTGCATCCACCCGGGGCAGGTCGAGACCGTCCGCGCCGCCTACCGGCCCGACGCCGCGGAGGTCGAGGCCGCCCGCGAGCTGCTCGACGCCGCCCGCCGCACCCCCGGGGTCTTCACGTTCCGCGGGCGGATGGTCGACGAGCCCCTGATCCGCCACGCCGAGCGCCTCGTGCGCCGCGCGGACGCCTGACGCTCCCGTGCCGTCCGGGCCCGAGCCGCCGGCCCCACCCGTCCGGCCCGGACCCGTCGAGTCCTGTCCCGTCCCGTCGAGCCCTGTTCCGTTCCGTCCCGTTCCGTTCCGTCCCGTTCCGTCCCGTTCCGTCCCGTTCTGTCCCGTTCTGTCCCGTCCCGTTCCGTCCGGAGGAGATCATGAGCCAGCCCCTGACGATCGTCGTCCCCGTCAAGCACGTCCCCGACGCCGCGGGCGACCGCGTCCTCGCCGGAAGCCCGCCCCTGCTCGATCGCTCGTCCGGGATCCTCTCCGAGCTCGACGAGTACGCGCTCGAGGCCGCACTGCAGATCGTGGGGATGCACGGCGGTCCGGGAGCCGGGCACCGCGTGCTCGCCCTGACCATGGGCCCGGCGGGCGCGACGGACGCGCTCAAGCGCGCCCTCCAGCTGGGCGCCGACGCCGGGTTCCACGTGCTCGACGACGCCCTCGCCGGCTCCGACGCGTGGGTCACCGCCCGCGTGCTCGCCGCCGCGGTCGAACGGATCGCCCGGGCCGAGGACCGCGCCGTGGACCTGGTGCTCACCGGCATGGCCGCCACCGACGGCGAGACGTCCCTGGTCCCGGGCCAGCTCGCCGAACGGCTCGGCCTCGCCCACGTCGGCTTCGCGAGCTCCCTGGCGGTGGCCGAGGACGCCGCCTCGCTGACGGCCGTGCGGCACACGGAGACCGAGGCCCTGCAGGTCGTCGCGGACCTCCCGGCCCTCGTGGCCGTGACCGACCAGGCCAACACCCCGCGCTACCCCAACTTCAAGGCGATCATGGCGGCCAAGAAGAAGCCCGTGCAGACGTGGTCGGCCGCCGACCTCGGCCTGGACGCGGACGCCGTGGGGCTCGCGGGCTCGCTCACCGAGGTGCTCGACGCCGTGCCCCGCCCGCCCCGCGCGCACGGCGAGGTCGTGGTCGACGAGGGCGAGGGCGGCGTCCGCCTCGCCGAGTTCCTCGTGGCCCGGCAGCTCGTCTGAGCGCCCGGCCGCACCGCGCCGGACCCGCAACGCACGCGCCCGCCCGCCGGGCAGGAGGAGGACCACCATGACCACGACCACCACGACCACCGGCGAGGCCGCCGCCCTGGTGGTGCTGGCCGGCACGGACCGGCTGCGCCGCGCCGACCGGGAGCTGCTCGTGCTCGCGGGCACCCTGGGGCAGACGCACGTCGTCGTGCCGGCCGCGCCCGGCGACGCCCTGCTCGACGCGCTCGCCGCCCACGCGGTGCACACCGTGCACGCCCCGGAGGGCGGGCCCGGCGACCGGCTCAGCACGCCCGCGGTCGCGCTTGCGGAGGCCGCCGCCCGGGCGACCGGGGCCCGGGTGCTGCTGCTCGCCGGCACCCCCGAGGCCAAGGACGTCGCCGCACGCCTGGGCGTGCGGCTCGAGGCCGGGGTCGTCACCGACGTCGTGGCCCTCGACGCCGACCTCGTCGCCACCAAGTCCGTGCTCGCCGGGGGCTGGACCACCCGGTGCCGGGCCACGAGCCCCGTGCTGATCGCGACCGTCCGCCCGAACTCGGTCGAGCTCCCGGCGGAACCCCCGGCGGAGAACCTGGGGGAGGTCCCAGCGGGGAACCCGGCGAAGGTCCCGGGGGAGGCCCCGGTGGAGAACCTGGCGGAGGTCCCGGGGGAGGTCCCGGGGGAGGACCCGGCGGAGGACGGCGCGGACGCTCCCGGCGGTCCTCCCGCGGCGGCCCCGGGCACCGGACCCGCCGCGGGGCAGCCCGGAGCGCGGCGCCCGCGGGTGCGCACGCACGCGCTCGAGGACACCGTGCCGGCGGCCCGGGTCGTGGGCCGGACCGAGCTGCCCGTCTCCGGGCGGCCCGCCCTGGGCGAGGCCCGCGTGGTCGTGGCCGGCGGCCGCGGCACGGGCGGGGACTTCGGTCCGCTCGAGGAGCTCGCGGACGCCCTCGGCGGGGCGGTCGGCGCCTCCCGCGCGGCGGTGGACGCCGGGTGGATCGGCCCCGAGGCGCAGGTGGGCCAGACCGGGCGCACCGTCTCCCCGCAGCTCTACGTCTCCTGCGGGATCTCCGGGGCCGTCCAGCAGCGCGCGGGCATGCAGACGGCGAGGACGATCGTGGCGGTGAACAAGGACGAGCAGGCCCCGGTCTTCGAGATCGCCGACCTCGGCATCGTGGGCGACCTCCGGACGGTGCTGCCCCAGGCCGTCGAGCACCTCCGGAGGCTGCGCGGGGAGTAGCGCGGGAGGCCGACCACCGGGGGACGCACCACCGGCCGGGGACCCGGGCGCCGGCGGGGACGCCGCCACCGGCGGGGGCCCGGGCGCCGGCGGGAACCGCTTCCTGCGGGGACCTCCCGGTCAGCGGGCCACCGTGCGGTGGCCGGCGTCCAGCCGCCGGGTCCAGCCGCGGGCGTCGAGGTGCTCGAGCAGCGGGATCGCGACGCGCCGGGTGGTGCCGAGCGCCTGGCGCGCCTGGCTGGTGGTGAAGGGCTGCGGCAGGCCGGTGAGCTCGCGCATCGCCAGCGCGGGGGCGGTGGGGAGCAGTACGACACCGTCCCCCAGGCGGAGCAGCCGGCCGGTGCGCTCGGCCGCGGCCAGCTCACGGGCGCCGAGCCGCAGCGCCGTCAGGTCGTCGGCCTCCGGGCTGCGGAAGGGCTCGGCCGCGAGCCGCCGCTCCAGCTCGAGCACCGCGGTCTCGTGGGCGCCGAGGCCCCCGCGGTGGTGCGGGGAGCGGATGTGCCCGGCGTCCTGCTCCAGGCCGGCGCCGCGGACCACGGGATCGACCAGCGCGGCGTCCGGCAGCGCGAGCAGGTCGCGGGCGGCGCCCCGCGAGAGCCCCGTGGCCAGGGGGTCCCGGGCGTGCAGCTCGTCCACCGCGGTGCGCAGCCGCCGGGTCCAGGACTCGAGCAGGGGGGCGTGCACCCACCAGTCACCGAGCACGCGCACGTCCCCGGGCGGGGCGGCGTCCGGGGCGGGCAGCAGCCCGAGGCGGTGCAGGTGCTGGGCCCGCACCGCGCCGCGGCGGGCCACCTCCCCGAGGACGTCCCCGCGGACGTCCGTGCGGGCGAGCCGGGCGGCCCGGCGCGCCCGGTCCCCGCGCCGCCGCAGCGCGGGGGGATCGGCGTCGAGGACCAGGGCGCCGCCGAGCACCGCGCGGCTGCCGGGGTCGCGGAGCACCAGGCGGTCCCCGAGGACCAGGGGCAGAGCCCGGTCGAGGACCAGCCGGGCGTGGTCGGCGTCGAACGGGCTCAGCCGGGCGGGCACCGCCGCGGTGCCGGCGTGGACCACGAGGTGCTCGGCCGTGGCCGTGAGAGCGGGCCCCGTGCTGCGGCGGACGTCGAGGACACCGGTGAGCGGCCACGTCCCCGGGGTGACCAGGGCGTCGCCGCGGTGCACGTCCTCGGCCGAGACCCCCCGCAGGTTCAGCGCCACGCGGGTGCACGGCTCCAGCGCCGTGTGCGGCTCGTTCCGGCTGTGCAGGCTCCGGACCACCGCCGGCCGGGCCCCGCCGGCGCCGAGCAGCTCCAGCCGGTCGCCCTGCCGGAGCGTGCCCGCCGTCAGCGTGCCGGTCACCACCGTGCCGGAACCGGTGATGGTGAAGGACCGGTCCACCCAGAGCCGCAGCCGCCCCTCGTCGGGTGCGGGCGCCGCCGCCAGGACGTCGTCGAGGGCGGCGCGCAGCTCGGCCAGGCCCGTGCCCTCGAGCGCCGAGACGGTGACCACGGGCGCGTCGCGCAGACCGGTCCTGGCCAGCTCCGCGCGCACCTGGGCGAGCACCTCGCCGATCCGCCCGGGCGCCCGGTCGGCGCGGGTGAGCACCACCACGCCGTGCTCGATGCCCAGGGCCGCGACGGCGTCGCGGTGGTCGCCGGACTGGGCCTGCCAGCCCTCGTCGGCCGCGACCACGAAGCAGACGACGGGAGCCGGCCCGAGCCCGGCGAGCATGTTGCCGAGGAAGCGCTCGTGGCCCGGCACGTCCACGAAGGCCACGTCGCGTCCGGACGGCAGCGTGGTCCAGGCGTAGCCCAGGTCGATGGTCAGCCCCCGGCGGCGCTCCTCCTCCCACCGGTCGGGCTCCATGCCGGTGAGGGCCCGCACCAGGGTGCTCTTGCCGTGGTCGACGTGCCCGGCCGTGGCGACGACGTGCGTGCTCACCGGGTCCGCCCGGCGACGTCGTCCGCCCGGTCCGCCACGCCCGGCGCGGCCAGGGCGGCCTGCACCGCCGCGCGCAGACGGTCGTCGTCGGACTCGGGCACGCAGCGCAGGTCGAGCAGGCACGCGCCGTCGTGCACCCGGGGCAGGACGGCGGGGCGGCCGGTGCGCAGCAGGGGGGCCGCCGCCTCGGGCAGCCGCACCGCCCACCCCGGCAGCGGCACGCCGGGCGCACCGCCGCCGCCGACCCGGCCGTCGTGGGCGACCACCGGGGCGCCGACGGCCGCGGCGAGCCGTTCGGCGCGCTCGCGGAGCCGCTCCGGGTCCGCGTGCAGCGCGCGCACGACCGGGACGGGCCCGCCGGCGAGCGTGGCCTCCAGCGCGGCGAGCGCGAGCTTGTCGGCACGGACGGCGCGGGCGAGGGGGTGGGCGGTCATCCGGGCGACGACGTCCGAGCCGCCGAGCACCAGCCCGGCCTGCGGACCGCCGAGCAGCTTGTCGCCGCTGGCGATGACGATGTCGGCCCCGCCCTCGAGGGCGGTGGCGGCGTCGGGCTCGCCCGGCAGCTGCGGGTCGGGGGTCAGCAGCCCGCTGCCGAGGTCGGCCACGAGGGGCACGCCGTGGGTCCGGGCCAGGGTCCGCAGCTCGTGGACCTCGACGGCCGCGGTGAACCCCTCCAGCCGGAAGTTGCTCGGATGCACCTTGAGCAGGCACCCGGTCTCCGGGCCGATCGCCTCGGCGTAGTCGCGCAGGTGGGTCCGGTTGGTCGTGCCGACCTCGCGCAGCCGGGCGCCGGTCGACTCGATCAGCTCCGGCAGCCGGAACCCGGCCCCGATCTCGACGAGCTCGCCGCGGCTGATCACCACCTCGCGGCCGGCGGCCAGGGCCGTGGTGGCCAGCACGAGGGCGGCCGCGCCGTTGTTGACCACCAGCGCGTCCTCGGCGGGCGGGCAGGCGGCGAGCAGGGCCGCCCGGGCCGCGGTGCCGCGGCGGGAGCGGGTGCCGGTGCCCAGGTCGAGCTCCACGTCGACGTACCCGGCGGCCGTGCGCAGCGCCTCGACCGCGGCCGCGGACAGCGGGGCGCGGCCCAGGTTGGTGTGCACGACCACGCCGGTGGCGTTGAGCACCGGCGTCAGGGTCGACGCGGAGCGGGTCCCCAGCGCGGCGAGCACCGCCGGCTCGACGTCCTCGGGGGCGAGCTCACCGCGCCGCGCCCGGTCCTGGGTCTCGCGCACCAGGGCGCGGAGCACGCCCTCGCTCAGCCGGTCGCGGGCGTCGCGGACGGGCGGCAGGGCCATGAGCTGGTCGGTGCGCGGGATCAGCCGGCGCGGGTCGTCCAGGGCCACGGGTCCTCCTCGTCGCGCGCGGCGCGGATGAGCGGTGCAGAGGTTGGCGGAGGCGGACGGGAATCGAACCCGCCAGGCCGAGATGCTCGGCCTCACCGGTTTTGAAGACCGGGGGGCCCACCAGGACCCGGACGCCTCCGCCGTCCAACCTAGCACCGCCACCAGTAGGCTGACGGCATGGAACAGACCCGGACGTCGACCCCACCCCTGTCCGCCGCCGGAGCGGTCCGGCTGACCGGCTTCGCCCACGGCGGCGGGTGCGCGTGCAAGATCCCTCCCGGCGAGCTCGAGGACGCGGTCCGGGGCCTGACCGGGCAGCCGGGGGCCGGCGTGCTGGTCGGACTCGACGACGGGGACGACGCCGCGGCCGTCCTGGTGCGCGAGGACCTCGCGGTGCTGTCCACCGCCGACTTCTTCACCCCGGTCGTCGACGACGCCTACGACTGGGGCCGGATCGCCGCCGCGAACGCGCTGTCGGACGTCTACGCCATGGGCGGGCGCCCGGTGATGGCGATCAACCTGGTCGGCTGGCCGCGGGAGAAGCTGCCGATGGAGCTGCTGACCGAGGTGCTCCGCGGCGGGCTGGCCGTCGCGTCCGAGGCGGGGTGTCCCGTGATCGGGGGGCACTCCATCGACGACCCGGAGCCCAAGTACGGCATGGCCGTGACCGGCGTGGCCGACCCGGACCGGCTGCTGCGCAACGACGCCGCCGCGCCGGGGCTGCCCCTGACCCTCACCAAGCCGATCGGCGTGGGGCTGCTCAACAACCGGCACAAGGCCACCGGCGAGGTGTTCGCCGAGGCGGTCGCCACGATGACCCGGCTGAACCGGGACGCGGCCGAGGCGGCGCTCGCGGCCGGGGCCCGGGCGGCCACGGACGTCACGGGCTTCGGCCTGCTCGGGCACCTGCACAAGATGTGCCGTGCCTCCGGCGTCGGCGCGGTGCTGGACCGGGCGGCCGTGCCCCTCGTCGAGGGGGCCGAGGAGGCGCTGCGGGACGGCTACGTCTCGGGGGGGACCCGCCGCAACCTCGACTGGGTGCGCCCCCACCTGCGCTCCGCCGCGGGCGTCGACGAGGACGACCTGCTGCTGCTGGCCGATGCGCAGACCTCCGGCGGGCTGCTCGTCGTCGGCGAGGTGCCCGGATACCCGGTGGTGGGCCACACCGTGGCGGGCTCCGGCATCGAGGTGCGCTGAGCGCCGTCGCGGGACGGCGCCGAGAACTCAGCCGACGGTGGTGATCGAGTCGTCGGTGACCCCGGCGGCCCGCCGCGCCGCCAGCCGCGCCTTCTGCGGCTCGATCGTGTAGCGCGGGTCCACGGCGGAGTGCAGACCGGCCTCCATCACGCCGAACCGGGTCAGCGCCGAGGAGGCCAGCAGCGCCAGCCCCGAGAGCGCGGCGACGGCCCGGTGCCGCCCGCCCAGCAGCGTGCCGAGACCGCCGGCGACCGCGAGCCGCTCGCTCCAGGCGAGCATCGTCCCCGCCTGACCGTGGTGCAGCGGCTCGGCGGCCACGGGGTCCATCCGGCGCTCCATGAGCTTCGTGGCGACCAGCTCGCCCGCCACCCCCAGCACCGCCAGCCGCCGGGCGGGGCCGGCCTCGCCCACGGACGTGGTGACCATCGCCAGACCGCCCGCGGCGAGGCTCGCCGAGCTCACGAAGACGAACGCCAGGTCCTCGCGGGCGGCGTTCCAGGTGGGCGTCGCCGTGTCGGAGAGCAGGGCCGCGGTGTAGGCGGCGAGCGGACCGGCGAGGACCGCGGCCTCCACACCGGCGGGCCCCTCCACGGCGCGCAGCACCGGGCGCAGCGGGCCCAGCGGGAGCCGGTCCCCGGTCATCCGGTCGACCTCGGAGGCGACCGCGGTCCCCATGCCGGCCCCGAACGCGCTGAGGATCCACGTGCCCATGCTCATCGGCGAGGTCGGTTTGAACGTGCGCAGCATGTGCAGGAACCGCTCGGGCCGGCCGAGGTCCGCGACGAGGGCCGCGCCGCCCAGACCGAGCGCGGTCACCGAGCCCAGCCGGGCGTTGCGCCGCAGCTCGTCCCGGCCGGTCAGCTGACCGCCGAGCGCGAGCAGCGCCGAGCCGCCGGCCACGCCGCCGAGGAACAGGTATGCAGCGACCTCGTGGCCCCAGGGCGCCGGCTTGACCACCGGGCGGCCGTAGTAGGAGCCGAACTCCGGCTCCGGGACCATCGGCATCTCCCGGGAGCCGTCGCCGCCGGCCTGGCCGGCGCCCCGCCGGCGCGCTCCGTCCCGCCGCCGGCGGCGCGGCGGCTCGGGCGGACGGTAGCTGTCGAACTCGGACAGGCTCACGAGCGGCCTCCCGCGAAGGCCAGGGCGGCGGCGGCGAGCATGCCCGCCGCGGCCAGGCCGGCCCGTTGGTACATCCGGGGCAGGTCCGCGGTGGGCACCCGCGGGTCCGGGGGCAGCCCGTAGACCTCCGGCTCGTCGAGCAGCAGGAACACCGAGCCGGTGCCGCCGACGCCGTCCAGCTCGTTGGCGCCGTAGAGCCGGGCCTCGGTGCGGCCCTCGGCGTGCAGCTCGGCGACCCGGTGCCGGGCCTGCTCGACCATGTCGTCGTGCTCGCCGTACTTGATGGAGGTCGTCGGGCACGTCTGCGCGCACGCCGGCGTCTGGTCGTCCACCATCCGGTCGTAGCACAGGGTGCACTTCTGGGCGACGCCCACGTTCTTCACCTCGGGCTTGCCGGGCTTGCCGGGCTTGCCCGGCTGCCCGTCCCGCTCCGTGCGGGGTGCGGCCGTGCCGTCGGTGCGCCGCTCGATCACGCCGAACGGGCAGCCGGCCACGCACGTGCCGCAGCCGTTGCACACGTCGTCCTGGACCACCACGGTGCCGTGCTCGGTGCGGAACAGCGCCCCGGTGGGGCACACGTCGAGGCACCCGGCGTGCGTGCAGTGCTTGCAGACGTCGGAGGACATCAGCCAGCGGAACTCCGGGGTGTCGGGCGGGGTCGTGTCCCCCGAGGGCTGCGGGCGCGCCTCGGGCGGGCCGACGCGCGGCATGCCCAGGCTCACGAGCTTGCGCCCGGACTCGCGGGCCTCCTCGATGCGCTCGCTGTCCTGCTCCACGAACGCCACGTGCCGCCAGGTGCTGGCCCCCAGGGAGCCGGTGTTGTCGTAGGAGGACTCGAGCAGCTCGAGCTCCCCGTCCTGCGGGTTCTGGTTCCACTCCTTGCACGCCACCTCGCAGGCCTTGCAGCCGATGCAGATCGAGGTGTCCGTGAAGAAGCCCTTCCGCGCGTGCTGGTGCTCCCAGTGCGCGTCGGCCGTGGGGTCGGTCGGTCCGGCCAGCTGGCCCATCTAGGTCTCCCTCGTCGGGTCGGTGGTCGTGTCAGTGGTCTCGCCGGCGGCCGGGTCCGGGCTCGGCTCGCCGCTCCGGCCGGGGTCCGGGATCCCGCCGGGCCGGTCGATCCGGGTGTTGCCGGTCGCCACCGTGGCGCCGGCGCGCTCCTGGTACTCCGCGACCAGGTCAAGCAGCTCGGCGCCCCGCGGCCGGCGGCCCGGGCGGATGTGGCACGAGCCCACCTTGGAGTCCTGGATCTGCACGTTGGGCTCGAGCGTGAGGCCCAGCAGGTCGTTGGCGGAGTCGCCGCTGACCACGGCGTCGTCGCCCACCCCCCAGTGGTACGGGAGCCCGATCTGGTGCACGGTGTGCCCGCGCACCGTCAGCGGGGTCATCCGCTCGGTGACCAGCACCCGCGCCTCGATCGCCGCCCGGGGGGAGACGATCGTGGCCCAGCCGTAGGGCTCCAGCCCGCACTCGGCGGCGAGCTCGGGGGAGACCTCGCAGAACATCTCGGGCTGCAGCTCGGAGAGGTACGGCAGCCAGCGGCTCATGCCGCCGGCCGTGTGGTGCTCGGTGAGCCGGTACGTGGTGAACACGTACGGATACACGTCCGCCCCCGGGGTCCCGGCGCTCGGGGCGCTGAGGTTGTCCTGGCGCGCGAACAGCACCCGGGAGGGATTGCGCTGCTGCGAGTACAGGGCGTTGGCGACCGGCGACTCCTGCGGCTCGTAGTGCGTGGGCAGCGGCCCGTCCACCACGCCCTTGGGCGCGTACAGCCACCCCTTGCCGTCGCTCTGCATGATGAAGGGGTCGTCACCGGCCAGCGCGGCCGCCCCTCCGGCGTCGGGCTCGGGGCGGGTGCCCGGGGCGAGGTGGAGCGGGAAGTCGGGAACGTCGTCCCCGACCCACCGGTTCTGCTCCTCGTCCCACCAGACGTACTTCTTGCGCTCGCTCCACGGCCGGCCCTCGGGGTCGGCCGAGGCCCGGTTGTAGAGGATCCGGCGGTTGGCGGGCCAGGCCCAGCCCCAGTCGGGGGCGGCGGGACCCTGCTCCCGGCCCGGGGTGCGGGCGGCCGCACGGTTGACGCCGTCGGCGTAGACCCCGGAGTAGATCCAGCAGCCGCCGGAGGTCGAGCCGTCCGCGCGCATCTCGGTGTACGAGGACAGCGGCCGGCCGGCGTCCGGGCCGGTGAGGTGCCGGCCGTTGATCTCGGCGAGCACCGCCTCGGGGTCCGGCTCGCCGTGCTCGTCCACGGGGTAGTCCCAGGTGAGGTCGAGCAGCGGGCGGTCGCGCTCGTCCTCGGAACCGGCCAGCCGCTCCCGGATCCGCCGGCCCAGCTCGAAGAAGAACTGCAGCTCGCTGCGGCACTCGCCCGGCGGGGCCACGGCCTGGTGGCGCCACTGCAGCAGCCGCTGGGTCTGGGTGAAGGTGCCCGACTTCTCCACGTGCGTGGCCGCGGGCAGGAAGAAGACCTCGGTCTCGATGTCCTCGGTGCGCAGCTCGCCCGAGGCGATCTCCGGACCGTCCTTCCACCAGGTCGCCGACTCGATGAGGTTGAGGTCGCGCACCACCAGCCACTTCAGGTGGGACATGGCCATGCGCTGCATCCGGCCGTTGGAGGACCCCACCGCGGGGTTCTGGCCGAGCAGGAAGTAGCCCTCCACCTCGTCGTCGAGCATGCTCGTCAGCGTCTGGAACGTGCCGTGGGCCCCGGTGAGGCGCGGGAGGTAGTCGTAGGCCCAGTCGTTGTCGGCGGTGGCGGCGTCCCCCCACCAGGCCTTGAGCAGGCTCGTCGTGTAGGCGTCGGCCTCGGCCCAGTAGCCCTTCTGCTGCTTCGACGCGATCGCGTCCAGGTAGTCCTCGAACGTGTCGTGCGTGCCGGCCACCGGCATCGGCAGGTAGCCGGGCAGCAGGTTGAACAGCGTGGGGATGTCGGTCGAGCCCTGGATGCTGGCGTGCCCGCGCAGGGCCATGATCCCCCCGCCCGGGCGTCCCATGTTGCCCAGCAGCAGCTGCAGGATCGCGGCGGTGCGGATGTACTGCGCGCCCAGGCTGTGCTGGGTCCAGCCGACGGCGTAGGCGAAGCAGGTGGTCCGCTCGCGCCCCGAGTTCTCGGTGACGGAGCGCGCCAGGTACGCGAAGTCCTCGGGGGAGATCCCGCACACCTCCTGCACCATCTCGGGGGTGTAGCGCGCGTAGTGCCGCCGGAGGATCTGGAACACCGTGCGCGGGTGCTGCAGGGTCTCGTCGCGCTCCACGCGGGCGTTCTCCATCGGGGCGCCGCCGCTGCCGAACTGCTGGCCGGCGGCCTCGGGCACGGACTCGGCACCGTGCTCGGGGTCCCCCTCGGGGCCCTGCACCCGGTCGTCGCCGCGCTCCTCGTAGGCCCACGTGGACATGTCGTACTGGCCGGTCTCCGGGTCGAATCCGGAGAACAGCCCGTCGAGGTCCTCGGCGTCCCGGTAGTCCTCGTCCACGATCGTGGCCGCGTTGGTGTAGGCGCGGACGTACTCCTCGAACCACAGGTCATGGCCGAGCACGTGGTTGATCAGCGCCCCGAGCAGGACGATGTCCGAACCGGCCCGGATCGGGACGTGGCGGTCGGCGACCGCCGAGGTGCGGGTGAAGCGCGGGTCGACGTGGATGACCCGGGCGCCACGGGCCTTGGCCTCCGTCACCCACTGGTAGCCCACGGGGTGGCACTCGGCCATGTTGGAGCCCTGGATGACGATGCAGTCGGCGTTGGCCATGTCCTGCAGGGACTGCGTCGCGCCACCGCGACCGAACGAGGCTCCCAGACTGGGAACCGTCGAGGAGTGTCAAATACGGGCCTGGTTCTCGATCTGGATCGCCCCGGCGGCGGTGAAGAGCTTCTTGATGAGGTAGTTCTCCTCGTTGTCCAGCGTCGCGCCGCCCAGGGAGGCGAAGCCCATGGTGCGGCGCAGCGGACGGCCCTGCTCGTCGGCGTCCTGCCATCCGTTGCGGCGGGCCTCGAGGACCCGGTCCGCCACCATCCCGACGGCGGTGTCGAGGTCCAGCCGCTGCCACTCGGTGGCCCGGGGCGCGCGGTAGAGCACCTCGGTCTGGCGGCCGGGCGCGTTGACGAGCTGCTCGCTGGCCGAGCCCTTGGGGCACAGCCGGCCGCGGGAGATCGGCGAGTCGGGGTCGCCCTCGATCTGGACGACCTTCTCGTCCTTGACGTAGACCCGCTGGCCGCAGCCGACCGCGCAGTACGGGCAGACGCTCTGCACGACCCGGTCGGCGGTGCTCGTGCGGGGAGCCGTCGTCCGGGTGCGCTCCGAGGTCACGGCCGGGCCGCGACCGAGCAGGTCGCCCGAGCGGATCTGACGGAGGACCGGCCACTCCAGTGGGCTGAATCGTGCCATGGCGAGAGCATAGCCCGCCGCGCGGCGATGTGTCAGGGGCCACACCGGCCGGTCGTGCCCGCGCGGCGTTTTCGGTGCACCGGACCGGCCGGACGCGCGGCGGTCCCGGCCCCGCCCGGCCGCTCTAGGCCGGCTCGGAACTCCGGGCCCGGGAGGGGCCCGCCGTCCGGTCGGAGGCGCCGAGCACCAGCCGGCGGGTGCCGCGCACGGCGGCCGCGATCCCCCGTTCGAGGGGACCCTGGCCGAGCGTTCTCTGCCACAGCACGGCGAAGGCCGCGGCCGCGGCCACGTGCACCGCGAACCAGAGCAGGCGGTCGTCGTCGTGGACCGCCGTGGCCAGTGCGAGCAGGTGGGCCGAGTACAGGGTCAGGGTGCGCCCGCCCATGGCGGCCAGCACCGTCCACAGCCGGTTCGGGCGGGCGAGGAGCAGGAAGAGCCCCAGCACGGCCAGGCCGGTGCCCAGGTCCATGAGCAGCGTCACCGGGGTGTTGCTGTGCGGGCCGGGGGTGAGCAGCCACCACCAGGTGGAGGTGGGCAGGTCGGGGCTCGGCCCCCAGACGATGATCTCGTCGATCTGGTCCTCGCTCAGCCACGGGGTGTGCTGCATCAGCCGGTCGTAGCCGCCGGTCTGCAGGACCAGCACCCAGTAGACGAACCACGCGCCGAGCGCGAGGACCGCACCGGTCACGGCGATCCGGACCCGCACCACGACCTCGTGCAGGTCCGTCCGGCCGAGGAGCAGGCCGGCGCAGAGGTAGGTCAGGTACGGCACGGCCGGATAGGTCCCGGTCAGCAGCACCTGGGCCAGGGCGGCGCCGGGATCCGCGAGCACGCTGTCGAGAGTGGGGTTGGCGACCTCGGGCCGGGGCAGGGCGGGCCCCAGCACGTGCACCAGCACGGGGCCCAGGACCGCGGCGCCCGCGGCGGCGGCGGCCAGGGCGCGGCGCCGCAGGCCCAGCAGGGGAACGGCGAGCAGGAAGAACGCGCCGTAGTAGACCAGGATGCCCAGCGCGGGCGCCGGGGACGGCATGACCTGGTTGATCGCCAGTCCGACGGACGTGATGAGCAGCGCCCGGACCACCAGTCCGGCGCGGGTGGCGGTGAGGGCGCGGCCGCGGTGCGGTGTGCGCCCGCCCGAGGAGAACGCCAGGCTCAGCCCGGCCAGCAGCGCGAACAACGCCGCGGCGCGCCCGCCGAACAGGCTCCACTGCAGGGTGGGCTCGAAGGTCTCGGGGTCGTGGACGGGCAGGACGTGGACCGCGATCATGCCGATCAGCGCCAGGCCGCGGGCGGCGTCCACGGCGATGAGGCGGGGCCTGCGGGCGGGCGCCGCACCGCTCGTGCGGGCCGCGCCGGGGGCGGGGGCTTCGGTCGTTCGGCTCAAGGGGGGTCTCCGGGGGGCGGGGGAGCGCACGGGGGCGTGACCGCTGCCGGCGGGGACCGGCGGGTCGTGCACGAGGGCGTGCGCGGGGGGTGTGCGCAGGGGGCGCGTGGACGGGGCGGCTCGCGGGGCTCCGGGCGGCCGGGCGGGGCGCCCGGCCGGTCCCTGGGGCAGGAACGGCGCGGACGTCGGTGCCCCGGGGTGGGAAGCCCGGTGCGGCGTCGGTCCCGGATCCCCTCGGGCCTCCTCGACCCTAGGAGCAGGAACGGCTCCTGTCCACTTTCCGGGAGGGCGTTGTCCCAGGTCACACGAGGATTTGTGCGGTGTTCACCGGGATCTTCCTGGACCTTCGCCGGGGTGGCTGGTTCGATGGGAGCGAGGCCCCGCCCGGCTGCGGCAGGCGCCGGCGCGGGGCCGCAGCAGCAGTTCTCCAGGAAGGATCCATGATGAGCAAGGCGCTGTCCCCGCAGTCGACCCGGTCGGCCGACCTCGTGCACGTCCCGCTCCTCCCGGAGCCCGCCGTGCCGCCGGCGCCCCCGGAGGGTCCGGCCGGGCCCGGCTCCGACCGTCCCGGCGGCGACCTCCGCTTCCAGCGCGCCGGGCTGCTCCAGCGGGTCCTCACCGCCGCGGGGGAGGCCGAGGCCGCGGAGTGGGCGCTCGACCAGGCCCTCGAGGCCGCCGCCTCGGGCGAGGAGGTGGGCATCGGTCTCGACGTCGCCCCCCTCGACGGCGCCCTGGAGTCGGCGCGCTGGTCCCTGGACCGGGCGGTGGAGGCCCTGCACGCCGAGATCCGCACCGCGGCGCGGCACGGCGTCCCGCTCGCCCGCCTCGCCGAGGCGTCCGGCGCGGAGACCGCGGAGCTGCAGTCGGTGCTGCGGCACCCTGCGGACGCCCCGTCGGACCCCGGGCTCGGGCCCGGCGGGCTGGCCGCCGCGGTCTGAGCCGAGCACCGCTCCCGGGGAGGCCTCCCGCCCCCGGTCCTCGTCCGCGCGGCCGGGCCCGGCCGTGCGGAGCCGTCCGGGCCGCGACCCGTCCGGTCGAGGTCCCGCCGTCCCCGACCCCGGGGTTACGAATGGGTAACTGATACCGGCAGTTCCTGTTTCTTCTGGCGTGTCTGCTCCCGTCCCGCGGCCGGAGACCATAGGTTTCTTCCTGGGCGCGGCGGACGGTGATCTCCGTCACGTCGGGCCCGGAGCCCTGTGCTCCACGACGTGCGAGCCCCGTGCTCGCCCCGGCGTGGCCCCGTCCCCCTCGGACTGCGAACCCAGCACTCCCGGCGGGCCCATATCGACCATGGAGGAAACGATGAGAACGAAGCGGATCGCGGGCACGGCAGTGGTGCTCTCCGGAGCCCTGCTGCTCACCGCGTGCGGTGGGGGAGGCGGCGGCGAGGCCGGTGCCGACGGCGGCGACGGCGGCGGCACCTTCAGCGCGTACATCGGCGAGCCCGAGAACCCGCTGGTCCCCGGCAACACCAGCGAGACCGAGGGCGGTCAGGTCGTCGACGCGCTGTGGACCGGCCTCGTCGAGTACGACCGCGAGAGCAACGAGGCCGTCTACACCGGCGTCGCGGAGTCCGTGGAGTCCGAGGACCAGAAGACGTGGACCGTCAGCCTCAAGGACGGCTGGACCTTCCACGACGGCACCCCGGTGACCGCGCAGAGCTACGTCGACACCTGGAACTACGTGGCCAACAGCACGAACGCCCAGGGCAACTCCTACTTCTTCGCCAACGTGGAGGGCTACGAGGACCTGCAGGCCGAGGAGGGCCAGGAGCCCGCCGGGACGGAGATGTCCGGGCTGGAGGTCGTCGACGACACCACGTTCCGGGTGACCCTCACCGAGCCCTACGCGCAGTTCCCCACGACCCTCGGCTACACGGCGTTCTTCCCGCTGCCGCAGGCGTTCTTCGACGACCCCGAGGGCTTCGGCGAGCAGCCGGTCGGCAACGGCCCCTTCAAGGCGGACGAGGCCTTCCAGGAGGGCCAGGGCATCACCCTGACCCGCTACGAGGAGTTCGGCGGCGAGGAGCCGGCCAAGGCCGCGGGCGTGGAGTTCCGCGTCTACACCGAGATCAACACCGCCTACAACGACCTGCAGGCCGGCTCCCTCGACGTGGTCGACCAGATCCCGCCGGACGCCATCGCCTCCGCCGAGGACCAGTTCGGCGAGCGGTTCAAGACCACCCCGCGCGGCGACATCACCTCGCTGGGCTTCCCGACCTACGACGAGCGCTTCGCCGACCCGCAGGTCCGCCGGGCGTTCTCCATGGCGATCGACCGGCAGGCGATCACCGACGCGATCTTCCAGGGCTCCCGCACCCCGGCCGCGTCCTTCGTCTCGCCCGTGATCGACGGCCACCGCGAGGACGCCTGCGACGCCTGCGAGCTGAACGTCGAGGAGGCCAACCGCCTCCTCGAGGAGGCCGGCTTCGACAAGTCCGAGCCCGTGGACCTGTGGTTCAACGCCGGCGCCGGGCACGAGGAGTGGATGCAGGCCGTGGGCAACCAGCTGCGCGAGAACCTCGGGGTCGAGTACCAGCTGCGCGGCGACCTCCAGTTCGCCGAGTACCTGCCCAAGCAGGACGAGAAGGGCATGACCGGCCCGTTCCGCTCCGGCTGGATCATGGACTACCCGGTCATGGAGAACATGCTCGGCCCGACCTACTCCACCGCGGCCCTGCCGCCGGCCGGCTCGAACGTGACCTTCTACTCGAACGAGGAGTTCGACGCCAAGCTGCAGGAGGGCAACGCCGCCGACTCGATCGACGCGGCGATCCAGGCCTACCAGGAGGCCGAGGACCTGCTCCTGGCCGACATGCCGGCCGCTCCGCTGTTCTTCGGGCTGGTCCAGTACGCCCACTCGGAGAACGTCAGCGACGTGTACGTCAACAGCTTCGGGCGCGTCGAGGTCGAGGACGTCGTCGTCGGCTCGGAGTGACCCGGCGCTGAGCCCGGGGCGCCCCCGATCGGGGCGTCCCGGGCCCGCGCGTGCGACCGAGCGCTCCGACCGAGCGCTCCGACCGTGAACGAAGGAGACCCATGGGGCGGTACGTCATCCGCCGTCTGCTGCTGACCATCCCGGTGCTGCTGGGGGCATCCCTGCTCATCTTCTCGATGGTCTACGCGCTGCCCGGCGACCCCATCCGAGCCCTGGGCGGGGACCGCCCGCTCTCCGAGGCGGTGCAGGCGCAGCTGCGCGCCGAGTACAACCTCGACGACCCGCTGCTGATCCAGTACCTGAAGTACCTCGCCGGGCTCGTGCAGGGCGACTTCGGCACCGACTTCTCCGGCCGGCCCGTGCTGGACACGATCCTGGACCGGCTGCCCGTGACCGCGCGCCTGGCCCTCGTGGCCGTGGCCTTCGAGATCCTCATCGGCATCGCGGCCGGCGTCCTGGCGGGACTGCGCCGGGGGTCGTTCTTCGACAACCTGGTGCTCGTCTCGACCACGGTGGTGGTCTCGATCCCCGTGTTCGTCCTCGGCTTCCTCGCCCAGTACGTCCTCGGGGTGCGGCTGGGCTGGTTCCCGATCGCGGGCATCTCCCAGGGCTGGTACAGCTACGTCCTGCCGGGCCTGGTGCTCGCGGCGCTCTCCCTGGCCTACGTGGCGCGGCTGACCCGCACGAGCCTCGCGGAGAACCTGCAGAGCGACTACGTGCGCACCGCCCGCGCCAAGGGCCTGAGCGAGGTCAGCGTGGTCGGCAAGCACACCCTGCGCAACAGCCTCATCCCCGTGATCACCTTCATCGGCGCCGACCTGGGCGCGCTGATGGGCGGGGCCATCGTCACCGAGTCGGTGTTCAACATCCCCGGCCTGGGCCGGGCGGTCTACGACGCGGTGCTGCGCCAGGAGGGCGCCGTCGTCGTCGGGATCGTGACCCTGTTCGTGTTCTTCTACATCTTCTTCAACCTGGTGGTCGACGTCCTCTACGCCGCCCTCGACCCGAGGATCCGCTATGAATGACCCCCGCACGGACGCCCTCGAGGAGCAGGCCCGCCCGGAGGGCGTGCACCGGGAGACCTACGCCGACCGGGTGGACGACCGCGCCGACGAGCTCGCCTCGGCGGCCGCGGCCGGGGACATCGAGCAGACCAGCCTGTGGCAGGACGCCTGGCGGCAGCTGCGCCGCAACCCGTTCTTCCTCGTCGGCGCGCTGCTGTTCCTGGTCTTCGCGACCATGGCGGTGGCCCCGGGGCTGTTCACCTCGACCGACCCGCGGGTCTGCGACCTCGCCCGCTCCGGCGACGGCCCGCAGCCCGGCGCCCCGTTCGGCTTCGACATCCAGGGCTGCGACTACTACGCCAACGTGGTGCACGGGGCCGGGGTGTCCCTGGCGATCGGCTTCCTCTCGGTCCTCGGCGTCCTCGCCATCGGCGTGGTCGTGGGCGCGCTGGCCGGCTACTACGGCGGGTGGATCGACTCGCTGCTGGCCCGCGTGACCGACATCTTCTACGGCCTGCCGCTGATCCTGGGCGCGATCATCCTGCTCTCCGTGCTGCCCGAGCGCGGGGTGCTCGAGGTCTCGCTCGCGCTGATCGCCTTCGGCTGGATGACCGCGATGCGCCTGGTGCGCTCCAACGTCATCGGGGTCAAGCAGTCCGACTACGTCCAGGCCGCCCGGGCCCTCGGGGCCCGCACCGGGCGGATCATCGTCCGGCACATCCTGCCCAACGCCGTGGCCCCCGTGCTCGTCTACGCCACGATCGCGGTGGGCACGATCATCGCCTCCGAGGCGACGCTGACCTTCCTGGGCGTGGGCCTGCAGCTGCCCGAGATCTCCTGGGGGCTGCAGATCAACGCCGCCCAGAACCGGCTGCGGGACGCCCCGCACCTGATCCTGTTCCCCTCGCTCTTCCTGTCCCTGACCGTGCTCGCGTTCATCCTCATGGGAGACGCGCTGCGCGACGCCCTCGACCCGAAACTGCGCCGATGAACCCCTCGCACCCCGTTCCCGCCCCCACCCCGGGGGCCGCCGCGGAGCCGCCCGCCGCGCAGTCGCCCGTCCTCGAGGTCGAGGACCTCGCGGTCGAGTTCCGCTCCCGCCGCCGCACCGTCCGGGCCGTCAACGGCATCTCCTACGCCGTCCGCCCGGGGGAGACCCTCGCCATCGTCGGCGAGTCCGGCTCGGGCAAGTCCGTCTCCGCCCAGGCGGTCATGGGCATCCTCGACGTCCCCCCGGCGCGCATCACCCGCGGCGCCATCCGCTTCCGCGGCCAGGACCTGCTGACGATGACCCGCAAGGAGCAGCGGGCCGTGCGCGGGCCGGGCATCGCGATGGTCTTCCAGGACGCGCTGTCCGCGCTCAACCCCGTCTTCACGGTCGGCCACCAGATCGGGGAGCTGTTCCGCGTCCACCGCGGCGCCTCCCGCGCCGAGGCCCGGGAGAAGGCGGTCGAGCTCATGGAGCGGGTCGGCATCCCCGCGGCCCGCGAGCGCGTCGACGCCTTTCCGCACCAGTTCTCCGGCGGGATGCGCCAGCGCGTGATGATCGCGATGGCCATCGCCCTGGACCCCGACCTGCTCATCGCCGACGAGCCCACGACCGCGCTCGACGTCACCGTGCAGGCCCAGATCATGGACCTGCTCACCGAGCTGCAGGAGCAGACGGGGATGGGGATGATCCTCATCACCCACGACCTCGGGGTGGTCAACGAGGTCGCCGACCGGGTGGCCGTGATGTACGCCGGCAGCATCGTGGAGAACGGCACGGTCGACGAGGTGCTGGCCGCCCCGCTGCATCCCTACACCAAGGGGCTGATGGCCTCGATGCCGAGCCTCGAGTCGCAGGGCGAGCGGCTGCACCCGGTCACCGGCACCCCGCCCGACCTCTCGGCCATCCCCTCCGGGTGCGCCTTCCACCCGCGCTGCCCGATGGCCCGCTCCGGGTCCGCGGCCGTCCCCGGCGGGGACTGCGCCGGGGACGTCCCGGCGCTGCGCGAGATCGTCCCGGGCCGCACGGCGGCCTGCCACTACAGCGAGGAGCTCGCCCATGGCTGAGACGGCACCGGTCCCCGAGGGGACGACGACGGGGCAGGCGCCGCTGCTCGAGGTGCGCGGGCTGACCAAGCACTTCCCGCTCACGCAGGGGATCGTCCTGCGGCGCACGATCGGGCAGGTGCGGGCGGTCGAGGGCGTGGACCTCACCGTGGGCGCCGGCGAGACGCTGGGGCTGGTCGGCGAGTCCGGCTCGGGCAAGTCCACGGTCGCGAAGCTCGTGATGGCCCTCGAGCGGCCCACCGCCGGGCAGGTGCTCTACAAGGGCCGGGACGTCGCGGCGATGTCCGCCCGCGAGCTGCGCGAGTACCGGCGCAACGTGCAGATCATCTTCCAGGACCCGTACTCCTCGCTGAACCCGCGGATGACGGTGGGCGACATCGTGGCCGAGGCCTGGGACGTGCACCCCAACACCCTCGACCGGAAGGACCGCGGGGCGCGGGTGCGGGACCTGCTCGAGCGCGTGGGGCTGCGCGCCGACTACGCCAACCGCTATCCGCACCAGTTCTCGGGCGGGCAGCGCCAGCGCATCGGGATCGCCCGCGCCCTGGCGCTGCGGCCCGAGCTGATCGTCTGCGACGAGCCCGTCTCCGCCCTCGACGTGTCCGTCCAGGCCCAGGTGATCAACCTGCTCCAGGACCTGCAGGACGAGTTCGGGCTGTCCTTCCTGTTCATCGCCCACGACCTCTCGGTCGTGCGCCACCTCAGCGACCGGGTCGCCGTGATGTACCTCGGCGGCGTGGTGGAGACCGGGGACCGGGACGCGATCTACGAGCGGGCCGCGCACCCGTACACGCAGGCCCTGCTCTCGGCGGTGCCGGTGCACGAGCCCGCGCTGCGCGGGTCGCGGGAGCGGATCATGCTCAGCGGCGACCTGCCCAGCCCGGCGGACCCGCCCTCGGGCTGCCGCTTCCGCACGCGCTGCTGGAAGGCCCAGGACGTCTGCGCCGAGGAGGTCCCGGCACTCGTCGACCGGGGACAGGGGCACCCCTCGGCCTGCCACTTCGCCGAGATCCGCGACCTGGCGGCCGGCACGGCCTGACCGGCCGCGGCACCCGGAGGGCCTCGTCCGCGGACAGCGGCCGGGGCCCTCGTCCTGGTCCTCCGCCGCCGCTGCCCGCCCGGACGGAAAGTTCTCCGGGCACCCTGTGCAGATTGTTCAACAATCACTACACTGGCAGGACAGTGACCGCGGCCACATCCAGGGTGGCCGGCGCCGGGCCCCGGTGCAGGTCGCCCCGTCCCGAGGAGACCGCATGTCCAGCTCCGCCCCCGTCCCGCCCGCCCCGGAGGGCCGCAGCGCGGTCGGCAGTCCCGCGGCGATGCGGGCCGTGAACCGCTCCGCCCTGCTCGGCGCCCTCTTCCTGATGGCCACCAGCGCCATCGGTCCCGGGTTCATCACCCAGACCGCGAACTTCACCGTCCGGCTGGGCGCCGCCTTCGCGTTCGCCATCGTCATCTCGATCGTCGTCGACATCGCCGTGCAGCTGAACGTCTGGCGGATCATCGGCGTCTCCGGGCTCAAGGCCCACGAGCTCGGCAACCGTGTGCTCCCGGGCCTCGGCTGGTTCATCGCCGCGCTGGTGGCCACCGGGGGGCTCGTCTTCAACGTGGGCAACACCGCCGGCGGCGGGCTCGGCCTGGACGCCCTGCTGGGGCTCGACCCCACCTGGGGAGGCCTCATCACCGCGCTGATCGCGGTGGGCGTGTTCGTCAGCAAGCGCGCCGGCGTGGCCCTGGACCGCATCGTGGTGGTCCTCGGCGTGCTCATGCTCATCGTGACCACCTATGTCGCGATCGTCTCGCGCCCCCCGGTGGGGGAGGCGCTGCGCAACGTGGTGCTGCCCGAGAACGTGGACTTCCTGGTCATCACCACCCTCATCGGCGGGACCGTGGGCGGGTACATCACCTACGCGGGGGCCCACCGCATCGTCGACGCCGGGATCACGGGGGTGGAGAGCGTCAAGCAGATCTCCCGCGGCTCCGTGGTGAGCATCGTGCTCACCGGCGTGATGCGCTTCCTGCTGTTCCTGGCGATCCTCGGCGTGGTGGCCGGCGGGGCCCAGCTCTCGGGCGAGAACCTGGCCGCCCAGGCGTTCCTCTCGGCCGCCGGCGAGGTCGGCCTGCGCCTGTTCGGCGTCATCCTGTGGGCGGCGTCCATCTCCTCGGTCATCGGCGCCGCCTACACCTCGGTGTCCTTCCTCACGACCTCGCGGACGGCGCCCCGCACCCGGAACCTGATGACCGTCGCGTTCATCGTGGTCTCGGCCACCGTGTTCGCCCTGCTCGGGCAGGCGCCCTCCACGCTGCTCATCGTGGCGGGCGCCGTGAACGGGCTCATCCTGCCGCTGGGCTTCGCGGTGCTGCTGTGGGTGGCCTGGCGGCGGCAGGACCTGCTGGGCGGCTACCGGTACCCCACCTGGCTCGCGCTGATCGGCACCGTGGTGTGGCTGCTCACCATCTACCTGGGATACCAGTCCCTCAGCGGCATCGCCGCGCTGTGGGCATGAGCGCGGTGGGAGCGCCGGAGCGCCGGGAGCGTGCCGCCCTGGCCCCGGCCGCCGCCCGGGCGATGTTCCGCAGCGGCCTGGTCACGCCCACGTCGGGCTGGTGCGACGGCTTCGCGCAGGCGAACCTGATCGTGGTCCCGCAGGACTGGGCGTTCGACGTCCTGCTCTTCGCGCAGCGCAACCCCAAGCCGTGCCCGGTGCTGGGCGTGCTCGAGGCCGGCGAGGTGACCGGACCGCTGCTGGGCGGGGGCGACGTCCGCACCGACGTCCCGCGCTACACCGTCTACCGGGACGGCGCGGCGGCGGGCACCCGCACGGACCTCCTCGACGTGTGGCGGGAGGACCTCGTGACCTTCGCCCTCGGCTGCAGCTTCACCTTCGAGGCGGCGCTGCAGGAGGCCGGGATCCCGGTGGCCCACATCGACCAGGGCGTCAACGTCCCGATGTACCGCACGGACCGCCCGTGCGCACCCGCCGGGCGGCTGTCCGGGCCGCTGGTCGTGTCCATGCGCCCGGTCCCGGCGGACCGGGTGGCGGACGCCGTGCGCATCACCTCGCGCTATCCCGCGGTGCACGGAGCCCCCGTGCACGTCGGGGCCCCGCAGGAGCTGGGCATCCGCGACCTCGCCGCGCCGGACTACGGGGACGCCGTGGAGGTCCCGGCCGGGCACCTGCCCGTGTTCTGGGCCTGCGGCGTGACGCCCCAGGCGGCGGTGCTCGCCTCCGGGGTGCCCTTCGCCCTGGGGCACGCCCCGGGGCACATGCTGGTCACGGACCTGCCCAACTGGCAGTACCAGGTGCCCTGACCGCGGCCGGAGGGGGCCCCTCCAGGACGTTGAGCAGCTGCTGCCGGGAGGCCGCCAGGTAGTCGTGCATCTGCACGGCGGCCTCCTCGCGCCGGCCCTGCTCGAAGAGCTCGAGGATCCGTGCGTTGCGCTCGATGTACGGCGCGTGGAAGGACAGGTCCTGCCGCATGGAGTAGAACACGAGCCGCATCTCGGCGAGGGTCCGGGACATCAGCTCGTCCTGGCGCGCCGAGCCGGCCAGCTCCACCACGCCGCGGTGGAAGCGCTGGTTCGCGTCGGCCATGCCCTGGACGTCCTGCCGGCGGCGGGCGGCCCGGCCGTCCTCGACGGCGGCGTGCAGGCCCGGCTGGGGGGCGGGCTCGGACCAGCGCAGCGCCGAGGTCTCCAGCGCGAGCCGCACCCGGTGGATCTCCCGCACGTCGTCCGCGCCGGGCCGGGCCACCGAGACCCCGCGGTTGGGCACCCGGACCAGCAGGTTCTCCCCGACGAGGATCGTGAACGCCTCGCGCAGGGTGTTGCGGGAGACCCGCAGCGCCTCGCTGACCCGGGCCTCCGATAGCCTGGTCCCGGGCGGCAGCCGGCCGGCCACGACGCCCTGGCGCAGGACGTCCACGGCCCACGGGATGGCCTCCGCCTGCGGCGCGGGCCCGGCCTGCGCGACGGCCGTCATCAGGAACTCGTTCTCCACGGTGTTCATCAGTCCACCATCCTGGCATCCCGCGGGGCCGGGCCGCGCAGCGGCACCCTGGTGGTGGACCCGGGCCGTCCTCTAGGCTTCCAGCACATCCGTCCCGAACCCTGGAGGCCCCGATGCCGAAGACCCGCGCAGCACTGGCCGCAGCCGCCGTCCTGACCGTGACCGCGTGCGGGGGAGGGGACTCCGGCGGGGGCGCGGCCGGGGACGGCGAGCTGACCACGGTCAGCATCGGCGTCATCGCGAGCACCGACGTGGCACCGCTCTACCTGGGGATCGAGCAGGGCTTCTTCGAGGAGGAGGGGCTGGAGCTCGACATCACCCAGGCCCAGGGCGGGGCGGCCATCGTGCCGTCCGTGGTCAGCGGGGAGCTGGACTTCGGCTTCAGCAACGTGACGTCGCTGATCGTGGCCCGCTCCCAGGGGCTGCCGCTGCAGATCGTCGCCAACGCCAACAACTCCACGGGCGTCCAGGGCGAGGACTTCGCCGACGTCCTGGTGCGCGGGGACAGCGACATCCAGGACGCGGCGGACCTGGAGGGCCGGACCGTCGGCGTGAACACCCTGAACAACATCAGCGACACCACCATCCGCGCCGCCATCGAGGCGCAGGGCGGGGATCCCGGGAACGTCGAGTTCGTCGAGATCCCGCTGCCCGACATGCCGGCGGCCCTGGACCGGGGCGAGGTGGACGCGATCGGGTCGATCGAGCCCTTCCGGACCATCGCCCTGCAGGACGGGGCGCGCTCGGCCGTCTCCAACTACGCCTTCCCCATCGAGAACCTGACGGTGGCCGTGTACTTCACCACGGACGACGTGGTCGCCGAGGAGCCGGAGAAGGTGGAGTCGTTCCGGACGGCCATCGAGAGGTCCCTCGAGTACGCGCAGGAGAACCCCGACGAGGTGCGCGCCGTCCTGCCCAGCTACACGCAGCTCGACGAGGAGCTGATCGACCAGCTCGTCCTGCCGTCCTACCCCACCGAGGTGAACCGGCAGTCCGTGCAGGAGCTCGCGGACCTCGCCGTGCAGCACGGTCTCATCGAGGAGGCGCCCGACCTGGACGAGCTGCTGCCCGAGTGACCGCCGCCCGGACGGGCGGCGGCCGGGCCCGCTCAGGACAGCCGGGCGAGCACCTGGTCGGCCTGCACCGCGTCCCCGGGCCCCACCACGAGCTCGCGGACCGTCCCGGCCCGCGGGGCGGACACCCGGGTCTCGGTCTTCATGGCCTCCAGCACGGCCACGTCCTGGCCCGCGGCCACCTCGTCCTGCTCGGACACCAGCCATGAGACGAGCGTGCCCGCGAAGGGCGCGGTGACGGCGCCGTCGTCGGCGGGCTCCGCCCCGGCGGGGGACGCGTCCGCGGCCGGCGCGGAGCCCAGGGCCGCGGCGAGGGCGTCGGGGATCCCGATGCGCAGGCGCCGCCCGTCCACGTCCACGGTGAAGCGGGTGCGGCCCTGCTCGTCCGCGCGGGCGTACCCGGCGTCCGGGGCCAGCCGGTCGGCGAACTCCTCCTCGATCCACGTGGTCCACACCCCGAGCTCGTCGTCCCCGGTGAAGGCGGGGGCGTCCAGCACGGCGCGGTGGAACGGGACCGTGGTGGCCACGCCGTGCACCTGCAGCTCGCGCAGGGCGGTGCGGGCGCGCACGAGCGCCTGCGCGCGGTCGGGGGCGCTGACCACGAGCTTGAGCAGGAGCGAGTCGAAGGTCGTGGCCACCCGGGTGCCGCGGCGCACCCCCGAGTCGACGCGCACGCCCGGGCCGGTGGGGGTGTCGACGGCCTCGACCGTGCCGCCGGAGGGCAGGAAGCCGCGGCCGGGGTCCTCGGCGTTGATCCGGAACTCGAACGCGTGCCCGCGGGCGGCCGGGGTCTCGAGCACCGGCAGGGGATCGCCGGCGGCCACGGTCAGCTGGGCGCGGACCAGGTCCACGCCGTAGACCTCCTCGGTGATCGGGTGCTCCACCTGCAGCCGGGTGTTGACCTCCAGGAAGGAGATCAGCCCGTCCGGGGCCACGAGGAACTCGGCCGTGCCCACCCCCACGTAGCCGGCCTCCCGGAAGATGCCCTCCGCGGCCGCGGCGATCCGCTCGCGCTGGTCGTCCGTGAGGAAGGGCGCGGGGGCCTCCTCGACGAGCTTCTGGTGGCGGCGCTGCAAGGAGCAGTCCCGGGTCCCCAGCACGACGACGTGGCCGTGGGCGTCGGCCACGACCTGGGCCTCCACGTGCCGCGGGCGGTCCAGGAAGCGCTCCACGAAGCACTCGCCGCGGCCGAACGCGCTCTGCGCCTCGCGGGCGGCGGAGCGGAAGGCGTCCTCGACCTGGTCGAGCTCCCGGACCACGCGCATGCCACGGCCCCCGCCGCCGTGGGCGGCCTTCACGATCACGGGCAGGCCGTGCTCCTGCGCGAAGGCGCGGGCCTCCTCCGCGGACTCGACCGGCCCGTCGCTGCCGGGCACGAGCGGGGCGCCGGCCCGCCGGGCGATCTCGCGGGCGGCGACCTTGTCCCCCAGCAGCACGATGGTCTCCGGGGAGGGACCGATCCAGGTGAGGCCGGCCTCGATCACCGCCCGGGCGAAGCCGGCGTTCTCGGAGAGGAACCCGTAGCCCGGGTGCACGGCGTCGGCGCCGCACCGGAGCGCGATGGCCAGGACCTCCTCCCCGTCCAGGTAGGTCTCGGTGGCCGAGGTGCCCTCCAGGGCGTACGCCTCGTCGGCCAGCGCCACGTGCGGGGCGTCGGCGTCGGGGTCGGCGTAGACGGCCACGGACTCGAGGCCGGCCTCGGCGCAGGCGTGGACGACGCGGACGGCGATCTCCCCGCGGTTGGCGATCAGGATCTTGCGCACGGTGCTACTCCTGGGAGGTGTCGGTGGAGAGGTCGGTGGAGTTCTCGGTGGTGGTGCCGGGGGTGCCGGGCGGCCCGGCGGTCCCGGCGGGGTCCTCCGGGGCGCCGAGCTCGGGCGCCGGGACCCGCACGAAGCGCAGGCGGTCGCCCGGGCGCAGCTGGGCGAGCACGGGCAGGTCCTCCGGGTGCACCACGCCGAGCACGGGGTAGCCGCCGGTGGTGGGCGCGTCCTGCAGCAGGACGACCGGCAGGCCCGAGGGCGGGACCTGGACGCAGCCGGGGACGGTCCCCTCGCTGGGCAGCTCGTCCGTGCGCTCCCGCGCCAGCGGCTCGCCCTCCAGCCGGGCGCCCACGCGGTCGGCGGAGGCGGCGAGCTCCCACGCCTGCGCGAAGAACGACGCCACGGCGGCGGGGGTGAACCAGTCGTCGCGGGGACCCGGGACCACGCGGACCGAGGACACCTCGGGCGGGTGGGGCACCGGCTCCGGGTGCCGGACGGCCGTGCCCGGGTCCGGTCCCACCGGCAGGGCGTCGCCGGCGGCGAGCGGATCCGGGCCCAGCCCCGCGAGGGTGTCCGCGGAGCGGCTGCCCAGCACCGGCGGGACCGCGAGGCCGCCCCGGACGCCCACGTAGACCCGCGCCCCGGCCGTCACGGCGCCGACGGCCAGCCGCTCGCCGTCGCGCAGGGCGAAGGGGGTGCCGAGCGGGGGGCGCCACGGGGCCGGGCCCGTCACCGTCAGCGCCGTCCGCGCGCCGGTGACCGCCAGGACGTGCTCGCCGTGGGCGGTCAGCTCGAGCCCGCCCAGCAGGTTCTCCAGCACCGCCGCTCCCGGGCCGTTGCCCACGAGCCGGTTGGCCGAGGCGGCGGCGGCGGGATCGAGCGCGCCGGAGGAGGAGACGCCCAGCGCGGCGGAGCCCGCGCGGCCGCGGTCCTCGACCAGCGTCTGCAGCCCGGGGGACCCGACCGCCAGGTGCGGCCCCCGCACGGGCGCGGGCACGGCGGCGCCCGGGGTGATCTCCGCGAGCTCGCGCACGGGCCGGTAGCGCACCCGGTCCCCGGGGCGCAGCAGGGCCGGGTCGTCGCGGTCGAGGTCGAACATCCGCGCCGCCGTGCGCCCGATGAGCTGCCAGCCGCCGGGGGAGCTGCGGGGGTAGACGGCGGAGAACCGGCCGGCCAGGGCCACCGACCCGGTGGGGACGGCGGTGCGCGGGGTGTCCCGGCGCGGGACGTCGAGGCCGTCCTCGGCGTCGCCCACGCAGTAGAAGAAGCCGGGGGCGAAGCCGGCGAAGGCCGCGGTCCACGTCTGCTCCGAGTGGGCCCGGACCACCCCGTCCGCGCCGAGGCCCGTGAGCTCGCCGACCGCCGCGAGGTCCTCGCCGTCGTAGACGACGTCGACGGTCACGGTGCGGGCCTCACCGGTGCCGGCGCTGCCGCGGGGCACGGCCCGGGCGGCGCGGACGATGCCCGCCAGGGCGGCGGTGGTGCTCGCCCGCACCACCACGGTCCGCGCGCCGGCCACGCAGTCCACGAGCCCGGGCAGGTCCGCGCCGGCGAGACGGGCGTGCACCGCCACGGCGTCGTGCAGGTCGGCGCACTCGACCAGCGCCGCGCGCGGGCCGAGCGGCCGGACCCCGCGGGGCCCGCCGGCCGGGGCGCTCACAGGAAGCTGCCGACCCGCAGGCCGGCCTCCTCGAGGGCGCGGCGCACGCGCTCGGCGATGGCCAGCGCGCCGGGGGTGTCCCCGTGCACGCAGATGCTCTGGGCGTCCACCGCCACGAGGGAGCCGTCGACGGCCTCGACGACGCCCTCGACGGCCATCCGCACCACGCGGGCGGCGATCGCCTCGGCGTCGTGCAGCACGGCGCCGGCCTCGGTGCGGGGCACGAGCGTGGCCTGCGGCGTGTAGCCGCGGTCCGCGAAGGCCTCGCGGACCGTGCGCAGCCCGGCCGCCCGCGCCTGCCGCTCGATCTCGGAGCCGGGCAGCACCAGCAGCGGCAGGGCGTCGTCGACGTCGCGCACGGCGTCCACGACGGCGCCCGCGTGCTCCTCGTGGTGGACGATCGCGTTGTACAGGGCGCCGTGCGGCTTGACGTAGCTCACCCGGGTGCCCGAGGCGCGGGCCAGGGCCTGGAGGGCGCCGATCTGGTAGACCAGCTGGTCGCTCAGCTCCGCCCGGGGCACGGCGATGAAGCGGCGCCCGAAGCCCTTCAGGTCGTCGTAGGAGACCTGGGCGCCCACGGCCACGCCCTGCTCCGCGGCCACGGTGCAGGTCCGGCGGGCGACCGTGGGGTCCCCCGCGTGGAAGCCGCAGGCCACGTTGGCGCTGCTGACCACGTGCAGGACGGCCTCGTCGCCGTCCATGGCCCAGGCGCTGAGCGACTCGCCGCAGTCCGCGTTGAGATCGATGTCGGAGGGGGACATGCTGTGCTCCTTGTCACGTCGGTCCCTCCAGCATGCCTGGTCCGTCAAGATTGTTCAACAATATTTGCCGACGGGATCGGGATCGGGTTCCGTCCCGACCGGTGGACGCACGGTGCCGCCCGCCGTATGTTGGCCCCCACCAGGGCGCAGCGGTGCCGCAGCCGGCACGGCGGGGCCGCGCCGCCCGTCCGCCTCCACCGATGGGACAGCACATGAGCGACAGGACCTCCCGCACCGCGGACGACTCCCCGGGACCTCCCGGGTCCGTCCTGGCGCACCTGAGCGAGTCGACCGTGCTCCTGGACGTCCACGGCGCGGACCGGGACGGCGTCATCCGCCAGCTCGCCGAGCTCGGCGCGCACACGGGGCGGGCCTACGACGCGGACGAGACCGTCGCGGCGGCCCTGGCCCGGGAGGAGGAGGGCTCCACCGGGGTGGGTCACGGCGTGGCGCTGCCGCACGCCCGGTCCGCCGGGGCCGAGCGCCCGATGGTCGCCTTTGCCCGCAGCAGGGACGGCGTGGAGTGGAACGCGCTGGACGGCGAGCCCGTTCACCTCGTCTTCCTGATCTCCCTCCCCCGGGAGCGGTCCGGGGACGAGCACCTCGAGCTGCTGGCCGAGCTCTCCGAGGCCCTGGCCGGGGAGTCCTGCCGGCAGGCCCTCCTCGGCGCGGGGAGCGCCTCCGAGGTGCTGGCCGTGCTGGAGGACGCGCTGGGCTGAGCGCTCAGGGCCGGAAGCGCCACTCGGTGCGGGAGCGGTAGGTCCCGCCCGGGCGCAGGACGGGGTCGGAGAGCTCGGGGCGGTTGGGGGAGTCGGGGTGGCGCTGGGGCTCCAGGGCCACGCCGTCGCCCTGGCGGTACCGGCGCCCCGAGCTTCCGGCGGCGTCCAGGGCGTTGCCCGTGTAGACCTGCAGGGCCGGCTGGTCGGTCCACAGCTCCACGGACCGCCCGCTCACCGGGTGCTCCAGCCGCGCCGCCCGGCGCAGGCCCGTCCCCCGCAGGTCGAAGGAGTGGTCGATCCCGCCCACGGCGATCGTCTGCGGGTGCTCCGCCCGCACCCGGTCCCCGATCCGGGCCGGTGCCGTGAGGTCGAACGGCGTCCCGGCCACGGCGGCGAGGCCGCCCAGCGGCAGGCCGTCCGGGCCCACGGGGAGGTACCGGTCGGCCTCGACGGTGAGCCGGTGGTCGTCGACGGTCCCGGAGCCCTCCCCGGCGAGGTTGAGGTAGACGTGGCTCGCGGGTCCGACCACGGTGGGGGCGTCGGTGCGGGCCTCCAGGTCCAGGCTCACGACGTCCTCCGCGACGGCGTAGACGGCGCGCAGGACGAGCCGGCCGGGGAAGCCCTGGTCCCCGTCCGGGCTCACCAGCTCCAGCACCAGCCGGTCGGGACCGGCGTCCAGCACCTGCCAGGTGCGGCGGTGGAAGCCGTCGGGTCCTCCGTGCAGGGTGTTGCCGCCCTCGTTGGCCGCCAGCTGCACGGGCTCGCCGTCGAGGCGGAAGCGGGCGCCCGAGATCCGGTTGGCGCAGCGGCCCACGACCGAGCCCAGGTACGCGTCCGCGTGCGCGGCGTAGCCGGCGGCGTCCGGGTGGCCCAGGACCACGTTCGTGCTGCCGCCGGAGCCGTCGGGCACGTGCAGGGCCTGCACGGTGGCGCCGAGGTCGAGCACGCGCAGGCTCAGCCCGCCCGGGGCGCGCAGGGTGTGCGCCGTGACCGGTCGGCCGTCGGGCAGCGTGCCGAAGTCCTGCGGGGCGGTCTCACCGCTCATGGCGGTCTCCGGCGGAGGAGGGGGACCAGCCGGCGGTCCGGTCCCGCAGGGTGCGGTAGGCCTCCACGACCTCGGGCGTCGGCTCCGCCTCGTGCTCCCGGGCGCCGGCGAGCGGCCAGGCGGGGGGCTCCTCGGCGCCCGAGAGGGCCCAGGCGGCCTGCCGGGCGGCCCCGAGGGCCACGTACTCCCCGGGGGCGGGCACGAGCACGGGCCGGCCGAGCACGGCCGGGGCGAGCCGGCGCACCGCCTCGGACTGCGCGCCGCCGCCGATCAGGAGGATCCGCTCCGCGGCGGTGCCGGTGGTCCGCTCGAGCGCCGCCACGCCGTCGGCGAGGGAGCAGAGCAGGCCCTCCACGCAGGCCCGCGCGATGTCCTCGCGGCCGGTGCGCGACGACATCCCGTCCAGGGTGGCGCGGGCCTCGGGGCGGTCGGGGGTGCGCTCGCCGTCGAGGTAGGGCAGCAGCGTGACGCCGCCGGCCCCGGGGCGGGCGGCCAGGGCCAGGGCGGAGAGCCCGGCGTGGTCGACGCCGAGGACCCGAGCCCCGAACTCCAGGATCCGCGCGGCGTTGAGGGTCGTGGCCATGGGCAGGTACCGGCCGGTGGCGTCGGCGAAGCCGGTCACGAGCCCGGCCGGGTCCGCCGTGCGGGTCTCCGAGACCATGGCCGCGACCCCCGAGGTGCCGATCGACAGGGACACGTCCCCGGGGCCGAGCGCGAGGCCCAGCGCGGCGGCCATGTTGTCGCCGGTGCCGGCCGCGAGCACCGCCCCGGCGGCCGTGCGGCCCACGGCCTCGTGCGGGGCGGCGGCCACCTGCGGCAGCTCGGCGTCGTGGCCGAGGGCCTGTTCGACGAGCTCGTGCTTCCAGGCGCCGGTGCGCGTGGAGAAGTAGCCGGTGCCGGAGGCGTCGCCGCGGTCGGTGCTGAAGGCGCCCTTGTCGGTGCCGAGGTGCCAGGAGAGGTAGTCGTGGGGCAGCAGCACCCGGTGGGTGCGGGCGGCGTGCTCCGGTTCGTGCTCCGCCATCCAGCGCAGCTTGGTGGACGTCATGGACGCGACCAGCACGCTGCCGAGCTCCTCGGCGCAGGCGGCCGCGCCGCCCATCTCCTCGACGAGCCGGCGGGCCTGCGGCGCCGAGCGGGTGTCGTTCCACAGGAGCGCGTCGCGCACCACGCGGTCCTGCTCGTCGAGGGCGACCATCCCGTGCTGCTGGCCGCCGACGGACACTGCGGCGGCCTCGTCGAGGAAGGGGCCGGCGGCGTCGTCGAGCGCGGCGAGCCAGGCGCGCGGGTCCACCTCGGTGCCGTCGGGGTGGGCGGCGCGGCGCTGCGCGAGCACCTCGCCGGTGCCGGCGTCGACGAGCAGCGCCTTGGTGGACTGGGTGGAGGAGTCGATGCCCAGGACGGTCGTGCGTGCCATGAAGAACCTCGGTGCGGGGTCGGGGCGGGGCGGCCGGGGAGGCCGCGGGAAGGGACAGGAGGTGCCCGGCCCGGCGCAGGGGGGCGTGCGCCGGGCCGGGCCGGGACGGGGTCCGGCACCCGGGATCGGGGGGAGCGGGGGGGCGGGTGCCGGGCCCCGGGCGGGTCAGCCGCGGGCGCCCATGAGGTGCTCGACGGCGAGCTGGTGCAGGCGCACGAAGCCGTAGTTGCGCTCGGAGGGCCCGGTCAGGTCGAGGTCCTCGTAGACGCTGCGGTCGGCCAGGAAGGCCTGCAGGTCCTCGCCCTCGGCGAGGGTCGGCTCGCCGAGCTCGAGGACGCCGGACTGCTCCATGGCCTCCTGCACGTCGGGGTCCTGGCGGAAGGCCACGGCCCGCTGCTTCAGGAGCAGGTACATCTGCATGTTCGCCGCGGCGGAGTCCCAGACGCCGTCGACGTGCTCGGTGCGGGAGGGCTTGTAGTCGAAGTGCCGGGCCCCCTGGTAGGCCCCCGGCTTGGACGGGAACCCGTTCTCCAGCAGGTCGACCGTGAAGAAGGCGCTGATCAGGTTGCCGTGGCCGAACACCAGGTCCTGGTCGTACATCGGGCCGTTCTGCCCGTTGAGGTCGATGTGGAACAGCTTCTCGCACCACAGCGCCTCGGCGAGGCCGTGCGTGTAGTTGAGGGTGGCCATCTGCTCGTGCCCGGTCTCCGGGTTCACGCCGACGACGTCCCCGTGGTCGAGCCGGTCGATGAAGGCGAGCGCGTGCCCGATGGTGGGCAGGAAGATGTTGCCGCGGGGCTCGTTGGGCTTCGGCTCGATCCCGATGCGCATGTCGTAGCCCTGGGACTTGATGTACCCGGCCACGGTGTCGATGCCCTCGGCGTAGCGGTCGAGGGCCGCGTAGAGGTCCTTGGAGGAGTCGTACTCGGTGCCCTCGCGCCCGCCCCACATCACGAAGGTCGTGGCGCCGAGCTCGGCGGCGAGGTCCACGTTGCGCAGCACCTTGCGCAGGCCGTAGCGCCGGACCCGCCGGTCGTTGGACGTGAAGGCGCCGTCCTTGAAGACCGGCTCCGCGAAGGTGTCGGTGGTGACCATCTCGCAGACCATGCCGGTCTCGTCGATGGTCTCCTTGAGCTGCCCGATCAGCTTCTCGCGCTGCGCCTCGGACGCGTCGAAGGGGATCAGGTCGTTGTCGTGGAAGGTGAAGCCCCAGGCGCCGAGCTCCTTGAGCTTCCGCACGGACTCGAGCGGGTCGAGGTCGGGCCGGGAGGCGGTGCCGAACTGGTCGCGGGCCGCCCAGCCGACGGTCCAGAGACCGAAGGAGAACTTGTCCGCGGGGGACGGGACGAGCGTGCTGGACGCCGAGGTGGCGGGGGACGCAGTGGGCATCGGAGTTCCTCTCCCTTTGGGTTAGTTACCGTTACTTACTCTAGGTGCTGGAGTACCGTGGGGAAAGAGCGGCGGGAGTTTTTTCTTTCCCGCCGGTCGGCCGGGATCCGCGCCGGACCCGTCCCCGCCCGCACCAGAGGAGAGCCGCCCGTGCAGTCGAGCCACCTGCGGGAGCACAACCTCTCCACCGTGCTCCGCGCCGTCGCCGGGGCGGAGGCCCCGGTCTCCCGGGCCGGGCTCGCGAAGCGCACGGGCCTCACCAAGCCCACGGTCTCCAAGCTGGTGCAGGAGCTGCTGGCGGCGGGGCTGCTCGTCGAGGGGCAGCAGGCGGCGGCCCGGGTGTCCGGCCGGCCGATGATCCCCCTGACTGTGGCCCGGGGGACCGTGCTGGGCGTGGGCCTGGAGATCGCCGCCGACCACCTCGCGTGCCTCGTCACGGACCTCGGCGGCCGCGTCCTGCACGAGGAGTCCCGGTTCGGGGCCTTCGCCGGGGCCTCCGTGGACGAGGTCGCCTCCGTGCTGGCCGGGCTGCTCGAGACCGCCCTGTCCCCGCGCCGGGACGTGCCCCTGGCCGGGGTCTGCGTCTCGGTCCCCGGCCGGCTCTCCACGGACCGCGCCACCGTGCTCTCCGCCCCCAACCTGGCCTGGCGGGACGTCCCGCTGGTCGAGCGGCTCCGCCGGCTCCCGCCGTTCCGGGCGGCGGCGCTGACCGCCGGCAACGACAGCATGCTCGCCGCGCGCACGGAGGTCCTGCGCCGGCCCGGGGAGTCCTTCCTGTTCCTGCACGGCCAGACCGGCATCGGGGGCGCCGTGGTCCTGGGGGGGCGCATCCACCGGGGCGAGCACGGCTGGGCCGGGGAGCTGGGCCACGTCACGATCACCCCCGGCGGGGAGCTGTGCCGGTGCGGCCGGCGCGGCTGCCTCGAGGCCTACGCCAGCTACCACGCGCTGCGGGGCAGGACGGGACTGCCGGAGGACGTCCGGATCGAGGACCTCGTGGCGGCCACGGCCGAACGGCTGCGGAGCCGGGCGGCGGTCATGGAGATGATCGGGCGGCCCCTGGGCGTGGTGCTCGCGAACTCGATGAACCTGCTGGACCTGTCGACGGTCGTGCTGTCCGGGTACTTCGCCCCCATCGCGCCGGAGCTGGAGCCCGTGCTGCGCGAGGTCCTCGAGGCGCACGCCCTCACGGCGGAGGTGGGGCCCGTCGAGATCCAGCGGTCGGCGGCGGACGCCCGTCCCGCCCTGACCGGTGCGGCCGCGACGGCGCTCGAGCCGATCTACGACTCCCCGGCCCGCTGGATCGACCGGCGCTGATCCTCCCGCGTTGATCCTCCCGCGCTGATCCGCCGGCGCCCCGCGGCCGGTCCCCACAGGGGACGACGGCGGGGCCCGCTCGTGCGAGCGGGCCCCGCCGCGCTCCGGCCGGACGATCGGCTCAGCGGAACGCGGGGTGGTGCTTCCACTTCGCGTCGCCGCCCGGCTGGGACCGGACCAGGGTCTCCTGCAGCGCGTCGTAGGCGGGCTTGCGCTCGTGGTCGCCCTCCATGGTCAGGGCGTCCCCGTAGCCGGGGAAGGTGTTCGGCACCCAGGAGTGCTCGTCGAGCACGCCCCACACGGTGAAGGAGTTGCAGTCCTCCACGGCCAGGCACGCCTCGAGGGCCATGCGGTACCAGTCGGCCTGCTTCTGCCGCAGCTCCTCGCTCATCTGCCCGTCCGCACCGACCGGGCCGCGGACGTCGATCTCGGTGACGGCCGTCTCCAGGCCGAGGTCGTCGAAGCGCTGGAGGTTCTGCTGCATCCGCCCGTCGAAGCCGTACTGGAGGCCCAGGTGGGTCTGCATGCCGAAGCCGTGGACGGGCACGCCCTGGGCGAGCAGGTCCTGGATCAGGGCGTAGTAGGCGTCGGACTTCGCGTTGAGGCCCTCCACATTGTAGTCGTTGAAGAACAGCTGGGCGTTCGGGTCCGCGTCGTGGGCCCAGCGGAAGATGTCGGCAATGATCCCCGGCCCCAGCTCGCGCAGCCAGATGTTGTCCTGCGTGCGCAGCCTCCCGCTGTCGTCGAAGATCTCGTTGGCGACCTCCCACTGCTGGATCCGGCCCTCGTAGTGGCCGACCACCGTGTAGATGTGCTCCTTGAGGAGGGCCCGCAGCTCCTCGGGGGTGTGGTCCCCGTTCTCGAGCCAGTCGGGGTTCTGGCTGTGCCAGAAGAGGGTGTGGCCGCGCACGACCTGCCCGTTGGCCTCGGCGAAGTCGACGATGTCGTCGGCGGGGCCGAAGTCGTACACGCCCTCCTCGGGGTGGATGAACTCCCACTTCATCTGGTTCTCCGGGGTCAGGGAGCTGAACTCCCGGGCCAGGACCGAGCGGTACTCGGGGTCGGAGGGGAAGGGCTCCGGGTAGTCGGCGCTGGTGTGGTGGCCTCCGCCGGCCACGGCGCTGCCGATGCGGAAGTCCTCCGGCGTGTTCCAGCGCAGGGTGTCCTGCTTCGCCAGGCCGGGGGGCCGGGAGTCGGGGGCGGCGGTCGCGGCCTGGGGGGCCACGGTGAGGCACAGGGCGGCGACGGCGGTGGCCGCCCCGGCGCGGAGGAAGGGGGCTCGTCTGCTCATCTTGGGGGTTCCTTCGTCGGGGATGGGGGATGGCGAGGAGGGTGGGAACGGGGGAGGGGGTCAGAGGGACGGCGGAGTCGGAGGGGCGGGTGGACGGGGGGGGGGGGGGGGGGGGGGGGGGGGGGGGGGGGGGGGGGGGGGGGGGGGGGGGGGGGGGGGGGGGGGGGGGGGG
>NZ_JBNAFK010000024.1:0-55857 GCF_049716185.1 Kocuria sp. CH-021 | reverse complement strand
CCCGCTGCTCTTGCTCGCCGTCACGCTCATCAACTTCCGCCGACTGCGTCAGGTAGAAGAGTTATGAGACCAGGTCTAAGCTCGGAGGCATGGCTGGACAGGACGGGAACTCCACGACGCGCTGGCTGCGCCCCTCGCGCAGGCGCGCCACGGACCGGTCCCGTCCCGTCGCCCCGCCCCACCCCCGCACGCTCGAGAACCTCAAGGCGAACCTGGGCGCCATCTCCACGGTCGCGACCCGCCGCCTCGAGACGGACCTCGGCTGGTTCGAGGAGCTGCGCGCCGACGAGCGCTCCGAGCTGGGTCTCGTGGCCCAGCGCGGCATCTCCTCGTTCGTGCGCTGGTACGAGGACCCGGAGGAGCCCCTGTGGGTGCTCACCCAGGTCTTCCGGGGCGCGCCCACGGACCTGACCCGCTCCATCTCCCTCCAGCACGCCCTGCAGCTGCTGCGGATCGTGGTGGACGTCGTGGAGGAGAAGGTCCCGGAGCTCGCCAAGCACCACGACGAGGCCGCGCTGCGGGAAGCCGTGCTGCGCTACTCGCGGGAGATCGCCTTCGCCGCCGCCGACGTCTACGCCCGCGCCGCCGAGAACCGCGGCTCGTGGGACGCCCGGCTGGAGTCCCTCGTGGTCGACGGGATCCTCCGGGGCGAGCACTCCGACTCCCTGCGCTCCCGCGTGGCGGCCCTGGGCTGGGTCTCGTCCGGGCCGGTCACCGTGCTCACGGGCTCCGCGCCCGAGGCCGCCGGTCCGTCCACCGTGGCCCGGCTGCGGCGGCTGGCCGGGCGCTACGCGCAGGACTCCCTGGTCTCCATCCAGGGCGACCGCCTCGTGCTCATCCTCGGGGGGCTGTCCGACCGGGACCTCGCCCTCGAGAAGCTGACGGCGGCCTTCGGGCCCGGACCGGTCGCCTACGGCCCGGAGGCCCCCACGGTCTTCGCCGCCGGCCGGTCCGCCCGGCTCGCCCACGCCGCGCTGTCCGTGGCGCCGGCCTGGCCCGCGGCGCCCCGTCCCGTGCACTCCGAGGACCTGTGGCCGGAGCGGGCCATGGCCGGGGACGAGAACGCGCGCACGGCGATGGTCGAGTCCGTGTACCGCCCGCTGACCCGGTCCGCGACCGGGCTCGTCGAGACGCTCTCCGCCTACGTCTCGGTGGGCCACTCCCTGGAGGCCACCGCCCGGGAGCTGTTCGTGCACGCCAACACGGTGCGCTACCGGCTGCGCCGGATCAGCGACCTCACCGGCTGGGACCCCCTCGTCCCCCGCGACGCGTTCGTGCTGCACTGCGCCCTCGTGGCGGGCCGGCTCGCGGACTCGTGCGCGCCCATCGACACGTCCGCCCCCGCCGTGGGACCCGTCTTGTAGCTTCCCTACAAACACCGCCGCCGGGCTTCGTGCCCTCCGGGCCCCCGCGCGGGGGCGCATCCTTGCGAAGCTGGAGCGGTGATCGCGATCGTCTGCCCCGGACAGGGCTCCCAGAAACCCGGCTTCCTCACCGAATGGCTCGCCCTCGACGGCGTGCGCGCCCACCTCGAGGAGCTGGGCGAGGCCGCCGGGCTCGACCTCGTGCACTTCGGCACCGAGGCCGACGAGGACACCATCAAGGACACCGCGGTGGCCCAGCCCCTCATCGTGGCCGCAGGTCTCGTGGCGGGCCGGCTGCTCGGCGACCGGATCGGTCCTGGCCGGGACGACCTCCTCTTCGCGGGGCACTCGGTCGGTGAGATCACCGCCTCCGCCCTGGCCGGCGCCCTCACCGAGGCCGACGCCATGGCCTTCGTCCGCACCCGGGCCAACGCGATGGCCGAGGCAGCCGCGGCCGTGCCCACCGGCATGAGCGCGGTGCTCGGCGGCAAGGAGGACGAGGTCCTCGCCGCCATCGAGGCCGCGGGCCTGACGGCCGCCAACGCCAACGGGGGCGGACAGACCGTCGCCGCCGGCACCCTCGAGCAGCTGGCCGCCCTCGCGGAGCACCCTCCGGCCCGCGCCCGGGTGATCCCGCTCAAGGTGGCCGGTGCCTTCCACACCGAGCACATGGCCCCCGCCCTGGAGCCCCTGCGCGAGCTCGTCCCCCGGCTCGCGCCGGCCGACCCCGTGCACCCCCTGCTCTCCAACGCCGACGGCGAGCCCGTGGCCGGCGGCGCCGCGAACCTCGAGGCGCTCGTGGCCCAGGTCTGCCGGCCGGTGCGCTGGGACCTGTGCACCCGCACGCTCCAGGAGCGCGGCGTCGAGCAGCTGGTCGAGCTGCCCCCGGCGGGCACCCTCGTGGGCCTGGCCAAGCGCGGCCTGAAGGGCGTCCCGGCCCTCGCCGTGAACTCCGCGGCGGAGCTGGAGCAGGCCAGGAGTATTCTTGACTGACGTCCGCGCGCGCACCGAGTGCGCCGCCCGTCCCGAGGCCGGAGCAGCCGTTCCGCCCCGCCCAGCCGGCCCGTCCGCCGCGCCCGGCCGCACGAAGGAGCAACGACCCCTGTGGTGACCCTGAAGCAGCAACAGACCAACGCGCACTCCCGGATCCTCGGCCTGGGCGTCTACCGACCGGACGTGGTCGTGACCAACGACGACGTCTGCCAGTGGATCGAGTCCTCGGACGAGTGGATCCAGCAGCGCACCGGCATCAGGACCCGGCACCGGGCCGCCGAGGACGTGAGCGTGCTCGACATGTCCGAGCACGCCGCCCGGGAGGCGCTGGCGGCCGCCGGCATCGAGGCCTCGCAGCTCGGGGCCGTGATCGTCTCCACGATCTCCTTCCCCTATCTCACCCCCTCCGCCGCGGCGGCCCTCGCCGACCGCCTGGGCGCCACCCCGGCGCCGGCCTTCGACATCTCGGCCGCCTGCGCGGGCTACTGCTACGGCATCGCCCAGGCCGACGCCCTCGTGCGCTCGGGAGCCGCCGAGTACGTCCTGGTCATCGGCGTGGAGAAGCTCTCCGACGTCATCGACAACAGCGAGCGCTCCATCTCGTTCCTGCTCGGCGACGGCGCCGGTGCCGTGGTGATCGGCCCGTCCGAGACCCCCGGGATCGGTCCCTCGGTGTGGGGTTCCGACGGCTCCAAGTGGGACGCCATCCGGATGACGCACCCGCTCACGGACGTCCGGGCGGTGGAGCAGGGCCGGGAGCGCACCCCGTCGCCCGACCTCGTCGACCCGGAGACCGGCGAGATGGGCGAGGACGCCACCCTCTGGCCGACCCTGCGCCAGGACGGCCAGACGGTCTTCCGCTGGGCCTCGTGGGAGGTCGCCAAGCGTGCGCAGGAGGCCATGGACGTGGCCGGGGTGAAGCCCGAGGACCTGAGCGCCTTCATCCCCCACCAGGCGAACATGCGGATCATCGACCAGATGGCCAAGACGCTCAAACTCCCCGAGTCCGTGGTCATCGCCCGCGACATCGCCGACGCCGGCAACACGTCCGCCGCGTCCGTGCCGCTCGCGACGCACCGGCTGCTCGCCGAGCACCCGGAGCTGTCCGGGAAGCTGGCCCTGCAGATCGGCTTCGGCGCCGGCCTCGTCTACGGCGCCCAGGTCGTCGTCCTCCCCTGAGCCCCGCCGGCACGCGGGCCGTCCTCCCGGGGCCGATCCACGTGTCGGTGCCGCCGCGGGGCCCTGCGAGTCGTCGTAGGGTTGAACCGCACACCCGTAGTCCCCCGGCCGGGCCCTCACGGCCTGACCGGCACAGATGCACCCGGCACCTGCCCGGGGGCGCCCGTCACCACCGGCTGCTCCGGCAGCCGCAGAGAAAGGAAGCCACCATGGCGAGCAAAGAAGAGATCCTGACCGGCCTGGCCGAGATCGTCAACGAGGAGACCGGTCTCGAGACCGAGGCCGTCCAGCTGGACAAGTCCTTCACCGAGGACCTCGACATCGACTCCATCTCCATGATGACCATCGTGGTCAACGCCGAGGAGAAGTTCGACGTCACGATCCCCGACGAAGAGGTCAAGAACCTGAAGACCGTCGAGGACGCCGTCAACTTCATCGACAACGCCCAGGCCTGATCCGGCCGGTCGGTGCGCGGCGCGGCGGACCGCAGGATCCGCCGCGCCGCACCGACCCGCGACCGGGCGGGCCGCCCCCGCTTCACCCCAGGACACGAGGAAGTGCAGTCATGACCCGCAAAGTAGTCGTCACCGGTCTCGGTGCCACCACCCCGATCGGTGGCACCGTCCCCGAGCTGTGGCGCAGCGCCACCACGGGCGTCTCCGGTGTCAGAGCCATCGAGCACGACTGGGTGGACACCTACGATCTGGGCGTGCGGATCGCCGCGCCCGTCTCGACGCCCGCCAGCGAGGTGCTCCCCCGGGTCGAGGCCAAGCGCCTGGACCCCTCCGGGCAGCTGTCCGTCATCGCCGCCCGGGAGGCGTGGGCCGACGCCGGCTTCTCCGGCCACAACGCCGAGAGCTCCGCCGAGGTCGATCCGGACCGCTTCGCCGTGGCCTTCGGCACCGGCATCGGCGGGGTCTGGACCCTGCTGGACGCCTACGACACCCTCCAGAAGCGCGGCGCCCGGCGCGTCATGCCCCTCACGGTCCCGATGCTCATGCCCAACGGCAACGCGGCGGCCGTCGGCATGGACCTCAAGGCCCGCGCCGCGTCCATCACGCCCGTCTCGGCGTGCGCCTCCGGCACGGAGGCCTTCTACCAGGGCATGAACCTCATCCGCTCCGGCAAGGCGGACCTCGTGGTGGTCGGCGGCGCCGAGTCCGCCATCCACCCCGTCACCATCGCGGCGTTCTCCTCGATGCAGGCGCTGTCCAAGCGCAACGACGAGCCCGAGCGCGCGTCCCGCCCCTACGACACCGCCCGTGACGGCTTCGTGATGGGCGAGGGCGCCGGCGCCGTGGTCCTCGAGTCGGAGGAGCACGCCCGCGCCCGCGGCGCACGGGTCTACGCCGAGCTCGCCGGCGCCGGGCTCACCTCGGACGCCTACCACATCACCGCGCCCGACGAGGAGGGCCGCGGCGCGGCCCGTGCCCTCGAGGAGGCCATGGAGACCGGGGAGTTCGGACCGGCCGACGTCCGGCACGTCAACGCCCACGCGACCTCGACGCCGAAGGGCGACGCCCCCGAGGCCGGTGCGCTGCGCCGCGCGTTCGGCTCGGCGGTGGACGACATGTGCGTCTCGGCGACCAAGTCGATGACCGGCCACATCCTGGGCGGTTCGGGCGCCGTGGAGGCCGTGCTCACCGTGCTCGCCGTGCACCACCGCACCGCGCCGTGCACCATCAACCTTGAGAACCAGGACCCGGAGATCGACCTCGACGTCGTCACCGACGCCCGCGGCCTTCCCTCCGGCGACTTCGTGGCCGTGTCCAACTCCTTCGGCTTCGGCGGCCACAACGCGGTCGCCGCGTTCCGCACCGTCTGAGCGCCCGCCCCGCGGAACCTCCGGAACACGTGCGAAGGGCCGTCCCGCTGCTCGCGGGACGGCCCTTCGCGCGTGGCGGCCCCCTCCCCCGGAGGCGGGGCGGGACCGGGGCGGCTCAGCCGACGCGGTGCAGCCAGCGCACCGGGGCACCCTCCGCGGCGTGCCGGAACGGCTCGAGCTCCTCGTCCCAGGCCTCGCCCAGGGCCAGGGACAGCTCGTTGACGACGAGCAGCGGATTGCCGGCCGCCGTCTCGTAGGCGTAGCGGATCCGGTCCTCGGAGACCATGATGTTGCCGGCGGCGTCGGTGGTCGCGTGGAAGATCCCGAGCTCCGGGGTGAAGGACCAGCGGGCGCCGTCGTGGCCGCGGCACGGGTTCTCGGTGACCTCGAACCGGAGGCGGCCCATCGTGCGCAGCGCCGAGGCGAGCAGGGCGCCGGTCCCGGCGGGCCCCGACCACTCCAGCTCGGCGCGCACGGAGCCGGGCTCGGCGTTCTGCTGGGTCCACTCGAGCTCGGTGCGCTGACGCGCGACCGACTCCAGCGCCCACTGGATGTGCGGGCACAGGGCTCGCGGAGCCGAGTGCACGTAGAGCACTCCGCGCGTGGTGGGTGAAGACATGACCTGTTCCTCCGTCGTGTAGGTACGTCTTCCCCAACGCCCTGCACGGAAGCGGTCCCACCCACCGGGTCGCGGCGGGCGTGCCGCACCCGGACGATGCTGTTGTCCGGTCTCCCGTGCCGCCGCGGGGATTCGAGGCCCGCACGGCGTCCGGTCGCACCGGTGCCGCACCCGTCGTCCCGGCCGGTGCCGTGCCCGTTGCCGTGTCCGTTGCCGTGTCCGGGACGTCGAGTACAATACGCCACTCATTCAACTGCAAACATTCCACGGGCGTCAACCCGGGGGTCCCGTGCTGTCCCCGGGATCCGCGCCCGAGCGCACGTCAGGCCCGGGGATGGGCCTGGCGGTAGACGGAGCCGAGGCGGTCCACGGACACGTGCGTGTAGATCTGGGTGGTCGCGACGGAGGCGTGGCCCAGCAGCTCCTGCACCGTGCGCAGGTCCGCGCCGCCGTCCACGAGGTGCGTGGCCGCCGAATGCCGCAGGGCGTGGGGACCCCGCGCGGCGGTGTCGGCGACGGTGCCGAGCTCGCGCTCCACGACCCGCCGGACCTGCCGGGCGTCGATGCGCCCGCCCCGGGAGCCGAGGAACAGCGCCGGCCCGCTGCCCGGGGCCGCGAGGACCGGCCGCCGGGCCAGCCAGAGCCCCAGCGCTTCGTCGGCGGGTCCGCCGAAGGGCACGGTGCGCTCCTTGTCGCCCTTGCCGAGCACCCTGAGCACGCGCCGGGAACGGTCGACGTCGTCGACGTCGACGCCGGTGAGCTCCCCCACCCGGGCCCCGGTGGCGTAGAGCAGCTCGAGGAGGGCGCGGTCCCGGGCGGCGAGCGCGGCCTCCGGCCCGCCCGTCCCGGGCGCGGTGGAGCGCGCCCCGAGGTCGTCGAGCAGCTCCCGCAGCCCGTCGGCGGGCACGACGTCCGGGAGGTGGCGCCGGCGCCGGGGGGCCACGAGGCGCAGGCTGGGATCGGTGCCCACGAGGCCCGTGGCGGCGGCCCAGCCGAAGAACCCGCGGACGGACGCGGTCCAGCGGGCCATGGACGCCCGGCCCGCCCCCTCGGCGTGCCGGGCGGCCAACCACGCGCGGAGCATGTCCAGGTCCACGGCGGCCGGCGTCGCCACCCCGTACCGGGCGTGCAGCCAGCCGAAGAGTGCTCGGAGGTCGCCCGTGTAGGCGTGCACGGTGCTGGGGCTGCGGGCCAGCTCGTGCACCAGGTGGTCCGCGTACCGCTCCAGGGCGCGGCCCACGGCTGTGGGCAGCGGGGCGGCGTCGGACGTCATGGGGCGAGTCTAGCCACGGCGGCGCCAGCCCTGCCCCGACCCTTCCGCCAGGCCGCGCTCCTCGAGCCGGCGCAGTCCGCCCAGCACCTCGCGGACGGACAGCCCGGCGACGCGGGACAGGTGGTCCGGGCGGCTGGGCGACCTCAGGGGCAGGGCGTCGAGGAGCACGCGGTCGCGGTCCGGGAGCCCGTCGACGACGGAGACGGGGCCGGGGCGCTCCGGGACCGCTGCCGTGCCGATGGGCTGGACCAGCTCGAGCACCTCGTCGATATCCGTCACCAGGACGGCGGTGCCCTCCCGCAGCAGCCGGTGACAGCCTGCGGAGGTGTCGGCGTGGACGCTGCCGGGCACCGCGCCCACGGGCCGGCTCAGCCCGTCGGCGTGGTGCGCGGTGTTCTGGGCGCCCGAGCGCCACCGTGCCTCGACCACCACCGTGCCGGCCGAGAGGGCCGCGATGATCCGGTTGCGCTGGAGGAAGCGGTACCGGCTGGGGGTGCAGCCGGGGGCGACCTCGGCCAGGAGCAGGCCGGCGGCCTCGACCCGGCGGAGCAGCTCCCGGTTGCCCGGCGGGTAGAGGCGGTCGATCCCGCACGCCATGACCGAGACCGTGGCGGGGTGCGCGGTGCCGGTGGCCAGCGCGGCGCAGTGCGCGGCCTCGTCGATGCCGTGGGCGCCGCCGGAGACGACCGTCCAGCCGCGGGCGGCCAGGGCGCCGGCGAGGTCCAGGGCCACGTGCCGGCCGTAGGTCGAGCAGTCGCGGGAGCCGACGACGGCGACGGCGCGGGCGGCGGGGAACCCGAGGAGCCGCCGGTCGCCGCGGCCCCACAGGCCCACCGGTTGGAACAGGCCCAGATCGCCGAGCGCCGCGGGCCAGTCGGGATCCTCGGGGACCGCGAACCACGCCCCGGCCCGCGTGGCCGCCGCCAGGTCCTCGGCCGGGTCGAGCTCCGCCGCCCGGGGGCCCCAGCGGGCCAGGGCGCGCCGGAGGTCGACCTGGCGGGGACCGTAGCCGGCCTCCGCCGCGGCCCGGACGAACACCGGGTGCTCCGCGGCCCCGATGGGGCGTGCTCCGGTGGCGATCTCGAGCGCGGCGACGGGTCCGAGGGCCGCCAGGAGCAGCATCGCGGTGGGGTCCGTGGGCTCCACGAGCCGGGACAGGCCGGCCCGGGCCCGCAGCAGCGGGTCCTGGTCGGGGCGCGGAGCGGGCGGGGTGGGGTGCACGGCGGGATCCTCCTGTCGCGGGCGGGGCGGACGCGGCGGCGCTCAGGCCGGCACGAGGGAGCGGAAGTACAGCGCGGTGTCGACGTCGTCCAGGACGGGCGCGCCGCGGCCCTCGAGGTCGGCCAGCGTCCAGGCGACCCGGAGCACCCGCTGGTGACCGCGGGCGGTCAGCGAGCCGCGGTCCATCGCACGCTCCAGCGGCGCGGTGACCGCGCGCGGCGGCCGCAGGGCACCGTGCAGGAGACTGCCCCCGAGCTCGGCGTTGGTGCGCAGGCCCAGGCCGCGGAGGCGCTCCGCCTGCGCGGCCCGCGCGCGGGTGACGCGCACGGCGACCTCCGCGGTGGTCTCCCCCTGCCCGGCCCCGGCGGCGAGCTCGCCGTAGGACACCTTGGGGACGGAGATCTGCAGGTCCACCCGGTCCAGCAGCGGACCGCTCAGCTTGCCGAAGTAGCCGCGGCGGACCCGCGGGGTGCACGTGCAGTCGGCGCCGTGTCCCCCGGACCGACCGCACGGACAGGGGTTCGCGGCGAGCACCAGCTGGAAGCGGGCCGGGTAGACGGCCGAGGCCGCGGACCGGTCGATCGTGACCCGGCCGTTCTCGAGGGGCTGGCGCAGGGCGTCGATCACCCCGCGGTCGAACTCGGGGGCCTCGTCGAGGAACAGGACGCCGCGGTGCGCCCGGGAGGCCGCGCCCGGCCGCGGGATGCCGGCCCCGCCCCCGAACAGGGCGGCCGCCGAGGCCGTGTGGTGCGGGGCCTCGAACGGCGGCCGGCGGATCAGGGCGGTGCACCGCCCGGCGGCCCCGTCGAGCGAGTGGACGGCCGTGACCTCCATCGCGGCGTCGTCCTCGAGGTCCGGGAGCAGCCCGGGGAGCCGCTCGGCGAGCATCGTCTTGCCGGATCCGGGCGGGCCGACCATGAGCAGGTGGTGCCCTCCCGCGGCGGCGATCTCCAGGGCCAGCCGGCCGTCGGCCTGTCCGGCGACGTCGGCGAGGTCGGGCGCGGCGTGCGGGACGGGGTCCGTCCCGGCACGATCCGCCCCGGCCCCGTCGGCCCCCGCAGCGCCCGGCGCGCCCCGACCGGAGCCGGACGGTGCCGGCCGGCGCAGCCCCGCAGGATCGGCTCCCGCGGCGGCGAGCACCTCGGCGAGGCAGCCGAACCCCTGCACCCTGGCGCCGGGGACCAGTCCCGCCTCCGCGGCGTTCGCCGCCGGCACGACGATCCGCTCGTGCCCCGCGCGCACCGCCGCCATGACGGCCGGCAGGATGCCGCGCACGGGCCGCAGCGCCCCGTCGAGCCCCAGCTCCGCGAGGAAGACGGTCCGCCCGGTCGGGGGCACGCCCCCGGCGGCCTGCAGGGCGCTCATCACGATGGCCAGGTCGAAGAGGGACCCGCGCTTGGGCAGGGTCGCCGGGGTCAGGTTGACCGTGAGCTTGCGGGGGCTCAGCGGCATTCCGCTGTTGCGCGCCGCTGCCCGCAGCCGCTCCCTGGCCTCGTTGAGCGCCGCGTCGGGCAGACCCACGATGGAGAACGCCGGGAGGGTCTGGCCGATGTCCGCCTCGACCTCCACCATCGACCCGTCGAGCCCGACCAGGGCCACGGCCCACGTGCGCGCGAAACCCATCAGCGCACCCCCGCGGTGCGTGCGGACGGGCCCGGTGGGCGGCGGCCTGGGGCGGTGGGCGGGACGTCACGGCGACGGTGCATGGGAACCTCCTGGTCCCCATGCTGGGCAGCCAGGGCGCCGAGCGTCAGCCCTGCACGCCCGGCAGTGGACAGCAGCGCCGGATCAGACCTGCTCGGTCCCGCTGGGGAGGGAGGGTTGCGCCGTGGCGGTGGTCGACGGAGCGGTGGTCGACGGAGCGGTCGTCGGGGCCACGGTCGCGGCCGTGGGTGCCGGGGTGGGCGTCGGGGACGGGCTCGGCGGCCAGTTCCGGCGTCCGGTGGGGCTCGGCGAGGGCGAGGCCGTCGCGCCGGCGGTGGCACCGTCCCCGTCCGGTTCCGGGGTCGCGACCCCGCCGGTGTCGTTGTTCCCGGCGGGCGGGATCGTGTCCACCGGCGGCTGGGCGGTCGTGGGGACGGGGGACGGCGTGGGCGTCGGCTCGGCCGTGGGCTGCTGTGCGGGCGGCGGTGCCGGGCCCGCCGTCGGCTCGGCCACGGGGGCGCAGGCCGTGGTCCAGGCCGCCTGCTGGGCGGGCCCGGACGGCTGGGACGGGTCCGTGCAGTCCGGTACGTAGCCGGGCTCGGCGGCGGGTGCCGGTGCGGGCTCCGCCGTGGCGGGTGCCGCCGGCTGCTGAGCGGCCGGCCGGGCGGGTTCCGGGGCCGCCGGGGCCGCCGGGGCTGCCGGGGCCGGTTCCGCCTCGAGCCGTTCCCGGGGTGCGGGGCTCGGCACGCCGGCCCGGAACTGGCGCTGTGCCGGACCGTGCCCCACGGGGGCGGGATCCAGGGCCCGGTCGTTCGGGTACGGGGACAGCTCGACGTCGTCGAAGCTGCGCGGCAGGCTCTCGAAGTCGCCGATCATGAGCTCCCGGCCGGTGCTGCCGGCGGGGACGGCACCGGTGTACTGGGCGATCAGCTCGTGCGTGCGGACATCGAGCCGGGCACCTTCCTCGGGCTCCAGGAGCGAGCCGTCGGCCGTCCAGAAGCCGCCCTCCCCGGAGCGGTTCGGGTCCCAGTCGGACAGCACCTCGGCGGCCGGCTCGAACGGGAACTGGCCGCCCTCGTGGCTGATCACCTTGAGGTCGTCGATCTGCACGGTGCGCGTGCCCTCGGTGTTGTCGATGTGCAGCTCCACGTACGTCACCGGCTCCACGCGCAGGTCCTGCCGCAGCTGCTCGACCTCGTCGTCCGGGGCCGGCACCGTGGGCAGATCGAAGGTGATGACGGCGCCCTCCTCGGTGGTGAGGGCGTAGGGACCCGGGCTGAGACCGCTCGGCGCGGTGGTGACGGTGCCCGGCTGCGCGATCGCCTCGGGCTCGGAGGCCTTCAGCACACCGCACCCCGTGGCGGTCAGCGCGACAGCTGCCGCGAGGGCCGCGGCGCGTCGTGGAGCGGCGAGCGGTCCCGCAGCGACCACAGCACACCTCCGTCGTTCTCCCGGTCATCGACGGTCCAACATTGGCACGTCCCACGAGGCATGTCACGCGGGCCGCGGCGCGTCGCGTCTCATTGGATCTGCCGCAGGACCTCGATCTCCGGCACCCCGTCGTGTGCGAAAGTAATTGCAACAGCATCGACCCTGATCACCCGGGGGTCGCGGCCGTGAGCCCGGGCCCAGGCGGCCGCCAGGCGGTGCAGGCGCACGATCTTCTGCCGCGTAATGGACTCCAGCGGATGCCCGTAACGCAGGCTCGACCGGGTCTTCACCTCGACGACGACCACCCGTCCGTCGTGCTCCGCGACGAGGTCGGCCTCGCCGCGCAGGCCGTCCCGGGACGGGAGGGCGCGCCAGTTGCGCGCCAGCACGCGGTAGCCCCGTGCCTCGAGGTGCGCCGCCGCCAGCCGCTCGCCGCGCGCTCCCAGCTCCTCGGACACGGGCCGCCTCCTTCTCGACGGGCCCCGGCGGGAGCCGGGCCGGGCTTCCATGGTGCGCCGCGCCGGCGGCCGACCGCGGCAGTCGCGGCGCCGTGTGCAGGGCGGATCGGGAGGCGACCGGGTCCGCGGGTCCGGCGGTGCCGGGCACCGGACGGGTCAGGAGGCGACGGGGGGGTCCGCGGGTCCGGCGGTGCCGGGCTCCGGACGGGTCAGGAGGCCGGGGGGTCCGCAGGTCCGGGGGCGCCGGGCACCGGGAACGGATCCGTGTGCGCGAGCTCCTCGACGTTGACGTCCTTGAAGCTCATCACGTGCACGTGCTTGACGAACCGTGCGGAGCGGTAGACGTCCCACACCCACGCGTCCTTGAGCTCGACGTCGAAGTAGAGCCCGTTCTTCGTCTCGACCGGCTCGATCCGGACGGAGTTGGCCAGGTAGAAGCGCCGGTCCGTCTCCACCACGAACTGGAAGAGCCCGGCGACGTCCCGGTACTCGCGGTACAGCTGCAGCTCGAGGTCCGTCTCGAAGTTCTCGAGCTCTTCGGCGCTCATGTCGTCCCCTCTCCGGTCCTGCTCGGGCCGGCCGCGGCCGGCGTCAGGCGCCAGCTCAGCCGGTGGTGGGGCGTGGCCCCGTGCTCCGCGAGGGCCCGGCGGTGCCGATCGGCGCCGTAGCCCTTGTTGCTCTCCCAACCGTACTGCGGCCATCCGCTCGAGAGCTCGCCCATGATCCGGTCCCGCTCCACCTTCGCCAGCACGCTCGCCGCGGCGACGGACGCACACGCCAGGTCCGCCTTGACGCGGGTCACGACCGTCCCCGCCCACTCGGGTGCCCGGGCCCCCTCCACTGCGGGGCCGGGGGCGGAACCGGGGCCGGGGTCGGGGCGGGAACCGGGGCCGGCGTCGATGTCGAAGCCGTCCAAGCCGTCCAAGCCCTCCAAGCCGTCCAAGCCGTCCAAGCCGTCCAAGCCGTCGAACAGCGTGCCCGCACCGGGTCCGGAGAGCCAGTCGTGGCCGCCGTCCAGGAGCACGACGTCGGGCAGCGCGCCCCGCTGCGCGGCCGCCGCGATCGCCCGGCGCCCGGCGAGGCGCAGCGCGGCCGTCAGGCCGAGCCCGTCGATCTCCTGCGGCGAGGCGTGGCCGACCCCGCCGGCCGCGCACCACTCGAGGATGCGCGGCACGAGCGCCTCGCGCCGGGCGGGGCTGAGCAGCTTGCTGTCCCGCAGCCCGGGCACGCCGCGCTCGGTGCCCGGGCGCAGGACGACCACTCCGGCGGTGACCGGTCCGGCGAGGGCCCCGCGGCCCACCTCGTCCATCCCGCCCACGAGGCGCCCGTCCGGCCCCGCCAGGGACCGTTCGACGGCGAGCCCGGGAGCACGGCCCCGCGGCGGCGGCGTGCGCTGGACCCGCCGGGGCTCAGGAGCCACCGGCGGACCGGTCGGGGACGTCCGCGAAGACCTCACCCGGGTTCTGCAGCAGCTGGAACCGGTCGAGCGGCCAGGCGATGACGAACGCGGTGCCCACGACGTCGTCGTGGCTGATGAAGGCGCCGTTCTCCGCGATCTCCGCCAGGTGGACGCGGGCGTCGGCGGACGCGTCCCGGTGGTCGCCCAGGACGAAGTAGTGGTTCTCGGGGACCTTGACCTCGAACTCGAGCTCCGAGGGCGCGGACCCGGGGTAGAGGTAGGCGTCCCGCTCCTCGAGGGGCTCTCCGTTGACCGTGACCCGGCCCGAGGCGTCGCAGCAGGCGACGGTGTCTCCCCCGACCCCGATGACCCGCTTGATCAGGTGCTGGTCCGTGCGGTCGGGCAGCACGCCCACGAAGGCCAGGGCGTCGTAGACGGCGTCGGTGGGCCCGCCGCCGCTGTCGGGCTGGGGGGGCAGCCAGCCCTTCGCGTCCTCGAACACGACGATGTCGCCGCGCTCAAGGGGCCCGAACGTGGGCTCGACCACGTTGACGAAGATGCGGTCGTTGAGCTGGAGCGTGTTCTCCATCGAGCCGGAGGGGATGTAGAAGCCCCGCACCAGCAGGGTCTTCACGACGAAGGCGATCAGCACGGCCCAGACCAGCACGAGGAGGATCTCCCGCACCGAGCCCCACAACGTGTCGGGGCGCTGCTTGCGGGCGCGCCTGCCCGCCGCGCGGCGGCCGCCGCGCCGGGACACGGGCTCCGGTGCGTCCTCGGGGCCGTCCCCGGGGCCGACTGCGGGCGCCGCGGAGCGCTCCGCGCCGGCCGTGGACGCCGCCGGGACGGGAACGGCGGCGTCGCCGGGGTTCTCCTGGGGCACGCCGTCGCCGGCGGGCTGGGTCCTGTCGGCCACTGGCTTCGTCCTTCCTGGGCGGACGCCGGTGGGCGTCCGGATCCGGATCCGTGCGGATCGCGTCAGAGCTGCCCGGCCCGGTCCCAGGGCCACAGAACAGCAAGGGGTTCTCCGATGACCTTATCCGCTCGGACCAGTCCGCCACCGGGCGCGCCGAGCAGATGGCGCGAGTCCACGGAGACCGAACGGTGGTCGCCCATCAGCCAGAGACGGCCCTCGGGGACCACCACGGAGAACTCGACCTCGCTGGGGCGGTCGCCGTCCAGGACGTAGTCCTCGGTGATCTCCTCGCCGTCGACCTCGAGACGGCCGCCGGGACCGCAGCAGGCCACGGTGTCCCCGGGGGCGCCGACGACCCGCTTGAGGTACACGCTGTCCGAGCCGGTGAGCCCGCTCCACCGCCCGAGGGTCTGCAGGGCCTGCACGGGCCACGGGTCGTCGCTGCGCAGCGGGGCGAAGCTGCCCCGCCCGTCGAAGACCACGAGGTCGCCCCGTTCGAGCTCCGTCGTGTCGACGAGCTTGCCGACGAGCACCCGGTCCCCCGGTTCGACGGTGGGCTGCATCGAGTCCGAGCCGATCCAGTAGACGTCCACGACCACGGCGCGCAGCAGCCCGGTGACCAGCACGGCCGCCAGGAGGGCGAGGACGACGGAACGCCAGCCCCGAGCTCGGGGCTGGCGTTCTCGCCGCACGGCGTGGGACCCGGCGGTGCGGGGTTCCCGTGCGCGGGTTCCGGTGGGCACGGACGCGCGGCGTCCTACTTGCCGGACCTGCCGGACTTGACGGCCTTGCCCGACTTCGAGGACTTGGCCGTGGTGTTGTCGCGCTTCTCGCGGATGCGGGCGGCCTTGCCGTGGCGGTCGCGCATGTAGTAGAGCTTCGCGCGCCGGACGTCGCCGCGGGTGACGACCTCGATCTTGTCGATGACCGGGGAGTGCACCGGGAAGGTGCGCTCCACGCCCACGCCGAAGGAGACCTTGCGGACGGTGAAGGTCTCGTGCACGCCGGCGCCCTGGCGACCGAGGACGAAGCCCTTGAAGACCTGCACACGGGAGCGGTTGCCCTCGACGATGTTGACGTGCACGTTGAGGGTGTCGCCCGGCCGGAAGTCGGGGACGTCGCTGCGCATGGACTTGGCGTCGAGCTGGTCGAGAAGGTTCATGGTGGCTCTCCTGGTGAACGCCGCAGGTCGCTCACGTGGGTCGGCACGGATCCGTGGTGGCGGCGGGCAGGTGCCCGGTCCGGGTGCGGGATCCGCAAGACGTGGTGACGGGGCCCCCGTGCGGGGTTCCCGGGTGTCCGGCTGTTGGTCGCTCATCCCCCTGCGGCAGGGGCGTGCCCAGCAGACACACAGCTGAACATTATGCCACAGGTTTCCCGGGGGCGTCGTCCCCGGCGCGCACCAGGCGAGCACCCGAGACGGTCCAGCCGGCCTCGGCGAGGACGGCGCGGTCCGCGCGGTCCAGGCCGGCGGGGTCGAGGGAGGCGAGGAGGTCGGGGCGGCGGGCGGCGGTCCGCTGCAGCTGGCGGTCCCGCCGCCAGCGCGCGATCCGGCCGTGGTGGCCCGAGAGCAGGACCTCGGGGACCGGCCGGTCCCGCCACAGGGCGGGCTTGGTGTAGACCGGGTACTCGAGCAGGCCGTCGGCGTGGGACTCCTCCACGAGGGACTCGGGGTTGCCGACCACGCCGGGCACGAGCCGCCCGATGGCCTCGACCATGGCCAGCACGGCGACCTCGCCGCCGTTGAGGACGTAGTCGCCGAGGCTCGTGGGACGGACGTCGAAGTGCTCGCGGGACCAGTCGACGACGCGCTCGTCGATGCCCTCGTAGCGCCCGCAGGCGAACACGAGGTGCTCGCGCAGGGCCAGCTCGCGGGCGGTGGCCTGGGTGAAGACCGCGCCGGCCGGGGACGGGACGACCAGCACCGGACGCTCGCCGCCGGCCTCGCCGCCGACCTCGTGGCCGGCGGCCGGGGCCGGGCTGCGCTCGAGGACGGCGCCGAGCGCCGCGGCCCACGGCTCCGGCTTCATGACCATCCCGGCCCCGCCGCCGTAGGGGGTGTCGTCCACGGTGCGGTGCCGGTCGGTCGTGTGCTCGCGCAGGTCCGTCACGGTCAGCTCGAGGAGGCCCTGCTGCCGCGCCTTGCCGATGAGCGAGAGGTCGAGGGCCGAGAGGTACTCGGGGAAAATGCTGACGACGTCGATGCGCATCAGCGCCCGTCCTCCGGCGCCCCGGAGCCGGAGTCCCCGCCCCCGGACCCGTCGCCGTCGTGCTCGCCGCCGGCGGCCGGTCCCCCTTCGCGGCCGAGCTCGAGCAGCCCCGGCGGCGGGGTCACCACGACGAAGCCGCCCTCGGGGTCGACGACCGGCACGATCTCCTCGACGAAGGGGAGCACGGCCTCGCGCCGGTCCTCGTCGAGCTCGATCTCCAGCAGGTCCTGGACCGGCAGGGTGCGCAGCCCGGTGACCACGCCGATCCGCGGCCCCGAGCCGTCCTCCGGCCCGGTGCGCACCTCGAGGTCGACCAGTTCGTGCTCGTACCACTCGTCGGACCCGGGGTCCTCCTCGGGCGCCTCGGCGAAGAGCCGGGCGCCGCGCAGGGTCTCGGCCCCGTTGCGGTCGGGGACCTCCTCGAGGGCCACGACGAGCACGGCCTTGTTCCAGCGCGCCCCGCGCACGGTGACCACGCCCGCGGGGGCGAGGGGGACGGACGGCTCGAGCAGCAGCCGGGCGCCGGGGGCGAAGCGCTCCTCCGGGGCGTCGGTGAACAGCTGCACGGTGACCTCCCCCCGGATGCCGTGGGGCTTGCCGACGCGGGCGACCTGGACCTTCATGGTGCTCCTGGGGGTCGGCGGCCGGGTGGCCGCGGGAACGGGGTGCGGTGGCGGCCGGCGGGGGCCGCAAAGCCGACGGTCCCCGCATCCGGTGCGGATGCGGGGACCGTGCGGTCGGCGGGACCGGTCGCCGGGGCGCCCGGTGCGCGCCTCAGCGGGTGCGGTCGGTGTCGACGACGTCGATCCGGACCGGGCCGTCCTCGGCGAGCGCGCCCACGACGGTGCGCAGCGCCTTGGCCGTGCGGCCCTGGCGGCCGATGACCCGCCCGAGGTCGTCCGGGTGCACCCGGACCTCGAGGGTCTCCGACCGGCGCCCGCTCTTGACACGGACGTCGACGTCATCGGGGCTGTCCACGATGCCGCGGACCAGGTGCTCCAACGCGTCGGCGAGCATGACTACTCGGCCTTCTCGGCGTCAGCCGCGGGGGCGTCGTCGGACTCGGCACCCGGGGCGGCCGGCGCGGCCTTCTCGCCCTTGGGGGTGATGGCCTCGGGGACGATCACGGAGCCCTTGTCCGGGGCCACGAACTCGCTCTTGGGCTCGGGCTGCCGGAGGGTGCCCTCGGCGCCCTCCTCGCCCTTGAACCGCTGCAGGTCGCCGGTCACCTTCAGGATGGCGGCGACGGCCTCGGACGGCTGGGCGCCGACGCCGAGCCAGTACTGGGCCCGGTCCGAGACGACCTCGATGTAGGAGGGGTGCTCGGTCGGGTGGTACTTGCCGATCTCCTCGATGACGCGGCCGTCGCGCTTCTTGCGGGAGTCGACGACGACGACGCGGTAACGGGGGTCGCGCATCTTGCCCATGCGCTTGAGACGGATCTTAACAGCCACTGGTGTGGACTCTCCTGGTTCTTGGATGAGGTGAACGCCCTGGTCTCGCTCCCGTGGGGCGGGCCGGTCACAGGGGTTCTGTGGACACGAGAAACGTGCGGCGAGAGGGACCGCACGCATCGAGTACCCGTCCAGTATGCCAGACGCCGTCAAGTCCGGGGCACCACGGCGCGCACCCGCTCACTGCTCGAGCCGCGAGGCCTCCCGCCACGTGAGGGAGCGCCCGCCCTGGAACACGGCACGCCGGTAGATCCGCTCCCCCAGGCGCAGCAGCACCCAGGCCGCGGCGAGGGCGAGCGCGAGGGACAGCACGGGCTGCCACCAGGCCACGCCGCCGGCCAGCATCCGGACGGGCATGGCCACCGAGGAGACGACGGGCACGAAGGACGCGGCCGTGAGCCACGCCCCCTCGGCGTAGAGGCCGACGAGGAGGGCCCCGACGAGCACGGTCAGGATCGGCCCGCTGCTCGTCTGGAGGTCCTCGGAGCGGGAGGCCAGCGAGCCGAGGACGGCCCAGACGCAGGCCTGCGCGGCGAAGCCCGCCACGAAGAAGGCCACGAACCACCCGGAGGCGGCGAGGACCCAGCCGACGTCCGCGGCGGCCCCCGTGACGTTGACCCCGACGAGGCCGACCGCGGCGTAGAGCCCGATCTGCCCGAAGGCGAGCAGGCAGCTGCCGAGCACCTTGCCGTAGAGCAGCTGCCGCACCGGGACGGCGGTGGCCAGGATCTCGACGACCCGGTTCTGCTTCTCCTCGAGCACCGAGTTGGCGATGGCCATGCCGAACAGGATCGCGGCCAGGTAGAACAGGAAGGCGAAGACGAAGCCCATGACGAGCCGCACGGGGCCGCGGTCCTGCCCGCCGGAGAGCAGCTCGGTGCGCACCTCGGCGCCCGCGGTCAGCTCCTCGGCGGTCGTCCCGGCCGCCCGGGCGTTGGCCGCGAGGGTCTCCTCGGCCACCGCCTGCTCGAGCGCCCGGGCGAGCCCGGGGTCGACGTCGTCCTTGCCGACCACCGTCCACCCGTCGAGGCCCCGCAGCAGCGCGGCGTCGGCGGACTCGTCGGCCACCGCCCGGCGGGCCGCGTCGCGGGAGTGCGCGGAGTGCACCGTGAGGGTGTCGTCCCCGCTGTCGGCCAGCGCCTGCGCGGCCCGTGCCGCGACGGGCCCGGCCTCGGGGGCCGCGGTGGCCAGCACGTGGTCGGCGGCGCGGCCGCCGAGCAGGGCGGAGCCGGCGATCGAGCCGGCCACGAGGAGCACCGTGACCACCGTGGAGAGCAGGAAGGACCGGTCGTGCAGCTTCACGGAGATCTCGCGGGCCGTGACGATCCACCACGGGCGGGCCGCGGGCGGGCGGGGGCTCATCGGGTGACCTCGCGGTAGACGTCGGCCAGGGAGGGGACGATCTCGGCGAACTCCAGGAGTCCGCGGGGCACGGCGGCCTCGAGCACGCGGCGGCGGGCGGCCGCGTCCTCGAGCTCGAGCACCGCGGCCGGGCCGTCGACGTCGACCACGCGCACGCCCCGCAGGTCCCGCACCCAGCCGGCGTCCTGCTCGCAGCGCAGCCGGTGCCGGCGCGGGCCGGTGCGGCGCAGCTCGTCGGCCGGGCCGGCGGCCAGGACCCGGCCGCCGGAGAGCACGACCAGGGAGTCGCAGAGCCGGTCGACGAGGTCGAGCTGGTGGCTCGAGAAGAGCACGGGCACCCCCTGGGCCGTGTGCTCGCGCAGCAGCTCGACCATGGAGTCCACGGCCACGGGGTCCAGGCCGGAGAACGGCTCGTCCAGCACCAGGGCGGCAGGCCCGTGCAGGAGCGCGGCGGCGACCTGCACCCGCTGCTGGTTGCCGAGCGAGAGGGACTCCAGCCTGTCCTTCCCGCGCGCAGTCAGGCCGAAGCGCTCCAGCAGCCGCCCGGCCTCCGCGAGGGCGTCGCCGCGGTCCATCCCGTGGAGCCGGCCGAGGTAGCCGAGCTGGTCGAGGACGGGCTGCTTGGGGTAGAGCCCCCGCTCCTCGGGCATGTAGCCGAAGCCGGCCCGGTCCGCCGCGGTGGCCGGCCGGCCGTTCCACAGGACCTCCCCCGAGGAGACCCGCAGCACGCCCATCAGCATCCGCAGGGTCGTGGTCTTGCCCGCGCCGTTCGCGCCGACGAATCCGGTCATCCGGCCGGGCTCCACCCGGAAGGAGACGTCCTGGACCACGGCCCGGCCCCCGAAGGACCGGCTCAGCCCCCGCGCCTCCAGGACGTGTCCCCCGGGGCGGCCCCGGAAGCGGGTGGTGGTCTCCGTGGGTGCGGTGCTGGTGCTCATGGGCCCGGGGTCCTCTCGGCCGGCGCGTCCGCCCGGCGGGTGGCGGGCGGCTCGTCCCCCAGCCTACGAACGCAGGGGTCCCGGGGTATCCCCACCCGGGCGGAGGGCGTGCGTCCCGGGGGCCGGGCTCCGCCCGGTGACCTCCGCCGCGGGGCGGAGCCGGCTCAGCCGACCAGGCCCGCCCGGTGGGCGAAGACGACGGCCTGGACCCGGTCCCGGGAGCCGGTCTTGGCGAGGATGTTGGACACGTGGGTCTTGACGGTGGCGGACCCGAGGAACAGCCGCTGGGCGATCTCGGCGTTGGAGAGCCCGTCCGAGACGAGCAGCAGCACCTCGTGCTCCCGCTCGGTGAGGGAGTCGAGGATCCGCCGCTGCCCGGGGCCGGGCGGTGCGGGAGCGGCCTCCGGGACGGGTGCCGGGGCCGGCGCGTCCGTGGTCAGGGCCCGGATCACGCGCAGCGTGGCCTCGGGGGCGAGCAGCGCGTGGCCTCCCGCGACGGCGCGCACGGCCTCCACCAGGTCGTCCGGGTCCGCGTTCTTGAGCAGGAACCCGCTGGCCCCCGCGGCGAGCGCGTCGAAGAGGTAGTCCTCGCGGTCGAACGTGGTGACGATCACGACCTTGGCGCACCCCGTTCCGACGATCCGGCGGGTGGCCTCGATCCCGTCCATGACGGGCATCTGCACGTCGAGCAGGGCGACGTCCACGGCCTCGTCGCGGGCGGCGGCGACGGCCTCCGCGCCGTCGGAGGCCTGGGCGACGACCTCGATGTCGTCCTCCACGGACAGGACCATGGCGAAGCCGGAGCGCACGAGGGCGTGGTCGTCGGCGAGCAGGACGCGGATCATGCCCCCGATCCTCGCAGACTCCCGCCGGTGTCCGGGACAGCGGCACGGACGGGGGCGCGGACGGCGGGCTCGGCGGCTCCCGTGCCGGTGCCGCCGGGAGGCAGGGGGCAGCGGGTGCGCACCCGCCAGCCGGGCCGGCCCGTCCGCGGCCCGATCTCCGCCTCCCCGCCGTGCAGGCGGACGCGCTCGCGGAGCCCCTGGAGGCCGAAGCCGGTGCCGGCGGTGCCGGGGCGGGCCGAGCCGTCGTCGAGCACCTCGAGCTCGAACCACGGCCCCTGCGGGCCGCGGCCGGTGCGCAGGGTGACGGACGCCGTGGTGGCCGTCGAGTGGCGGATCACGTTGGACAGGGACTCCTGGGCGCACCGGAAGGCCGACAGGCCGAGGGCCGGCGGGATCCTGTCCAGGTCACCGGGGACGTCCTCGACCAGCCGGACGTCCACCGCGAGCCCGTTGTCGGCGTGCAGCCGGGCGAGGTCGGGGATGTCGGCCAGGCCGGGGTCGGGCCGCCGCGCCGCGGCGGACGTGCCCCGGCCGGGGCCCGGGGGGCCGTCCTCGCCCTCGGCGCGCAGCACCCCGAGCAGCTGGCGCAGCTCCCCCACCGCGGTCCGGCTGGACGCCTCGATGGTGCGCAGCGCGGTGGTGGCGGCGGCCGGGTCACGGCTCAGGACCTTGCGCGCGGCACCGGCCTGGATGCCGATCACGGACACGTGGTGGGCGACGACGTCGTGCAGCTCCCGGGCGATGCGCAGCCGCTCGTCGACGACGGCGCGGCGGGCGATCTCCTGGGACTGCTGCCGGATCCGCTGCGCCTGCGCGGCGAGGCGGTGCTGCTGCAGCGCGGCCCGCCAGGACGCGCGCCCTGCGAGCACCGCCCCGCCGAAGTACACGGCGTTCACGAGCAGCGTGAACACCGCGTAGGACGGCAGCTGGGGCAGCGGCCCGTCGACGTCGCCCAGGCCGGTGAGGAAGTCCGCGTAGGCGTTGGTGACGGTGAAGGCCCCGAGCAGCCACAGGCCCATGGTCCCCACGACCACGGACATCGCGACCCACAGGGCCTGGCGGTCGCGCGACCAGGCGACGGCGGCGTAGAGGGCCGCGAAGTAGGCGCCCTGGAAGGGCAGCGTCAGGGCGGCCGTGGGACTGGCGTAGGTCAGGCCCAGGAACAGCGCGGAGGACGCGACCACGACCGGCAGCGGGAAGCGCCGGCGCAGGGCGAGGGGCACCACGATGAGCACGGTGCTGAGGTAGAACCGCCAGGGCTCGTCCCCGTCCGCGAGCCCCGCGTAGCTGTGCACCAGCACGGAGGCCAGCAGGGCGACGAGCAGGAAGCCCAGGGCGGCCAGCACGTCGTTGCGCCGCTGGGCCGCCGTGGGCGCGGGACGGGACCAGAACGGGTCCTCGGGGTCGTTCAGCCAGGCCGTGACGCGGGACGCGAGCGGGGCGCGCCGGCCGGCGGCCGGAGTGGTCTCCGGTCCGTCGTCCGGGTCCGTGGCGGGTGGGGTGTGCACGCCACCCACGGTAGCCCGCGGCGGCGGGCGCGGAACTCCGCCCCGCGGGGGATCCCGCGCCGGGGGCTCAGCCGCGGTGCAGGCCGAAGAAGCGGCGCAGCCGTGCCCGCGAGCCCGGGGCGGGGGGCGCCTCCGGGAGCCGCTCCGCCGTCCCGGCGGCCGGGGGCTGCTCCTCGCTCCGGCGGCGGCGCGCGCCGCGCAGGGCGGCGTAGTAGGCGCTCTCCGCGGCGGCGTCCGCGAGCAGCGCCGCCGAGAGGGTGCCGAGCACGCGCGCCCCGGCCCCGCCGCGCCGGGCCGCCCCGGCGAGCCCCACCCCGAGGGCGGTCTCGGTGCCCGCGACGGCCAGCAGGAGCTCCGGCCGGCGGACGAGGGCCCGCTGGTACCGCGCGAGGAGCCCGTCCCCGGTGGGTTCGATGGTCATGCCCCGCAGCAGGGCCGGGCCCACGCCCGTGGGCTCGTAGTGCTCGGCGCCCTCGGTCCCCGCGAGCTCCCGGCGGCCCTCCACGACCTTGGCGGCCAGCACGGGCAGGCCCAGCAGCTGCAGGACGGACTCCAGGACCAGGTCGGTGGACTCCCCCAGCACGTAGTTGCGCAGCCGGTTGGTCTCGGCCGGGTCGAGGTCGAAGACCGAGGCCACGGACTCGATCTGCAGGTCCGAGGTGCCGCCGGAGCACAGCCGGACGAGATCGCGCTCGAAGCGGGCGGCCGGCGTCTCCTCGGCCTCGACCGACACCCCGCCGGCGGGGAGCCACTCGGGGCCCCACTCGAGGGCGCACACGGCGTCGGCGGCCTCCAGCTCGGTGACGGACGCGGGGTCCTCCCCGGCGAGCAGGACCTCGAAGGAGCGGGTGGCCCCGTCCGAGGACAGCGCCACGGCGGTCTCCGCGAGACCGGTGCGCACGGCCCAGAAGTCGACCTCCGCGTCGAAGACCACCACGGACCAGCCGTGCCGGGACACCGCGGTGAACCCGGTGCCGGACAGGGCCGCCAGCACGGGCAGCTCGGGCGCGTCCAGGCGCACGAGCAGCACCCGGCGCAGCCCGGGGTGCTCGGGCCGGAGCTGCTGGCCGGTCATCCGCGCGAGCGTCGAGGAGAGCTCGTCGAGGGTGCACCCGGTGGCCACGGAGCCGTCCTCGGCGGCCTGCGCCAGCCGGCCCTCGGCGTCGGCGAGGAACATCAGCTGCGTGGCGCGGGGGCCCTCGGCGTAGGCGCTGATGAGGCGGTGGTGGGCGATGATCCTGCGCATCCCCTCGCAGGTGGGCCGCAGCCCGGAGCCGTCGGACGCGGTGGCCTCCGTCGCGCACAGCACCGTGGCGGGCACCAGGTCCCACGTGGAGGCGGGGGATGCGATGTCGTCGGCGGGGAGTGAGGTCATGGCCCCATGCTACGCCGTCGCCGGGGACGCCCCACGGGTCCGGGGAGCGTCCCCGGCGGCGCGGATCCGCTCAGGCGGGCCCGTCGACGAGCTCGGCCGTGGTCCCGTCCTCGAGGGCCGCCAGCCCCGCCCGCAGCCGGCGGGCCAGCCCGGGCCGCAGGTACCGGTCCAGCTCCGCGGGGGCGGTCCAGCGGTGGCTGAGCAGCTCCTCCTCCTGGACCGTGATGGGCGTGTCGGCGCCGATGACGCCGCCGTCGTAGACGAAGGAGACCGAGTCCCCCCACAGCCCCATGGCCACGCCGTGGTGGACGACGAGCAGCCGGCCCTCGGGCAGGTGCAGGCCGACCTCCTCGACGACCTCGCGGAAGCACCCGGTCCGGGGGTCCTCCCCCGCCTCGACGGTGCCGCCGGGCACGGTCCAGTCCGACTTGTAGTTGGGCTCGACGATCAGCACCCGGCCCGCGGGGTCGCGGATGAGGGCCTCCGCGGCGAGGCGGCGGGTCGGCAGGGAGTCCACGAACTGCTTCAGCTCGCTCTCGGACAGGTAGGAGCTCACGGCGCGATCACTGCCCCAGGAACTTCTCGAAGCCCTTGGGCAGGTTCAGGTCCGCGGGCTCCGGCTGCCCCTGGGCGGCGCCGAACGCCGACCCGGCCGGCGCCTTCTGCTTCCGCTGCTGCTCAAGGGCCGCGTTCTCCTGCGCCCGCTTGGCGGGGTTGCCGGAGCGGGACCCGCCCTTCTTCGCGGAGCCCTTGCCCTTGCCCTTCTTCGGGCCGCCGCCCGCCCCGGGCATCCCGGGGATGCCGCCGGGCATGCCGGGCACGCTCTTGCCCTGGGCCAGGCGCTTCATCATCTTCTGCGCCTGGGCGAAGCGCTCCATGAGCTGGTTCACCTCGGAGACGGTGACGCCGGAACCCTTGGCGATGCGGGCGCGGCGGGAGCCGTTGATGATCTTCGGCGCCACCCGCTCGTGCGGGGTCATGGACCGGACGATGGCCTCCACGCGGTCGATCTCGCGCTCGTCGAAGTTCTCCAGCTGCTCGCGCATGCCGGCGGCGCCCGGCATCATCATGAGCATCTTCTTCATCGACCCCATCTTGCGCAGCTGCTGCATCTGGGCGAGGAAGTCCTCGAAGGTGAAGTCCTCCTGGTCGGTGAACTTCCGGGCCATCTTCTCGGCCTCGTCGCGGTCCCACTGCTTCTCGGCCTGCTCGATCAGCGTGAGGACGTCGCCCATGTCGAGGATGCGGGACGCCATGCGGTCCGGGTGGAACTGCTCGAAGTCGTCGACGTTCTCGCCGGTGGAGGCGAACATGATGGGCTTGCCGGTCACGGAGGCCACCGACAGCGCGGCGCCGCCGCGGGCGTCGCCGTCGAGCTTGGACAGGACCACGCCCGTGAAGTCGACGCCCTCGTTGAAGGCCTGGGCCGTGTTCACGGCGTCCTGGCCGATCATCGCGTCGATGACGAAGAGCACCTCGTCGGGGCGCACGGCGTCGCGGATGTCGCGGGCCTGCTCCATGAGGGCCTCGTCGATGCCGAGCCGGCCGGCGGTGTCCACGATGACCACGTCGTGCAGGCGCGCGCGGGCCTGGGCCACGCCGTCGCGGGCGACCTGCACGGGATCGCCCGTCGGGTCGTCGAACTCCGAGGTGGTGCCCGGGTGCGGGGCGTAGACCGGCACCCCGGCGCGCTCGCCCACGACCTGCAGCTGGGTGACCGCGTTGGGCCGCTGGAGGTCGGAGGCCACGAGCAGGGGCCGGTGCCCCTGGCCCTTGAGCCACTTGCCGAGCTTGCCGGCCAGGGTCGTCTTGCCGGCGCCCTGGAGGCCGGCGAGCATGATGATCGTGGGGCCGGTCTTGGCCATCCGGATCCGGCGGGTCTGCCCGCCGAGGATGTTCTGCAGCTCCTCGTTGACGATCTTCACGACCTGCTGGCCGGGGTTCAGCGCCTCGGAGACCTCGAGCCCCAGGGCCCGCTCCTTGACCGCGGCGGTGAACTCGCGCACGACCGGCACGGCGACGTCGGCGTCGAGCAGGGCGCGGCGGATCTCCCGCACGGTGGCGTCGACGTCCGCCTCGGTCAGGCGGCCCTTGCCTTTGAGGTTCTTGAAGGTGGCGGTCAACCGGTCGGACAGTGAATTGAACACGGGTCGAAAGCTGCTTTCGTCGAGGGAGGCGGCCGGTGCGCCGCGGTCTGCGCCGCGGGCCGAGGCCCGGCCCGGTGTGGCGGGTCAGTGTCCAAGGTTAGCAACTCCGGGCGGTGCGGGGCCCTCCGCCCTCGCCGCGGCGACGACGACGGCCGGTCCCCTCCCGGTGGAGGGGACCGGCCGTCGGGCCCGGTGGGCTCAGAGCGCCGTCTCGTCGCGCTCGCCGGTGCGCACGCGCACGGCCTGGTGCACGTCCGTGACCCAGACCTTGCCGTCACCGGCGCGGCCGGTGTTGGCGGAGGAGACGATGACGTCCACGATGTCGGTGGCCTGGTGGTCGTCCACGAGGATCTCCACCCGGACCTTCTCGAGCAGGTCCACCGTGTACTCCGCGCCCCGGTAGACCTCGGTGTGCCCGCGCTGCTGCCCGTAGCCGTGCACGTTCTGGACGGTCATGCCCTGGACGCCGTAGGACTCGAGCGCGGACTTGATGTCCTTGAACTTCTCCGGGCGCACGATCGCGGTGACGAGTTTCATGGGAGGAGTGCCTTTCGTGAGGAGGGGATGTGCCGGCGGCCGCCGCACGGCTCAGCTGTGCACGGGCTCGGAGCGGCCGGGCTCGAAGGACGTGGCGTCCCCGCCGGCGGTGTGCCGGCCCGGGGTGAAGGAGCCCGTGGCGTCGCCGGCCAGCGCGTAGCCGGACTCGGCGTGCTGGGTGATGTCGATGCCGTCGATCTCGTCCCGCACGGGGATCCGGAAGCCGATGGTCCGGTCGATCACGAAGGCGATGACGAAGGTCAGCACCGCGCAGTACAGCACCGAGACGAGCACCGCCACGACCTGGGTGAGCAGCAGGCCGAAGCCGCCGCCGTAGAACAGGCCCGCCGTGCCCTCGGAGGGCAGGGCCACGAAGCCCAGAGCCACGGTGCCGACCACGCCGGAGACCAGGTGCACGCCGATCACGTCCAGGGAGTCGTCCATGCGCAGCCGGTACTTGAGCCCCACGGCGAGCGCCGAGCAGATGCCGGCCACGAAGCCGATCCCGATCGCCCAGACCGGGGAGACGTTGGCGCAGGCCGGGGTGATGGCCACGAGCCCGGCCACGGCGCCGGAGGCGGCGCCAAGGGACGTGGCGTGCTTGTCGCGGATCCGCTCGGTGAGCAGCCAGCCCAGCATCGCGGCGGAGGGGGCCACGAGGGTGTTGATCCAGATGAGCCCGGCCTGCTCCGCGGTGCCGGCGGCGCCGGCGTTGAAGCCGAACCAGCCGAACCACAGGATCGCGGCGCCGAGCATCACGAGCGGCAGGTTGTGGGGGCGCTGGCTCGGGTCCTTGCCGAAGCCCTGGCGGGCGCCGACGATCAGGATGAGGACGAGCGCGGCCACGCCGGCGTTGATGTGCACCACGAGGCCGCCGGCGAAGTCGATGGCCTCACCGAGGACGGAGCCCACGGCCCCGTCCTCGGTGAGCAGCCCGCCGCCCCACACCATGTAGGCCAGGGGGGCGTAGACGAGCGTGGCCCAGACGGGCACGAACACGGCCCAGGCGCCGAAGCGGGCCCGGTCGGCGATCGCCCCGGAGATCAGGGCGACGGTGATGATGGCGAAGGTCCCGCCGTAGGCGGCGCCGAGGAGGTCCTCGCTGCCCAGCACGTCGCCCAGGGCGAAGGACGGCACGGGGCTGCCCGTGAGCCCGCCCAGCAGCGGGTCCCCGCCGCTCATGGAGTAGCCCCACAGCACCCACACCACGGAGACGAACGCGATGGAGATGAAGCTCATCATCATCATGTTCAGGACGCCCTTGGCGCGGGTCATCCCTCCGTAGAACAGGGCCAGTCCCGGGGTCATGAAGAAGACCATGGCTGCCGCGACGATCGTCCACACGTGTCCAGCGGTGATATCCACGATGTGCACCTCTCTCTGAAAAGTTGTCAGGTCACCGGTGCCACTGGCCCGTGCCCCGTGGGGCCGTCCGGTGCTCACCGTTCCCTGTCGAGTCTCCGAGAGAGATGTTTCGTCCGCCGCCGCGCGGCGTTGCGGACATGTTTCACGCCCGCCGCAATGGTTACGCGTACGTGAACTGCGGCGGGCGTGTGGGGGGAAAGGGGGACGGATCAGTCGAGCAGGGCGTCCACGAAGCTCTCCGGCTCGAAGGGCGCCAGGTCGTCCGGCCCCTCGCCGAGGCCGATGAGCTTGACGGGCACCCCGAGGCTCTTCTGGATCGCCACCACGATGCCGCCCTTGGCGGTGCCGTCCAGCTTGGTGAGGACGATGCCGGTGACGTCGACGACCTCGGCGAAGACCCGCGCCTGGGTCATCCCGTTCTGCCCGGTGGTGGCGTCGATGACGAGCAGCACCTCGTCGACGGTCGCGGCCTTCTCCACGACCCGCTTGATCTTCCCGAGCTGGTCCATCAGGCCCGCCTTGTTCTGCAGCCGGCCGGCGGTGTCGATCATCACGACGTCCACCTCGTGCTCGATGCCGGTGGTCACGGCGTCGTAGGCCACGGAGGCGGGGTCGGCGCCCTCGACCTGCGAGCGCACGGTGGGCACGCCCACCCGGGCGCCCCAGGTGGAGAGCTGGTCGGCGGCCGCGGCGCGGAAGGTGTCCGCGGCGCCGAGGACGACGTCCTTGTCCTCGGCGACGAGCACGCGGGCGAGCTTGCCCACGGTGGTGGTCTTGCCGACGCCGTTGACGCCCACCACGAGGACGACGGCGGGGATCGGCCCCTTGCGGTGCACGGCCAGGGACCGGTCCATGGACGGGTCGACCAGGGCGACGAGCTCCTCCCGGAGCATGGCCTTCACGTGGGCGGGGTCGTGGGTGCCCTCGACCTTGACCCGGCGCTGGAGGGCCTCGACGAGGTCCAGGGACGCGTCCGTGCCGAGGTCGGCCAGCAGCAGCGTCTCCTCGATCTCGTCCCAGACGTCCTGGTCGATGCGGTCGCGCGAGAGCAGGGCCAGCAGGCCCTTGCCGAAGACGTTGTTGGACTTGGCCAGCCGCCCGCGCAGCCGCGCCATCCGGGACGCCGCCGACTCGGGGCGGTCGAGGGCCGGCCGGGTGGTCTCCGGCGGGACCGGGGCGGTGCCGGGCTCCAGGTCCCCCGGGGCGGCGACCGGACCGCCCTCGAGGTCGTCGGGGTCCCGGGTGGAGGGGTAGCCGCCGCGGGGCGCCTTGGGGCCCCGCAGCAGGACCAGACCGAGCAGCCCGAGGACCACGACGGCGATGAGGACGTAGGCGAGAACGGGTATCGAATCCACGCCTCCCAGCTTCTCACACCGCCCGGTCGCGGGCCGGTGGCCGCGGGGCCGGGGGCGCCGCCCGGGGTCCTAGACTCGACGGGTGCCTGTTCAGCCCCCAGCCGCCGCCCCCGGCCGCGACCGCGTCCCCCAGCAGATCACGGTGCTCATCGCCGCCGCCTTCGTCATCGCGATCGGCTACGGCATCGTGGCCCCGGTGCTCCCCCAGTTCGCCACGACCTTCGGGGTCGGCGTGGCGGCCGCGTCGGCCGTGGTGAGCGTCTTCGCCGTGGCCCGCCTCCTCTTCGCCCCGGCCGGCGGGCGGATCCTGAACCGGATCGGCGAGCGCCCCACCTATGTGACCGGCGTGCTCATCGTCGCGCTGTCCTCGGCGGCCACGGCGTTCGCCCAGACCTACTGGCAGCTGCTGCTGTTCCGGGGCCTCGGCGGGATCGGCTCCGTGATGTTCACGATCTCGGCGATGGGCCTGATCGTGCGGCTGGCCCCGCCGCGGATGCGCGGGCGGGTCTCGGGCTACTACGCCTCCGCGTTCCTGGTGGGCGGGGTGCTCGGCCCGGTGGTCGGCGGTCTGCTCGCCGGCTTCGGCATGCAGGTGCCGTTCCTCATCTACGCGGTGGCCCTGCTGGTCGCCGTGGCCGTCGTGCACTTCCGGCTCCGGGACGAGGTCCTCGGCGGCGGCAAGGACCGCCGGAACCAGCCGGTCATGACCGTGGCGGAGGCCCGCCGGGTGGGGGCCTACCGCTCCGCCCTGGTCTCCAGCTTCGCCAACGGGTGGACCGCCCACGGGATCCGGGTGGCCCTCGTGCCCCTGTTCGCGGTCGCCGTGCTCGGGGCCGGCCCGGCCGTGGCCGGGCTGGCCCTGGCCGTGTACGCGGCGGGCAACGCGATGGCCCTGCCGGTCACGGGCCGGCTCACGGACCGGTTCGGGCGCCGGCCGCTCGTGCTCAGCGGCCTGGTGCTCAACGGGACCGCGACCATGGCGCTGGGCCTGGTGCAGGACGTCCCGTGGTTCGTGGTGCTCTCGCTCGTGGCCGGTATGGGCTCCGGAACCCTGAACCCGGGCCAGCAGGCGACCGTGGCGGACGTCATCGGACCGGACCGGGCCGGCGGGCCGGTGCTGGCCCGGTTCCAGATGAGCGCCGACGCCGGGCAGATCCTGGGGCCCGTGGTGGCCGGGGCGCTGGCCGACGCCGCCGGTTTCGGCTGGGCATTCGGCGTCTCCGGGGCGATCATGCTGCTGGCTGCCGGGGCGTGGCTGCCGGTGCGCGACACGATGGAGCGGTCCGGCACGACGTCCGCGCGGGGCGCCGAGCAGTAGCGGGCGCCGGCACGGGGCCGTGCCGCAGTGGGCTCAGCGCAGCTCGGCGAGCCGCTGACCGATGACGGTGGTCACGCCGTCCCCGCGCATCGCCACCCCGTAGAGGGCGTCGGCGATCTCCATGGTCCGCTTCTGGTGGGTGATGATGATCAGCTGCGAGGTCTCCTGGAGCTGGCGGAAGATGCTCAGCAGGCGCCCGAGGTTGCGGTCGTCGAGGGCCGCCTCGACCTCGTCCATGACGTAGAAGGGCGAGGGCCGGGCCTTGAAGATCGCCACGAGCAGCGCGATCGCCGTGAGCGAGCGCTCCCCGCCGGAGAGCAGGGACAGCCGCTTGATCTTCTTCCCGGCCGGGCGGGCCTCGACGTCGATGCCGGTGCTGAGCATGTCCGTGGGGTCGGTCAGGCGCAGCCGGCCCTCCCCGCCGGGGAACAGGGTGGCGAAGACGCCCTCGAACTGCCGTGCGGTGTCGGCGTAGGCCTCCGTGAAGACGCGCTCCACGTGCTCGTCGACGTCCCGGATGATGCTGCGCAGGTCCTGCCGGGACCGCTTGAGGTCCTCGAGCTGCTCGGCCAGGAAGCGGTGGCGCTCCTCGAGGGCCGCGAACTCCTCCAGCGCCAGCGGGTTCACCCGCCCCAGGGAGGCGAGCTCCTTCTCGGCCCGGCGCAGCCGCCGCTCCTGCTCGGCGCGCACGTAGGGAGCACCCTCCACGGCCCCGGACCCGGTGTCGTGCCCGGCGCCGAACAGCGCCTCCTGGCCGCCGTCGGCCGCCGGGGGCGCGGAGCCCGCGGGGCCGGAGTCCTGCGCCGCTGCCGGCTCCTGCGCCGCCTCGGGCCCGGGGACCGGCAGGTGCGGCCCGTAGTGCTCCACGAGCGTGTCCGGGGTGAGCCCCAGCTCCTCGAGGGAGCGGTCCTCGAGCGCCTGGACCCGGGCGCGCTGCTGGGTGCGGGCCAGCTCGTCCCGGTGCACGGAGTCGGTGAGCTCGGCGAGCCGCGCGGCGAGCCGGTCGTTCGCGGCGCGCAGGTCCGTGAGCTCCGCGTCCAGCCCGGCCCGGACCGCCTCGGCCCGGTCCCGCTCCGCGGCGGCGGCCGTCACGGACGCCGCCACGAGCTCGAGCAGCTGCTCGGCCCCGGCGAGCACCGCCTCGGCGTTGCGGGCCTGCAGCCGGCGGCGGCGCGCCCGGCGCTCCGCCTCTTCCCGTGCCCGGCGCTCGGACGCGGCGGCCCGCTCCTGGGACGCGGCCCGGTTGCCGAGGGCGCGGGCCTGCTCCTCCAGGGAGCGCAGGGCCAGCCGGGCCTCCGTCTCCGCGGTGCGGGCCGCGGTGGCGGCCCGGTGCAGCTCGTCGCGGCGGGCGACGGCCTCGAGGTGGGCGGTCTCGGTGTCCTCCGGGCCGTGCTCCTCCGCGGCCTCGAGCCGCTCGGCGGCCTCCCGCAGCCGATCCTGCTCGCGGGCCAGGTGCTCCTGCGCGGCGGCGACCTGCTCGTCGAAGCGGCGGGTCTCCGCCTCGGCGGAGTCCAGCACGGCCCGGACCCGGGAGAGCTCGGACGCCGCCCGGTCCGCCGTGCGCTCGGCGGTGCGCAGGAGCCCCGCGGTCTCCTCGGCGGCCCGGCGGGCGGTGTCCCGGGCCTCGGCCGCCGTCCGGGACGTGGCCCGGGCCTCCTCGAGGGCCGTGGCGAGCTCGGCCCGCTCCGCCTCGGCGGCCTCGGCCGCGGCGCGGGTCTCGAGCGCGCCGGCCGCCTCCGCGGCCCCGCCCCAGGCGCTGGTGCCGGTGAACACGTCCCCGCCCCGGGTGACGGCCGTGAGCCCGGGCGCGTCGGCCACGACCCGGGCCGCCGTGGCGGCGTCCTCGGTGAGCACGGTCGCGGCGAGCAGGGCCCGGACGGCGGCCGCGCCGCGCCGGGCGTCGTCGCCGGTGTCGTCGCCGGCGCCCGCCGGGGTGCCGGCGCGCAGCACGGCCGCGGCGGGCCGGACCCCCGGGCGGTCCGGGACCGCCGGGGCCGGGCCGGAGCGCTCGGGGGCGGCCCCGGCCACCAGCAGGTGCACCCGGCCCACGCCGTCGGCGCGCAGGGACTCGAAGACGGAGACGGCCGCGCCGTGCGAGCGCACGGCGAGGGCCTCGGCGAAGGGTCCCATGGCGGCGGTGACCGCCCGCTCCCAGCCGGGCTCGACGTCGACGAGGTCCACGACGGCGCCGAGCACGGCGTCGGCGTGCCGCTCCCGGACGGCCGCGGAGCCGTCGGGCTGGCGCAGGGCGGCGCGCAGGGTCTCGGCGCGGGCGCGCTGGGCGTCGTGGGCGCGCAGCAGCTCCTGGGCGGCGGCCTCGGCCTCCCGCGCCGCGGCGCGGGCCCCGGCGGCGGCCGCGGCGTCCTCCTCGTGCCGGGCGCGGGCCCTGTCGGCGGCGCCGGCCGCGTCCTGGGCCGCGAGCGCCAGGCTGTCGGCCTCGGCGGCGGCCCGGACCCGGCGCCGTCCGGCGTCCGCGTGGGTGGCGTGCAGGCGGGAGAGCTCGTTCTCGGCGGCCTCCACCCGGGAGCGGGCCGCCGCGACCGCGCCGGTGAGCCGGGCCGCGCCCTCCCGCCGGTCGGCGGCGGCCCGGAGCAGGCCCGTCACCACGGCGTCCTGGTCCCGCGCGGCGGCCTCCGCGTCCTCGCGACCCTGGATGGCCTCGGCGAGGGCGTCGACGGCGTCCTCGACCTGCTCGAGGAGCAGGCGCTGCTCCTCCCGGGTGCGGGCCGCCTGGGCGTCGAGCCGGTCCGGGTCCCGTCCGGGCTCCGCCGGCTCGGCGGCGGAGCCCAGCAGCCGGCGCCGTTCGGCGGCGAGCGAGGCCAGGGAGCGGTAGCGCTCCTGCACGGCGGTGAGCTGGTACCAGGTGTCCCGGGCGGCGTTGAGGGCGGGCGTCGTCTGGGCGGCGCGGGCCTCGACGTCGGCCTGGCGGGTGCGGCCGGCGTCGAGGGCCTGCTCGGCGTCGGCGCGCTCGGCGCGCAGCCGGCGCTCGGCGTCCTCGTCGACGGCGAGGCTCGTGCGGGCCTGCACGAGGTCGTCGGCCAGCAGCCGGGCCCGGGCGTCGCGGACGTCGTGCTGGATCCGCTGGGCGCGGCGGGCCGTCCTGGCCTGGCGGCCCAGCGGGGTGAGCTGGCGGCGGATCTCGCCGGTGAGGTCCTCGAGCCGGTCGAGGTTCGCCTGCATCGCCTCGAGCTTGCGCAGCGTCCGCTCCTTGCGGCGGCGGTGCTTGAGGATGCCCGAGGCCTCCTCGACGAAGCCCCGGCGCTCCTCCGGGGTGGCCTGCAGGATGCGGTCGAGCTGGCCCTGGCCCACGATGACGTGCATCTCGCGGCCGAGCCCCGAGTCGGAGAGCAGCTCCTGGATGTCGAGCAGCCGGCACGGCCGGCCGTTGATCGCGTACTCGGAGCCCCCGGAGCGGAACAGCGTGCGCGAGATCGTGACCTCGGCGTACTCGATGGGCAGCGCGCCGTCGGCGTTGTCGATGGTCAGCGACACGTGCGCGCGCCCGAGCGGGGCCCGGCCGGCGGTGCCGGCGAAGATGACGTCCTCCATCTTCCCGCCGCGCAGGGACTTGGCGCCCTGCTCCCCCATCACCCACGCCAGGGCGTCGACCACGTTGGACTTGCCCGAGCCGTTGGGGCCGACGACGGCGGTGACCCCGGGCTCGAACTCGAAGGTGGTGGCCGAGGCGAAGGACTTGAACCCCCGCACGGTCAGGGTCTTCAGGTGCACGGGTGTCCGGTCTCCTGGGGTGGGCGCGTCGGGGGTCGCCACCACTGTACTCGGGCGCCCGGACGGCGCCGCGGCGCCGCGGGCGGCGTCCGGGACGGCGGAGGGGACGGCGGACGCGACCGGCGCCGGCGCGCGGAGCCCGGGGGCCGGCCCGCGCGGACGGCGGCCGCGGCGGATGATCAGCCTACAGAGAAACGGCCGGGCCCGGGCCGCGGCCGCGGAACCGGCCGGTAGACTGGCCGCGACCAGCACGACCTGCCCTCCCTGCGACCGCGCCCCTCCCCGGGCGGGCCGGGGCGTCGGCGAGACCCTAACGAAAGCCAGAGACCTTGACCGGTAATTCCTCGATCCGTCACCGCAACGCCGCCCTCCTGGCCATCACCAAGGTCGAGGCCGACGTGGCCGTGCCCTCGTCCCACGCCGACGAGGTCCTGGCGGACACCTTCGCGCGGCTGAAGATGCCGAAGGGCCTGCTGGAGCGGCTCGCGGGCGTCAACGAGCGGCGCGTCTGGGCCGATGGGCGGCACTTCACCGACGGCGCCGTGGAGGCGGGCGAGGCGGCCCTGGAGCGGGCCGGCGTGCGCCCGGACCAGGTGGGGCTGCTCATCAACGCCTCGGTGACCCGCGACGGCTACGAGCCGGCGGTCTCGGTGTCCGTGCACCACCGGCTCGGCCTGGCCCCCTCCGCCCTGAACTTCGACGTCACCAACGCCTGCCTCGGCTTCGTCAACGGGCTCACGATCGCCGCCACGATGATCGACTCGGGCGCGATCGACTACGCCGTCGTCGTCGCCGGCGAGGACCCGACCCCCTGGCACCGCGAGACGTACGAGCGGCTGCAGGGCCCGGACGTGACCCGGGCGGACGTGGTGCGCGAGTTCGCGACCCTGACCCTGGGCTGCGGCGCGGCGGCCGCCGTGGTCGGCCCCGCCGACCGGCACCCGGAGGGCCACCGCATCGCGGGCTCCGTGACCCGCTCCGCGACCGAGCACCACGGGCTGTGCATCGGCGGCTTCGACGGCATGTACACCGACGCCACGGGGCTGCTCAAGCACGGCGTGGGACTGCTCGCGGACGCCTGGCGGGACGCGCACGAGGACGGCTGGGACTGGGCGGACATGGACCGCTACATCGGCCACCAGGTGTCCATGTCCCACACCAACAAGCTGTTCCAGGACGTCGGGATCGACCCGGCGAAGTTCCCGCTGACGTTCCCGTTCTGGGGCAACGTCGCGGCCGCCGCGCTGCCCATGACCCTCGCGCTGGAGGCCGAGCGGCTCCGGCCGGACGAGCGGGTGCTGCTGCTCGGCGTGGGCTCCGGGCTCAACGCGACCTACATGGAGATCGACTGGTGACCCCCCGGCACTGACGCCGGCGCCCCGCCCGAGACGCCCCCGCACGAGAGACCCTTCGAGGAGCCCCACGACCATGGCACGCAGACGACCGTCCACGACCCCGCAGACCGGAGAGCCGGACGCGGCGCGGCTGCCCATGACGGAGGTGCCCCTGCCCGGGGTGGACCCGGCGTGGTCCCGCACGGTCACGGTCGCCTCGAGCGCCCCCGTGGAGCCCGTCCCCGGCCGGCGCCGCCGCTGGCACGTCCTCGACAACGCGGCCTCCCTCGAGGCCGCGGGACTCACCCCGCGGGGCACGGTCCTGGCTGTGCACGGCAACCCCACCTGGTCCTACCTGTGGCGCGACGTGCTGGCCGCCGGGACCGACCCCGCGAACCCCTGGCGCGTCGTGGCCGTGGACCAGCTCGACATGGGCTTCTCCGAGCGCACCGGGCTCTTCCGCCGCCTCGACGACCGGGTCCGCGACCTGGGCGACCTCACGGCCGAGCTCGGCCTGGACGCGGGCCCCGGTCCCGTGGTGACCCTCGCCCACGACTGGGGCGGGCTCGTCTCCTCCGGCTGGGCCCTGGAGCACCCGGACGTCCACCGCGCCACGATCCTCACCAACACCGCCGTGCACCACGACAACGCCGAGCAGATCCCCGCCTCCCTGCGGCTGGCGCTGGCCCCGGCCGCGCACGGGCTGCTCACGGAGCGGACCACGAGCTTCCTCGACGTGGCCCTCGCACTCGCGGAGCCCGCCCTGTCCCGCGAGGTCCGGGCGGCCTACCGGGCCCCGTACGCCACGCGGGCCCGGCGCGAGGCGATCCGCAACTTCGTGGCCGACATCCCCGCCGCCGCGGACCACCCCTCCCACGCCCGCTACGAGCAGATCGCCGCCGGCGTGGCCGAGCGCGACGTCCCGGCCCTGCTGCTCTGGGGCACCGGGGACCCCGTGTTCCAGGAGCGCTACCTGCACGACCTCGTGCGCCGCATGCCGCACGCCGACGTCCACCGCTTCGAGGGCGCCCTGCACCTGCTGCCGGAGGACCGGGACGTCGCGACCCCGATCATGGCCTGGCTCGCCGACCGCTTCGGCCCCGGCCCCGGCCGCCGCGAGCTGCACCTGCGGCGCCGCGCCACCGCGCGTGCCGAGCACGTCCCCTTCCCGGCGGAGCTCGACGCGCGGCGGGCCGACCTCGGCCTCGCCGTCGTGGACATGGCGCCCACCCCGGGCGACCCGCACGCGGGGGCCCGCGTCCCGCCGGTGCGGGCGAGCCTGAGCTGGGCGGAGCTCGCCGATCGCGTGGACCGCCTCGCCGCCGGGCTGACCGGCATCGGTGTGCGCCCCGGGGACCGCGTGAGCCTCATGGTGCCGCCGGGCTCGGACCTCACCGCGCTGCTCTACGCGTGCCTGCGCATCGGGGCCGTCGTCGTCGTGGCGGACTCCGGCCTCGGCCCCAAGGGCCTCACCCGGGCGCTGCGGGGGGCCGCGCCGGCCTGGCTCGTGGGCATCCGCAGGGCGCTCGTCGCCGGCCGGGCCCTCGGCTGGCCGGGCACCCGGATCTCCCTCGAGGCCCTCGACCCCGTGTCCCGCCGGGCCCTCGGCGTGGCGCACGACGTCCCCGGGCTGCTGGCCTCCGCCCCGCGGCCGGAGCTGCCCGCCCCGGACCCGGACACGGACGCCGCGGTGCTGTTCACCTCGGGCTCCACGGGCCCGGCCAAGGGCGTCGTCTACACCCACCGCCAGCTCTCCGCCATGCGGGACGCCGTCCGGGGCACCTACGGGCTCGCCGCCGGCACGGGGCTCGTGGCGGGCTTCGCCCCGTTCGCGCTGCTCGGGCCCGCGATGGGGACCACCTCGGTGACCCCGGACATGGACGTGACCGCGCCGAAGACCCTCACGGCCCGCGCCCTGGCCGACGCCGCCTCGGCCATCCAGGCCACGGCGGTGTTCCTCTCCCCCGCCGCGATCGCCAACGTCCTGGCCACCCGGCACGAGCTGGACGAGGGGCAGCGGCGGGCCCTGGAGCTCGTGGAGCTCGTGCTCTCGGCCGGGGCGCCCCTGCCGGAGCCGCTGCTGGCGCAGCTGCAGGAGCTCGTGCCCGCGGCGACGCTGCACACCCCCTACGGCATGACCGAGGGGCTGCCCCTCACGGACGTGACCCTCGGGACCATCCGGCAGGCGGACCGGGACAGCCGGGGCACCGCCGTGGCCGGCGCCGGCAACGGCGTGTGCGTGGGCACCGCCGTGCACGGCGGCGAGCTCGGCGTCACCGCCCTGCGCCCGGACGGCGTCCCCGCGGACGAGATCACCACGGAGCCCGGGATCACCGGCGAGATCGTCGCCCGCGCCCCGCACGTCAAGGACCGCTACGACCGGCTGTGGTACACGGAGCACCTGAGCACCCAGCTGCCCGGCTGGCACCGCACCGGGGACGTCGGGCACTTCGACGCCGCCGGCCGGCTGTGGGTCGAGGGCCGCCTCGCCCACGTGATCGTCGCCGCCGGCGGCGTGCTCACGCCGGTCGCCGCGGAGCACGCGGCGCAGACCGTGCCCGGGGTCGGCCGCACCGCCGTGGTCGGGGTCGGGCCGGCGGGCACCCAGGTGCCCGTGGCCGTCGTGGAGACCGTCCCCCCGGCCTCCCGCCCGGGCCCTGCGGACCCGCTGCTCTCCGGCGCCGTGCGCGCCGCGGTGCGCGAGGCCACGGGCCTGGACCTCGCGGCCGTGCTCGTGCTCCCGGAGCACCCCACCGACATCCGGCACAACTCCAAGATCGACCGAGCCCTGCTGGCCCGCTGGGCGGACTCCGCCCTGGCCGGAGGAAGGATCAGGAACCCGTGAACGGCAAGCACCGCCAGGACGGCCCGCACGACGACAAGGTCCCCGCCTACGACGCCTCCGTGGCGGAGGGCGCCCCACCGGCCGGCACCGGCAGCCACGAGGTGGAGCGCGGGCGGCAGGAGCTGACCGGGGAGGGACGGACCGTGCTCGTCACCGGCGCCTCGGGGATGCTCGGGGAGCACGTGGCGCGGCTGCTCGCGGCCCGCGGGTGGACGGTCCGGCTGCTCCAGCGCGGGCACGCGCCGCTGGCCGACCAGCCGAACGTCGAGGAGGTCCTGGGCTCCGTCGCGGACCCGGACGCCGTCGCGCGGGCCGTGGAGGGCGTCGACGACGTCGTCCACCTCGCCGCGAAGGTCTCCTTCGCCGGGGACTGGGACGAGTTCGTGCTGACCAACGTGACCGGCACCCGCGTGGTCCTGGAGTCCGCGCGGTCGGCGGGCGTGGACAACGTGGTGTTCGTGTCCTCCCCGTCGGTCGCCCACACCGGCAGCTCCATCGTGGGCGAGTCCGCCCGGCCGGCCGACCCGGTGCACGCCCGCGGCGACTACGCCCGGTCCAAGGCCGCGGCCGAGCTGCTCGCCCTCGAGGCGGACGGACGCGGGCTGCGCGTCACGGCCGTGCGCCCGCACATCGTGTGGGGCCCCGGCGACACCCAGCTCGTCGAGCGGATCGTCGACCGCGCGGCGCGGGGGCGGCTGCCGCTGCTCGACCACGGCGCGGCGCTGATCGACACCACCTACATCGACAACGCGGCCGAGGCGATCGTGCGGGCGCTGGAGCGGATCGAGTGGGCGCACGGGCAGGCGCTGGTCGTCACGAACGGCCAGCCCCGCACCGTGGGCGAGCTCGTGGCGGGCTTCTGCCGGGCGGCCGGGGTGGAGCCGCCGGCGCGCCGGGTCCCGGGCGCCGTGGCCCGGCTGGCCGGCCGGGTCATCGAGAAGGTGTGGGCGCTGCGCCCGGGGGCCGACGAGCCGCCGATGACGGCCTTCCTGGCCGAGCAGATGTCCACCGCCCACTGGTTCGAGCAGCAGAGCACCCGCGAGGTCCTCGACTGGACGCCGTCCGTGACGGTCGAGGAGGGCATGGAGCGGCTGCGCGCGTACTACCGCACCCATCCGCTGGGCGCCCACGACGCCCCGATGCCCGCCACCGGGTCCACGGCCGCCGGGGACTCCTGAGCCCGCGCGGCGCGGCGCCCGGTCAGAACCGGGCGTTGCGGGGCGTGCGCTGGCAGACCGGGCACCGGTAGGAGGAGCGGTTCATGAACTGCTCCCGCACGATCAGGGCGCTCCGTCCCTCGTCCGCGCAGCGCGGGCAGGGCAGGGAGGCCCGGCCGTAGGCGTTGAGGGAGCGGGCGAAGTACCCGGACTCACCGTTGACGTTGACGTAGAGGGAGTCGAAGCTCGTCCCGCCCGCCGCCAGGGCGCGGTCCATGACCTTGCGCACGGCCCCGAGCACGCGCAGCGTCTCGGGCCGCCGGAGCGTGTCCGTGGGCCGGGCCCAGTGCAGGCGGGCCTGCCACAGCGCCTCGTCCGCGTAGATGTTGCCGATCCCGGAGACGAGGGACTGGTCCAGCAGCGCGCGCTTGAGCCCGGTCCGGCGCCGGCGGAGCCGGTCGTGGAAGCGCTCCGCGTCGAAGGCGGGGTCCAGCGGGTCCCGGCCGATGTGGGCGGCCCGGGCGGGCACCAGGGGCGCGCCCGTGGCCGAGCGCCCGCCCGGGGCGCCGTCGCCGGTGGGCACGAGCCGGTCGAGGAGCATGCCGCCGAAGATCCGCTGGTCCACGAAGCGCAGCTCCGCCGGGGTGCCGGGGCGCTCGGACAGGCCCAGCCGCACCTTCAGGTGCTTCTCGTCGGGCAGCCCGGCGTCCTTGACCAGCAGCTGCCCGCTCATCCCGAGGTGGACCAGCAGGGCCTCCTGCGGCGGCGCGCCGTGCGCGCTGGTCAGGGGCAGCCACAGGAACTTGCCGCGGCGCACGGCGTCGGCGACGACCGCGCCGTCCAGCTCGTGCCCGAAGGAGACGGGGCCGGCCTCGTGGCGGCGCACCGAGCGGGCGTCCAGGACCTGCACGGACTCGATCCGGCGGCCGACCACCCAGCGCTCCACACCGCGTCGGACGACCTCGACCTCGGGCAGCTCAGGCACGGGGGCTCCGGGGCACGCGCTCAGCCACCCCGGCGGGCGACCAGGGTCGCGCAGGCCTGCGCCGCGGCGGAGCGCTCGGCCTCCTTCTTGGTGGTGCCGGTCCCCGTGCCGTGGTCCTGGCCGCCGACGAGCACGTGGGCCTCGTAGCGGCGGTCGTGGTCGGGGCCCGTGCCCTCCACGGCGTAGCGGACGGGACCCAGGCCGCGGGCCGCCGCGAGCTCCTGGATCTCGGTCTTCCAGTCCCGGCCCTCGCTCATCACGAAGCCGTCCTCCAGCAGGGGCACCACGAGCCGCAGCACGAACGCCCGGGCCGCCGCGAGCCCGGAGCTCACGTAGACGGCGCCGATCAGCGCCTCCATGGTGTCGGCGAGGATCGAGGCCTTCTCGTGCCCGTTGGTCCGCACCTCTCCCTTGCCCAGGCGGATGTGGGGCCCCACGTCCAGGGACCGGGCGAGTTCGGCCAGCGTGCGGGTGCTCACCACCGCCGAGCGGATCTTCGCGAGGTTGCCCTCGGAGTCGTCGGGATAGCGGTGGAAGATCTCGTCGGTGACCGCGAGGCCCAGCACGGAGTCGCCGAGGAACTCGAGCCGCTCGTTGTGGCCCTGCCCCTCGTGCTCGTACGCGTAGGAGCGGTGGGTCAGGGCAAGACGGAGCGTCCCGGCGTCGATGTCGACGCCGAGACGCTCCAGCAGGTCCTGAGATGTCGCGGTGGAGTTCACCGTGGTCAGGCGTCGGCCACCTTGCGGCCCTTGTACTCCAGGAACAGCGCGGTCCCGGCGGAGTCGGTCACGACCTTGGCCTGGTGCGGCAGGCTGTAGCTGACCTTGCCGTTCTCGACGGTCTTGACCAGCTTCGGCGCGGTCGCCTTCCACTGGGAACGGCGTGCACGGGTATTCGCACGGGACATTTTCCGCTTGGGAACAGCCACGGCTATCTCTCTTCTCTCGGTTCGGTCGTCTGGGTCGAGGTGTCCTGCTCGAGCAGCCCCGACAGGGCGCTCCAGCGAGGATCGAGCACCTCGTGGTGGTGACCCGGGTCGTCCTCCAGGCGCGCGCCGCACTGGGCGCACAACCCCTGGCAGTCCTCCCGGCACACCGGTTGGAACGGCAGCTGTGTGATCACTGCGTCCCGAAGCATGGGTTCGAGGTCGATGCTCTCGTCCTGAACTTCATACATCTGGTCGTCCTCGGACTCCTCCCCACCGTCGGTGGCGGCGTCGAAGACGTAGAGCTCCTGCACGTCGACGTCCAGATCGTAGTCGATCGGGTCGAGGCACCGGCTGCACTCGCCGTGGATGGCCACGACGGCGGTGCCGGACACCAGGATCCCGTCGTGGACGGATTCCAGCCGGAGGTCAAGGTCGATGTCCGAGCCCTCCGGGGCGCCGATGAGTGCGTTGCCGAAGTTCTCCGGCGCGGGCACAACTTCCTCCAGGCGTCGCATCGTCCCCGGGCGGTGCTCGAGGTCCCGGACACCGATGGTGAGGGGCGAACTGTTCTCGCGACTGATGACTGACTCCTGGTGAAATTCTGACCGACAGACCATGTTAGCGTGCCGTGCCGCGCGTTCTCAAACGGGGCGGCTCCCGGCGCGCCGGGACGAGGCCGTCCCGCTCAGCCCTGCAGGGCCCGCAGCACGGGCGCCGGCACGAACCCGGAGACGTCCCCGCCGAGGCCCTGGACCTCCTTCACGAGCGTCGAGGACAGGTGCAGGAAGCGGGGGTCGCCGGGCAGGAAGACCGTCTCCACCCCCGTGAGGTGGCGGTTCATGGTGGCCATCGGCACCTCGTACTCGTAGTCCTCCCCCGAGCGCAGCCCCTTGACCAGGGCCACCGCCCCGCGCTGCGCCGCGTACTCCGCGAGCAGGCCGGCGCCCATGGGCTCGACGACGACGCCGGCGACGCCCTCGAAGCTCTCCTGCGCCAGGGCCAGCCGCCGCTCCGCGTCGAAGCGGTAGCGCTTGTGCGGGTTGGTGGAGACCGCGACGACGACCTCGTCGAAGAGGGCCGCGGCGCGCGCGACGACCTCCACGTGGCCGTTGTGGAGGGGGTCGAAGGAGCCGGGGCAGATCACTCGGTGCATGGGTGCCATCCTAGGCGCGCGCCGCGCCCCGGCGGCGTACCGTGGAGGGCGGAGGACCCGTCCTGCGAGAGCGGAGCACCGCCATGAGCCACCAGCGCCGCCGGGTGCGGCCCGGGCAGCGGATCAGCGCCCTGGACGAGGCCAACCTGCGGGTGGAGCGGCACGGGGTGCCCATGCACGCCGCGGCCCTGGCCCTCCTGGAGCCCGCCCCGCTCCTCGGTCCCGGCGGGAAGGTGCGCCTCGACACCGTCCGGGAGCACGTCGAACGGCGCACCCGGGACGTCCGGCGGCTCCGCCAGGTGCTCGCACGGCCCAGCGGCAGGCGGCCCATGTGGCTCGACGACCCCGTCTTCGACGTCTCCCGGCACGTGCGCAGCCGCCCGGTGCCGCCCCCGGGGGACGAGGAGGCCCTGCTCCGGGTGTGCACAGGAATCGATGCGCTCCCCCTCCCCGGGGACCGGCCCCTGTGGGAGCTGTGGCTGCTCCCCGGGCTCGCCGACGGCCGGCTCGGCCTGCTGATCCGGTGGCACCACGTGCTCGCCGACGGTCTGGCGGCGCTGAGCCTGCTCGCGCCCCTGTTCGACCCGGCGGCCGTCCCCGGCGGCGGGACGGGCGCACCGGGCCGACCGGTCGTGCCGGGCGCGCCGACCGGCGCGCGGCCGGCCGGTGGTGCGGCACAGGTCCCGGCCCGCGCCGCGGCCCGTCTGCGCGGGCGGGCCGCCCAGCTGCGCGGCGCGCTCGCGGAGGGGCGCGCCCCGGCGCTGTCCATCAACCGCCCCGTGGGACCGCGGCGCGGCGCCGCGCTCGTGCGCGCGGACCTCGAGGCGGCCCGGGAGCTGGCCCACCGGCACGGCGGGACGGTCAACGACGTGGTGCTCACCGCCGTGGCGGGCGGCGCCCGGCGGCTGCTGGCCGCACGCGGGGAGCTGGCCGGCGTGCCGGAGCTGAAGGTCTCGGTGGTCGCCTCCGTGCGCGCTCCGGGGGACCCTACGGGCGGCAACCGGACGGGCGTGCGCGTGGTGGCCGTGCCCGTGGACGAGCCCGACCCCGCCGCGCGGCTGCGGCGGATCGCGGCGACTACCGCGGCACAGCGGTCCCGCCCGCCGTACCGGCCCGGCGGCCGGCTCGCCCAGCGCTGGACGGTCCGCGTCATGGACCGGCAGCGGCTCGTCAACCTCCTGCTCAGCAACGTGCGCGGCCCCTCGGCGCCGCTGCGCTTCGCGGGGGCGCCGGTGCGCGAGCTCTTCCAGCTCGGCGCCGTGCAGGGCAACCTGGCCCTCGCGGTGGGGGTGGTCTCCTACGCGGGCGCCCTGGGCGTCGACGTGGTGGCCGACGCCGACGTGGTGCCCGACCTCCCGGTGTTCGTCGAGGGGCTGGCGGAGACCCTCGTGCGGCTCGGCGCCGGCCCGCCCCCGGGAGCCGGCACGGGACCCTAGACTGGCGGCCATGGATGCCACCGACGCCGCCGCCCCGTCCCCGACCGGTCCCCCCTGGGAGCGCATGGCCCGGGGAGGCGGTCTGCTCACCGGCACCGGGGAGCTCTCCGGAACCGTCTTCGAGGAGATGTCGCGGCTGGCCGCACGGACGGGCGCCATCAACCTGGGGCAGGGCTTCCCGGACGTCGACGGGCCGCAGGAGATGCTCGAGGCCGCCGCCGGCGCGCTGCACGGCGGCGGCAACCAGTACTCCCCGGTGGCGGGGCTGCCGCTGCTGCAGGAGGCCGTCGCCGAGCACCAGCGCCGGTTCTACGGGATCGAGCTGGACCCGGGCTCCGGCGTCGTCGTCACCGTGGGCGCGTCCGAGGGCCTGGCGGCGAGCCTGCTCGCGTTCCTGCGGCCCGGGGACGAGGTCGTGGTGTTCGAGCCGCACTACGACCTCTACGGCGCCGTCGTGGAGTTCGCGGGCGCACGGCTGGTCACGGTCCCCCTCGAGCCGCCGCGCTTCGCCCCGGACCTCGACCGCCTCGCCGCGGCCTTCGGGCCCCGCACCCGCATGGTGATCCTCAACGACCCGCACAACCCCACCGGGACCGTGTTCGACGACGACGTCCTGTCCCGCCTGGCCGGCCTCGCCGCCGAGCACGACTGCGTGGTGGTGACCGACGAGGTCTACGAGCACCTGCGCTACGCGGGCGGGCACCGCCCGCTCGCCGCGCTGCCGGAGGCCTTCGGGCGGACCCTCACCGTCTCCTCCGTGGGGAAGTCCTTCTCGGCCACGGGGTGGCGCGTGGGCTGGGTCAGCGGGCCCGCGCACCTCGTGGGCCCCGTGCGCGCCACGAAGGCCTACCTCACGCACAGCGCCGCCACGCCGCTGCAGATCGGGGCGGCCACCGCCCTGCGCGGGCCCGACGACTTCTACGCCCGGCTCACCGAGGACTTCCGGCGCCGCCGGGACGTGCTCGTGCGGGGCCTGGCCGCGGCGGGCGCGGAGCCGTTCGAGCCGCAGGGCACGTTCTTCGTCGTGGCGGACGTGCGCGGGCTGTGCGAGCGGCACGGGGTCGAGGACGCCGAGCACCTGGCCCCGGTGCTGGCCGAGCGGGCCGGCGTGGTGGGCGTGCCCGTGCCGGCCCTCGCCTCCGCGGAGCACCGGGGGCTGTACGCCTCGTGGATGCGCTTCTCGTTCGGCAAGCGCCTGGACGTCCTGGAGCAGGCCGGGCGGCGCCTGGCGGGCTGAGCGCCCGCCCCGGCGCGCCGGGGCGGGCTCAGACGGCGGCCGCCCGGCGGCCGAGGGAGCGGTAGCAGAAGCCGGCCGCGGTCCAGCGGTCGGGGTCGAGCACGTTGCGCCCGTCGAGGATCTGCGGGACGGCGACCAGCGGGTCGAGCTGCTCCGGGGTCATCGCCTTGAACTCGGCCCACTCGGTGAGCAGCACCACGACCTCGGCGCCGGTGACGGCGGCCTCGAGGGAGTCCACGTAGTCCAGGCGGGGATAGCGCTTGGCGGCGTTGGCGTTGGCCTCGGGGTCGTAGACGGCGACCTCGGCGCCGATCGAGTGCAGCCGGGCCGCGATGTCCAGGGCCGGGGAGTCGCGCACGTCGTCGGAGTCCGGCTTGAAGGCCGCCCCGAGCACGGCGACCTGCCGGCCCACCACGGAGCCGCCCAGCATCTGGGTGACCGTCTCCACCGTGTGGCCGCGGCGGCGGACGTTGATGTCGTCCACCTCGGCGAGGAAGCGCACCGACTGCTCCACCCCGAGCTCCGCGGCACGGGCCCGCAGCGCCCGGATGTCCTTCGGCAGGCAGCCGCCGCCGAAGCCGACCCCGGCGTTGAGGAACTTCCGCCCGATGCGCTCGTCGAGCCCGATCGCGTCGGCGAGGGTGCGGATGTCCCCGCCGACCACCTCGGTGAGCTCGGACAGGGCGTTGATGAAGGAGATCTTGGTGGCCAGGAAGGCGTTGGCCGCGACCTTCACGAGCTCGGCGGTCTCGAAATCGGTGACGATCAGGGGGACGCCGGCCTCCAGCTGCCGGGCGTAGACCCGGCGCATCACGGCTTCCGCGGCCGGGTCCTCGGCGCCGAGCACCATCCGGTCCGGGGTCAGGGTGTCCTCCACGGCGTAGCCCTCGCGCAGGAACTCGGGGTTCCACACCAGGGACACGTCCACCCCGTCGCGGGCGGAGGCCTTCGCCAGGTCGGCCAGGCGGCGGGCGGAGCCGACCGGGACCGTGGACTTGCCCGCGATGACGCAGTCCTTCGTGGCGGCCGCGGCGATCGAGCCGACCGCGGCGTCGACGTAGCGCATGTCCGCCGCGAAGCTGCCCGCCCGCTGCGGGGTGCCCACGCCGACGAAGTGGACGTCGCCGAAGGCGCCGGCCTCCTCGTAGCTCGTGGTGAAGCGCAGCCGTCCCGTGCCCACGTGCTCGCGCAGCAGCTCGCCCAGGCCCGGCTCGTGGAAGGGCAGCTCGCCGCGGGACAGGGCGTCGACCTTCTCCGGGTCGACGTCCACCCCCAGCACCTCGAAGCCCATCTCCGCCATCGACGCGGCGTGCGTGGCCCCCAGGTATCCCGTTCCCAGAACCGTGATCCTCATGGACGTCCTCCGTTACTCCCGGGCCGGGGCCCGTGCTCGTTGCTGCCTGTCGAATCTTGTCAAAGCGGGTGCGCCCAGCGGCGCAGGTGCTCAGTGCGACGCGCCGGTCGGGGACGGCGATGTGACGTCCGTCTCGGCGAACCACACGGTGGTCTCCCCGTGCCGCTTCTGCTCGAAGCGGCGCAGGCCCTGCGGCCAGCCGGGCTCCGGGGACCGGGAGGAGCGCTCGACCACGACCACCCCGCCCTCCCGCAGTCGGCCCGCCAGCGGGGCGAGGGCCGCGGTGAGCTCGGCCTCCGGGAGGGGGTAGGGCGGATCGGCCAGGACCAGGTCCCACGGCCCCTCGGCGGGATCCGCCAGGTAGGCGCCGACCGCCCCGTGCCGGACCGTGACGACGTCGTCGCGCCCGAGGGCCCCGTGGACCGTCCCGGCGTTGGCGCGGCAGACCCGCGCCGCCCCCGCGTGCCGCTCCACGAGCGTCACGGCGGCCGCGCCGCGGCTCGCGGCCTCGCAGCCGAGGGCCCCCGAGCCGGCGAACAGGTCCAGGACCCGGGCGTCCCGGAGCATGCCCCAGGCCTCGAGCCGGGCGAAGAGCGACTCCTTGACCCGGTCGGTCGTGGGCCGGGTGTCCCGGCCCGGCACGGAGCGCAGGCGCAGCCCTCCGGCGGCCCCGGCGATGATCCTGCTCACGCGTGCTCCCCTCCTGTCCTGCGCGATCCCTGGTGCTGCCGTCCGTGGCGCTGCGGTCCGTGGTGCTGCGGCACGGCGCTCAGCCCCGGTCCAGGAACGCCTCGGCGTCCGGGTCGAGGTAGCGCTCGATGGCCTCGGCCAGCTCGGGGTGCTCGAGCAGCTGGGGGTCCTCGCCCAGGACGGTCACGGCGTCCCGGCGGGCCCGCTCGATGAGCTCGGCGTCGTCCAGGGCCCGCAGCAGGCGCAGGGTCGAGCGGCCCCCGGACTGGGCGGCGCCCAGGATGTCGCCCTCCCGGCGCAGCTCGAGGTCCGCGCGCGCGAGCTCGAAGCCGTCCGTGGACGCGGCCACCACCTCGATCCGCTCCCGCGACGGGTGCTCGGCGGGGCGCCGGGTGACGAGCAGGCACGTCCCGGCGTGCCCGCCGCGCCCGATCCGGCCGCGCAGCTGGTGCAGCTGGGAGATGCCGAACCGGTCGGCGTCCACGATGATCATCAGCGTGGCGTTGGGCACGTCCACGCCGACCTCGACCACGGTGGTGCACACGAGCAGCGGTACGTCCCCCGCCGCGAACTCCTCCATGAGGCGGGACTTCCGGTCCGGGTCGAGCCGGCCGTGCAGCACCTCGGCGCGCACGCCGGCCAGCACGGGCTCGGCGGCCACGAGCTCCGCCAGCCAGGTGACGGACGCCAGCGCCGCCTCGGACTCCTCGTCCGCCGAGGCCGCCGCGAGCGCCGACTCCGCGAGGGAGGCGTGCGGCGGCGGCTCCTCGTCGTCGCCGATCTTGGGCGCGACCACGTACACCTGACGGCCCGCGTCGATCTCCTCCCGGGCCCGGCGCCACAGCCGCCGCTCCCAGCCCGGGTGCTCCACGAGCCCCACGGTGTGGGTGGCGATCGGCTGCCGGCCGGCCGGGAGCTGGTCGAGGACGGAGACGTCCAGGTCCCCGAAGACGGTCATCGCCACGGTGCGGGGGATGGGGGTCGCGGTCATCACCAGCAGGTGCGGGGGCCGCCCGGCCTTGTCCCGCAGCCGGTCGCGCTGCTCGACCCCGAAGCGGTGCTGCTCGTCCACCACGACCAGCCCGAGGTCGGCGAACTGCACGACCTCCGAGAGCAGGGCGTGGGTGCCGATGACGATCCCGGCCTCCCCCGACGCGATCCGCAGCAGGGCCCGCTTGCGCGCCGCGGCGCCCATGGACCCGGTGAGCAGCACGACCTGCGTGCCGTCCGGGTCCCCGCCGAGCAGGCCCGCCTGCGCGAGCGGGCCGAGGGAGCGGACCACGGACCCGTGGTGCTGGGCGGCGAGCACCTCGGTGGGGGCCAGCAGCGCGGCCTGCGCGCCGGAGTCGACGACCTGCAGCATCGCCCGCAGGGCCACGAGGGTCTTGCCGGAGCCGACGTCGCCCTGGAGCAGCCGGTTCATGGGACGGGTGCCGGCGAGCTCCGCCGCGAGCTCCTCCCCCACGGCGCGCTGACCGGTGGTCAGCTCGAACGGCAGCCCGGCGTCGAACCGGGCGAGGATGCCTCCGGGGACGCCCGGGCGGGCGGTGGTGGGGTGCGCGGCGAGCTCGGCGCGGCGGCGGGCCAGGGCGCACTGGAGCAGGAACGCCTCCTGGTAGCGGAACCGGCGGCGGGCCTCCCCGTGGGCGCGGGTGTCCCGGGGGCGGTGGACCTGCCAGTACGCCTCCTCGAGCCCCATGAGGCCCTCCCGCTCCAGGATCCCGTCCGGCAGCGGCTCCGGGACGGCCCCGAAGTCCACGATCGGCAGCAGCGAGTGCACGGCGCGGGCGATCTTGTCCGTGGTCAGCTTCGCCGTGGCCGGGTAGATGGGGATGGGCCGGCCCGCGCGCTCCTCGGCGGTCTCCCCCGCCTCCGGGGCGTCCGGGTCGAGGATCGCGTAGTGCGGGTTGGTCATGGTCACGGCGCCGTTGTACAGCCCGACCCGTCCGGAGAACAGGGCGTGCGTGCCCGGGGGCAGGTCCCGGGCCGCGGTCCAGGCGTTGAAGAAGCTGAGCCGCATCGTCCGCCCCGGGCCGGGGTCCCCGTCCGCGAACAGCCGCTGCGGGTCGGTGGAGGCGCGGTCCGTGATCACCACGTCCGTGATGGACCCGCGCCGGGAGCGCATCCGGCGGGTGGAGGCGTGCACCACCTCGGCCACGATGGTCACCTGCTGGTCGATGCGCAGCTCCGAGAACGGCGTGAGCTCGCCCCGCGGCATGTACCGGCGGGGGAAGTGGTCGAGCAGCTGCCCGATCGTGGACACCGAGAGCTGGCGGGCCAGCTGGTCGGCCGTGGTCTTCCCCAGCAGCCGGGCCAGCGGCTGGTCGAGCTCGGGGACCGGGTCGGGGAACGCCCCGCCGCCGTGGGGTCGGGTCATCTCAGGGACGCCTCATCCGTCCGCCTCCGACAGGGAGGTCACCGTGAGGTTCACGGCCTGGCCGCGGGCGCCGATCACCGTGAGGGCGTCCTCCGGCCGCGGCACGTGGACGTGCACGCGCCACCGGTAGCCGTCCCCCGTCTCGGTCACCGCGCTCATGATCACGCTGGTGCCCACCTCGCTGAGCTCGTGGCGCAGCTCCGCGGCGTCCAGCGGGGTCAGCTCCACGGTGCACATCACCTCCACGCCGCCGTGCACGGCGTGCCCCGTGCCCCCGGCGCCGGCGGCCCGGGCCGCGGCGGCGTCGATCAGGGCGTCGAGCGCGTTCTCGTCACCGGCGTCGTCCCCGCCCACGGTGCGGGCGAGGGCGTCGAAGACGACGAGCATGCCCAGCGCGCCGGCGTCGACCGTGCCGGTCTCCCGCAGGACCGGGAGCTGGTCCGGGGTCACGAGCACCGCGGCGCGGGCGGCGGTGCTCACACCGGCCAGGAGCTCCTTGAGCTGCTGGTTGGACCCGTCCTCCACCTCCTGCGGCACGGGGACGGCGGCGGCCGCCTCCAGGACCGAGAGCATGGTCCCCTCCACGGGGTCCGTCAGCACGCTCCAGGCGCGCACGTGGCCGGCGTGCAGGGCGAGCCGCACGGACTCCGCGGTCATCCTCGTGCTGCCCTCCAGGGAGTGCCCCACGGCCGTGAGGAACACGGAGAACAGGGTGCCCGAGTTGCCGCGGGCCTCCTCGAGGGCGGCCTGGCCGGCGAGGGAGAGCAGCTCCCCGACGTCGCCGGTCTCGAGCACGGCGGCGGCCTCGGCCGCCGCGCGCACCGTGGTCGCGAGGTTGGTCCCGGTGTCGGCGTCCGCGACCGGGAAGACGTTGAGGGCGTTCAGGACGGGGCTGTGGCGCACGAGATCACGGTGGGCCAGGTCGAGCCACCGCCGCATGACGGCCGCGTTCGATCCGATCCTATGGTTCAAAGTGATCCCATCCTTCGCCGACCGGGTGCCCGAGGGCGAGGTGCGGCGCTCGTCCGTCGAGCAGCACCCGGGGGAGGGTGTCGTCGTGCGCGGGGGGCGCGGGCGCACACGAGCCTATCGCACGGAACATTCCCGGCAGCGGCACGTCCGGCGGGAAGACCGCGAGCAGCCCGTGGTCCTCGCCGCCGGTCAGCACCCAGTCGCGGGGGTCCGTCCCGAGCAGCCGGGCGGCCGGTCGCAGGGGCCCGGCCAGTCCGTCCACGGCCGCGGCGTCGAGGTCGACGACGACGCCGCTGGCGGCCGCGACCCTGCCGGCGTCGCGGAGCAGGCCGTCGGAGAGGTCGATCATCGCGGTGGCCCCGGCGCGGGCGGCGGCGGGGCCGGCGGGCACGGGGGCGCACGGCCTCAGCTGCGCCGCGGCGAGCGCGTCCAGGGCCTCGTCCCGCCCGGGCCGGTAGCGGCGGTCCTCGAGCAGGGCCACGCCCGCGGCGGCGCGCCCGGTGGTCCCGGCGAGCGCCACCGTGCCGCCCCGCCCCGCCCCGGACCGGAGCACCGGCTCCCGGCCCTCGAGGTCGCCCGTCACCGTGGCCGTGACCGACAGCTCCCGGCCCGCGCCGAGGTCCCCGCCGACCACCGCGCAGCGGTCCGCGCCCATGGTCTCCAGCCCGGCCACGAGGCCGCGGGCGAAGTCCAGGGGCCAGGACAGGGGCGTCTCCGGGGGGAGGGTGAGCGAGACGACGACGGCCGACGGGACGGCGCCCATCGCGGCGACGTCGGCGAGGTTCTGCGCGGCGCACTTCATCCCGGTGTCGTAGCCGGTGGTGACCGCGCCGCCGGCCCAGGCGAGACGGAAGTCCTGGTCCTGCACCTGGGTGTCCGTGGTGATCACGTACCGCCCGTCCGGGGCGGCGACCACGGCGCAGTCGTCGCCGGGGCCGACCAGCACGCGGTCCGCTCCGGGCCGCGGGGCGGCGGGACGCAGGAGCAGGGGGAGGACGCGCTCGAGCAGCTCCGCCTCGGAGAGCTCCCCGACGGTCGGCCCGGTGCCGGGCGGCGCGTGGGGCACGGGGGGCTGCTCCGCTGGGGGTCGGGTCATGGCGCTCATCCTAACGACGGCCCCGGACGCGGGAACGGGGCTCCCCGAGGATTACGCTGGGGGCATGCCCTCGCTCCCCCTGTCCCGATCCGCCCGCGCCGTGCTGGGGGCGGGCGCCCTGGCAGCGGTCCTGTCGGGGTGCTCCCCCGCCGTGACCGTGGACCCCGCCGAGAACGCCGCCGACCCGGGGTGCGCCCCGGCGATGCTCGCCATGCCGGAGACCGTCGGCGAGCACGACCGGCGCGAGACCACGAGCCAGGCCACCACGGCCTACGGCGAGCCCACGGCCGCGGTGGTGCGCTGCGGCGTGACCCCGCCCGGGCCCACCACGGACCCCTGCTCCGCCGTCAACGAGGTCGACTGGCTGATCCGCCAGGACGAGGACGGGAGCACGTGGACCGCCACGACCTACGGCCGGGACCCGGCGGTCGAGGTCGTCTTCGACAGCACCGCCGTGGCGTCCTCCACCCTGCTCGTGGAGCTGGGCTCCGCGGTGGAGCAGATCCCCGCGGAGCGCCGGTGCCTGGACCTGCAGGACACCGTGGAGGGCCTGTGACCGGCCGGACGCGGCGACCGCGGCCGCCGCGTCCCCCGGGCGTGCCGGACCGCCGGGAATAGGCCCATGCCCCGCCGGGTTGTGGCGTGGACATGCACCCGACCGCACCACGCCCAGAAGGAGGCACACCCGTGGCCACCGATTACGACGAGCCCCGCGTCAAGCCCGAGGACGAGCCCGCCAACGAGTCCCTCGAGGTGATCCAGGCGCAGCGCAGCGCCACCGCGCAGAGCCCGGCGATCGACGTCGACGACGCGGACACGGCCGAGGGCATCGACCTGCCGGGGGCGGACCTGTCCCAGGAGGAGCTGCTCATCCAGGTGGTGCCCGAGCAGGACGACGAGTTCACCTGCATGTCCTGCTTCCTCGTCCGCCACCGCAGCCAGCTCGCCCGCGAGAAGGACGGCGCCCGGTACTGCATCGAGTGCGAGGGCTGACGGGCCCGGCCGGGCCCGGACCGGTCACTCGTGGCGCAGGGAGGCGATGGGGTCCTTCCGGGCGGCCCGGACCGCGGGGATCGTCCCGGCCAGGAACGCGATCCCCATGACGGAGAGCACGATCAGCGCCACCCGCCACGGCTCGAACGCGAACAGGGCCAGTCCGGGCAGCCCGGACAGGAACCCGTCGGCCAGCGCGCGGCTCAGCGCGGAGCCGCCGGCGACCCCCGTGACCGCGCCGACCACCGCCCCGAGGAAACCGATGACGACGGCCTCGAGGGAGAACAGGCCGAAGACCCGGCCCCCGCTCATCCCCATGGCCTTCATGAGCCCGATCTCGCGGGTCCGCTCCTGCACCGACATCAGCAGGGTGTTCACGATGCCGAGGCCGGCGGCCACGAGCGCGATGACGGCGCAGGCGTTGAGGATCCAGACGATGGCGTTGATCACGGCGCGGAACATCCCGAGCTGGTCCTCCACGGTGAGCCCGAGCATGTCGTGGTCCTCCAGCCGCGCCTGGATCCCGGGGGCCCGCGACATGTCCTCGACCGTGACCGTGGCCATCGCGAAGCTCTCCGGCACCTCCTCCGGGACGCCGCTGACCTGGTAGTCGTAGAGCCGTTCGTTGAAGGAGTCCGACGGGATGGGGTTCAGGGACGTCCCGACGAGGCTGGCCTGGGTGACGCCCGAGATCGTGGCCGGGAACGCCTTGTCCTGCTCCGCCATGTTCGTCATGACCACGTCGACGCGCCCGCCCACGGCGTCCCGGGCGGAGGCGAAGCCCAGGTCGGCGACCCAGCTGTCCGGGACCGCGATCTCGTCCCGGCCCGTGGCGGGGGCCCCGCCGGCCACCATCTGCAGGCCCACGGCGTCGACCGGGATCCCCGGGGAGAGCTGGAACCGGCTCCCGTCGGCGGCCTCCAGGTAGGTGGGCGCCACGGAGTACATCGGCTTCACGGAGCGCACCCCGTCGATGCCCTCGATGACCGCGATGTCCTCGGCGGTCAGTCCCTCGAAGGAGACGCCGAACCCCGTCCGGATCCGCGTGGTGTCCGGGTCGTACTCGCGGGGGCCGGAGGTCGAGGACAGCTCGATCAGCGGCTGCGACTTCTGCACGTAGAGGGCGTCGGCGTCGCCGAACGCGGCCACGGTGTCGTCGATGTACCGGTTCACCCCGGTGCCCATGCCCGAGGTGAGGGTCAGGGCGAACGCGCCGATGAAGACGGCGAGCACGGTCAGGGCCGTGCGGATCCGCGCGCGGCGGGTGTTGGAGACCGCGGAGCCGAGCAGGTCGGGCCACCTCACCGGGCGCCCCCCGCCGCTCCGAGGACGACCTCGGCGCCCGCCGCGGCGGCCGGGGCTGCCGGGGCGGCGGCCACGACGAGACCGTCGTGCAGGTGCACCTGACGGCCGCAGCGCCGCGCGAGGTCGTCGTCGTGGGTGACGACGACGAGGGTGATGCCCTGCTCCCGGTGGAGGTCGAACAGGAGGTCCTGGACCACCGCGCCGGTGGCCGAGTCGAGGTTGCCGGTGGGCTCGTCGGCGAAGATCACGGAGGGCTCGTTGACCAGGGCGCGGGCGAGCGCCACGCGCTGCTTCTGCCCGCCGGACAGGTCGGCGGCGCGGCAGGCGGCCTTCTCCGCCACGTCCAGGCGCTCCAGAACCTCCAGGGCGCGGCGCCGGCGCAGGCCCGGGCGGACCCCCGCGATCCGCAGCGGCAGCACCACGTTCTCCAGGACCGTCTGGTCCGCCGTGAGGTAGAACTGCTGGAACACGAAGCCGAACGCGGCGTTGCGCGTCGCGTTGAGCTCGCGGGCCGTCATCGACGCCGCCGGCCTGCCGTCGAAGGACACCGTGCCGTGGGTCGGGGCGTCGAGCAGCGCGAGCAGATGCATCAGGGTCGACTTGCCCGAGCCGGACTTCCCGACGACGGCCACGGACTCCCCGTGCCGGATCCGCAGGTCCACGCCGCGCAGCGCGGCGAACCGGGTGTCCCCCCGGCCGTAGATCTTGACCAGGCTCTCGGCCTCGAGCACCGCGGACGTCATCGGATCCCCCCCTGTCGGAGCGTCCGTCCCCCCGGACGGCCGCCGTGGGACCACGTCCCGCCCCCCATCATGTGCACAGGTTAATGGCGGGGGCGAGCCGAGCCGTGTCCCCACTAGTGCAGTCCGGTGCCGGTGCGGCTCCGGGCCGCCGGCGAGGACGCCCCGGTGCCCCGGGCGCGGCGGGTCGCCCGGGGCCGGCGCTCCCGTGCGGCGGCCCGGACTCCTCCCGTCACGAATCCGTTCGCCCTTGCTAATGCGGAGATCTGGACGATAGTTAACAGCACAGCAGTTCTTCGGCAGGGGTTCCGGCTCCGCGGGACGGGCGAACGGTCCGTCCGGGCCGAACGACGAGCGGCACGACGTGACGGGGGCCGTCCGCGCGGGGGCGCGGGAACGAGGCCGCTGGGATCGTGCCGTGCGCTGGCGGTCCTGGGGTGGGCCCGGGCCGACGACGGGATACAGGAGACACATCGACATGACTACGACGAGAAGACTGGCTGTCGCCGGTGCCTCGGCGACCGTGCTGGCGGGGGGCCTGTTCCTGGGCGCACCCGCAGCCGTCGCCGCACCGGGCGACGCCCCGCCCGGCGGTGCCCCGCCGGGCGCGGCCACATCCTCCGAGGTCGCCGCGGCCGTGGTGGAGCTGCCGCCCGCGGCGCCTGTCGCACCGGTCGACGTCCCGGCCCCCGCGGTCGCGGACGTCCCGGCCGTCGCCGAGGCGGGCCCGCCCGCAGCGGCGGAGGCCCCGGCACCGGCCGCCGCCGAGCCCGCGGCGCCGGCCGCACCG
>NZ_JBNAFK010000023.1:0-56580 GCF_049716185.1 Kocuria sp. CH-021 | reverse complement strand
CTGACCGGGGTGGACGCTCTCGGTGTCGACGAGCACGTCTGGCGCCACGTGGGCCCGCCCGGCACCGGGCTGGTCACCGGGATCGTGGACCACTCCCGCGGTAAGGACGGCCGCCCCCGGGCAAGGCTGCTGGACCTGGTCAAGGGCCGCACCGGGGCCGCCTACGGCGACTGGCTCACCGAGCAGGGGCCGACCTTCACGGCCGGGATCCGCACCGCGACCCTGGACCCGTTCCACGGCTACGCCAACGCCATCCGCGACGAGCTCCCGGAGGCCATCACGGTGCTCGACGCCTTCCACGTCGTCAAGCCCGGCGGACAGGTCGTCGACGAGGTGCGCCGCCGCGTGCAGCAGGACACCCTGAGCTACCGCGGGCGGGCTGGAGACCCGCTCTACGGCATCCGCCGCACCCTGCAGATCGGCGCCGAACACCTCACCACCAAGCAAGTCACCCGCCTGAACGCGAAGCTCGAAGCCGGGGACCCGCACCACGAGGTCACCCTGGCCTGGCACTGCTACCAGAAGCTGCGCGCCGTCTACCACGCCCGCCCCGAGCAAGGACGCCGGCTCGTCGCCGAAATCCTCGCATCCTTCCCGTCATGCCCGATCGCGGAGATCGCCCGGCTCGGCAGGACCCTGCGGCGGTGGCGGTCGGCGATCCTGGCCTACTTCGACACCGCCGGCGCCTCGAACGGCCCTACGGAGGCGATCAACGGCGTGATCGAGACGATGCGCAGGGTCGCCCGGGGCTTCCGCAACTTCGACAACTACCGCCTACGAGCCCTGCTCGCCGCCGGCGGTCACCGGCCGTGGAGAAAGACGCCTACCCATGCTCATCTGTGAAGGGCCCTTTTAAAGGGGGCCGGTCCTCGATCCGAGGTCGCCCACCCGGTCCTCTGGACGGTAGCTGAGGAAAAATCAGCGGGGGTGATCAGCTCCCACAGATGGTCATCGACCATTCACGACTGCGTCCGCGTCTTCATGCAGGCACTGTGAAGCACCCAGAAGAGAACCGGCAACGAGAAATCACGCTTTGAGACCAAGTTCTCGTCCACGCAATGCCGTTTTCGGTCACGAACAGGATCCCCTCCGACACCTCCCGGTCGTCGACCCGTGCTTGTCCTGTCGGCCCGTTTCTATCCACCCTCGTGATAGGAGTAGCGCTTCCAAGAACTCCCACAACTGCTCGCTGACCATCCGCTGGGGTACTCTTTGCCTCATCGTGGCAGCCATGAACGCCACCGACCTGCGGGTCCTCTCTCCCCGCGCCGCGACCACTACAGCCACGTCTGAGTCGACTCGGAGCCGGCATTGGTAGGCGATCGGCCGATTGCGCGCCGACAGACGTTGGCCGCCTCGTCCATGTAGTCCGGGTTCCCATACGCTAGCGCCGACCCATCAAACACTGATCTGACGGATGCGCTCCTGCCTCGCGAGTTTGAAGCCAGGAACGCCGATGGACGAAAGCAAAGCTACAATCAGTGCGCTGATCAGTCCAGGAAATGCTCCAATTCTCGAGCCAAGGGTTCCCGTAGTGTTTCGCTAAATGTGGCTGTTAGGTGATGCGCGTCCCTATAGACCAGCTCGTTGCCGATGATTGGCGGACATGCATGCCGATTGCAGAGGTAGGGCGATAAATCCCAGTACCGGCCGCCGACAGCCTCAACAGCCGCCTTCTCACTTGCCAGCAGCTTTATGTTGAGCGCAGCCGCCAGTGGTCGAGAGCATCGCTGAGCGTCCTCGAGATGGGCGGAAAGGCAGATCGAGGGGCTCTGCCCCATGTCGGGGACGTCGGCGATGACAGCAACATTCGACTCCTCCGACAAGGTTTTAATCGTCTCGGTCAACCCATTCGCCCAAGCACTTTCAGAGTCGACCATGCCAGAGCGCAGATAATGGTTTCCGTAGTTGGTGAGCAACACAACTTCCGGTTCCGTGCTGCGGAGCCGGTCCAAAACACCGCTTCGCCATTCCATGCATGCGCCATACGGGGCACCGTTAAGTTGTGTGGGGAGGCTTGCTGAATGGCAAGCGCTTTTTGTGTAGATCTCAAGCTGGAGAAACCCCTCCTCCGCCATAGCGTGCAGGCTTGGAAACCATGACGCCGCGTGCGAGTCGCCAAAGAGGGCCACCACTGGCGCGTTGGTATTAGCTCCATAATGGCAGGGGTCAGTATCGGTAGATCCATAGTCCTTATGACACCCATCGCCGTAAATTTTCGGTATATCTTCCGAGGCCGTTCGTAGCGTCGGGGTCAAGTTGGCCGGTACAAAGTTCGTGCCCTCAGGGCCCTCTGACTGTGAGGCTGGAGCTGCTTCCCGATTCGTATGGAGCGGCATACGGTCCGCGACGACCATGGACATTCCAACTATCACCACAATTAGTCCGCTTGTCCCAGCAACTCCCAGCAGGGATTTGTGCGGGCCAGTGCCAATTAGTGACTTCGCCTTACGAGCGGGGTCCTCCACAAGTCGATAGAGGAGGTAGGCCAGCGGAACGCTCAAAGTGGCCAGTCCGAGCGTGGCAGAGAGAGGCAGCGGGTTGTTCGTGCCTACGGCGGCTTGAGGAACCACGAGGAGCGGCCAGTGCACCAGGTAGAGCGAGTAGGAGATCAGGCCGATGAATTGCATAGGTCGAGCGCTGAGCAACCGAGCGGGGCCAATACGCCCCACGCCACCAACGATGACGAGTGCAGTAGCCAGTACGGGGGCCGCAGCGAAGTAACTGGGAAACGGGGTGGTCGAGTCGTAGGTAACCGCCACAACCACCAGTCCGGCGAGGCCGAGCCAGGCAAATACGCCCGAGAAGGAGGATGCCAACTGATCAGTGTGGGAGCGCATGACGAAAGCTACGAGTGCCCCTACGCCGAGTTCCCATGCACGGGTCGGAAGCGAAAAAAAGGCCCAGGGTTGTGACACGGACATGGACACCAGACATAACAAAAACGACGCAACGACAAATCCTCCAACTGCCCAGAAGATGCGCCGTTCGGACTTAAGGACCCGGAATAACAGTAGGAGGACAAGTGGCCAGATCAGGTAGAACTGTTCTTCGATGCCAAGGGACCAATAGTGCTGGAACACAGACGGCGTAGTTTCGGCGAGGTAGTTGGTGCCCTCCTGGGCAAAAAGCATATTGGGCACGTATAAAGCGGTCGCGATAGCGCCCTTGAAAACCGCATCAAGCTGCAATGGAGGCATCCATATTACGGCTGCGGCGACGGTCAGGATGAGCACAGTAAAAGCGGCTGGCAAGATGCGCCGCGCACGTTTCGCGTAAAACGCACCCAGCTGGATGCTGCCGTGCTTATCCAGCGACTCCAATAAGTGGGTGGTGATCAAAAATCCGGAAATTACAAAGAATACGTCCACACCAACGTATCCACCCGAGAACGTTGTGACACCCGCGTGATAGATGACGACGAGAAGCACGGCCACTGCACGAAGGCCTTGAATGTCGGTGCGGAAACCGCTTTTGTGAAGTCCTGCGGAGGCAGGCGCTGATGGCGTGAGGGTGACCATGGGAGTCCTCAGTGTGGGGGGAGGGTATTACAAACCATGGACTACGATACCTGGGCGAGCCTCGCTCAGGTCTGCGTGACTAGGTGTTGTGGGGCATGAAGTTCTTGCCACGGGTGTGCCGTCGAGATGAGGAACGGACGGTGGCCGGAGCGTAGTTGAACCACTGCAATTACTATCGAGTCCATACCGCCTGTGGCGTTCAGTCCCCAGCCTCACCGACCCTCGCCCCCGTCAACATCGTCATGACCTCTTGCTAGGGCATGTCTCCCAATAGTTCCTTGAGCCAGATGGTGATGGCGCGCAGCACGGCTCCGCCGCGGTAGGTGATGGCCAGCTTGTCGTAGCGCGTGGCGAGGCCTCGCCACTGCTTGAAGACGTTGAAGGAACGCTCGACGACGTTGCGGGCCTTGTGGTCCTCGGCGTCGACGGACGGCGGCCGCCCACCGCGGGAACCACGGCGGGCCCGGTGGGCGGCCTGGTCGTCCTTCTGGCGGGATTACCGCGGTGATGCCACGGGACCGCAGATGCGCCCGGATCGCTTTCGAGGAGTACGCCTTGTCCGCCCGCAGCCGTTCCGGTCGGGTCCGAGGGCGGCCCGGTCCGTGGCGGGCCACCCGCAGATGGTTCATCAGGTGGCCGACCATCGGGGCGTCGCCGGCCTGGCCGGGCCCGGCCAGCACCACCAGGGGGCGCCCGGCCCCGTCGACCAGGAAATGGATCTTCGTGGCGAGCCCGCCACGGCAACGCCCCACGGCGTGGTCAGCCGGCTCCTCGAGCAGATTCGTGTAGTTCGATCCCGCCCCCTGTGTCGCGGGCGAAGTTCGTGGCGTGCTGATGAGCCCGGTTGATCGTGGAGTCCACCGACACCGCCCAGTCGACCAGCTGGACCTTCTGCGCGTCGATCAGCAGCGCGGCCAGGATCTTGTCCCAGGTCCCGTCACCGCTGTAGCGGCGGTGCCGCTTCCACACCGTCTGCCACGGGCCGAACTGCTCCGGGACATCACGCCAGGCGATCCCGCACCGATAGCGGTCGAGAATGCCCTCCACCACGGGGCGGTCATCGCGGAACGGCCGGCCCCTCTTGCCCTCGGAGGACGGCAAGAGAGGGTGGATCCGTTCCCACTGGTCATCGGTCAGCACAGCCGTACGGGACATGCTCCCGGCGTCGCAGAACCATTCACGCGATTAAAGAGACATGCCTTAGTAGCTGCATGCAGGGGTGCGGAGTTGCCGTTCAAAGCACTGCTCCTGGTCGGTGGGGCATAAGGCCTCCAAAAAGAAGGGCCACCGCCGTAGGGTGACTCATAGTCGTGTCACGTGGGTCGATCAGGGGACATCTGCCGGTAGCCTTGCGATATGCAAAGCACCCCCCGCTGGCGCCATCTCGACGCTGCCTTCGTCTACTACGCACTAGCGGCCGGTTTGGTGATATGGCTTACGCTTACCTTCCCGGCAACAGCACTGGTCGTTACATCATGGGGCGCGCTGGTCGTGGCTGCGCGGGTGCTAGGGCCCACGGCAATCTCGCCAGCCTTGATCGTCAGCGTAGGGTTGGCCGTCGTTGCGGTCACTGGGTGGGTTTTTTACCCTCTGGTCGTGGACGCCCCGTATGCCTCGGGCATCCTGCTCCCCGCTGACCCAGACCTGATTTGGACTGGATTTAAAGGCCTGACCATTGCAAGCCTTGGAGCCAGCATGGGAGCCATCGCGGCTGGACTGGGCGCGAAGAATCCTCCGCGGTTGACCCACCTGCGGCCGTTGCAGATGTCTCGTCGGCTTCAGTCGTTTCTTGTCCTGGCCACTATCGTCCCCACTCTTTTGCTGGTGATGCTGCGCGGAGTTGGATCCCTTCTAAACCGGTCGACGTACCTGTCCGAACAGAGTTCTGGTGGACTTGGGGGAGTGCTGGCCCTCGCTGGTGTCGTGTCCATGGTGGTCTGCGGCTATCTTCTGCGAACCCAACGGCGGTTCGGGCAGTTTTTGGTCCTGAGCAACGTGGTGGTATTTACCCTGTTCATCGCCTCCACCGGCTCCAGGCGCTTAGCAGCAATCCCTGTCCTGTTAGCAATCGGTTACTACGTGGCTCGGCCCAGTAAGAGCGCCCGGCGGTTGCTAGTGTTGAGCATTGTCGTTTCCCTACTCTTGCTCCCCTTGCCGCTGTACTGGCGCACTCTGGGCGCACACGGGCTTATCCCCTACTGGCACTCCCTTGGCGGGTACCTCGGCTCTGACCTGGGTCTCGGTACCGCGTTGAAGACCATCCTGATTAGCGTGCCGATCATCGGAGCTACCGTGCGAGCAAGGCTCCCCGAGGGAGCATTGACAACGGCGGTCGATCCTCGAGGTGGCCAAGTGTCTGGCTGGTACGAAATCGCTGGGCAGATGCGCCTTAACCCTTATGCCCCCACAGCCGGGGTCGGAGAACTCCTTTACCAAGGAGCGCTCACCCTCTCTGTGTTTTTCCTCGTGGTTGGCCTTTACCTGGGCCTCCTAGACCGTCATGTGCGCAGCCTCATCGCCTGCGGTCATCAGATAGTGGCCTTTGCCCACGTAGGCTTAGCATCCTTGTTCCTCGTGTATGTCATCCAATACAACCTCCGCTCGAGCATGCGGATGCTCTATTACTCCCTTGCACTCTGGATCGCCTACGCGATGTGGCAATGGGCGTTCCGGCCTAAGTTAGCAGTAGCTCGATCAAGCCATGGCCAGGTTTATCCGTCTTATTCAATTAAGGCGTGAGTCGTGGATTATTTCCGGTCGACTATAGAAACTTTTCCATTAGGCGAATGAAACACAGTCTTCGGCCTAGCCATACTGAAACTGCCCCGGGTTTCCTTGGCACGTTGACCTGCCCTGTGGCTTAATATATGGCCTTTCAGATTTGAGCATGGGCGGGGGCCTGTCGCCATGGCTGGTATCTTTTTGCGACGAGCAGAGCGCGTAGCCGGTAGTCTGCGGAGTTTCGGAGACCGTGGAGGATGCGGCGCATCGTCTGGATGACGCCGATAGTCGCTTCCGGGGGGCCGTTCGAGGTGTCGGCGGTGTCGAAGTAGGCCAGGAGCGCGGATTCCCAGCGGCGCAGGGTACGTCCGAGCCCTGATGGCGCTCAGGTGAAACTCCCCAGACCTGCTCACTGAAATTCCCCACCCGTGTGGCTCCGCCAATGACGGCGGTGCCCCCTCGATGATGGCGGTCTCTGACCACCAGCCATCCATTCGAGGGAGCCCCGCTGACCATGCTCACACGGGAGGAAGACATCGACGCGCACGCCTTGGCCCGTCAGGGCTGGACGATCTCCGCGATCGCCCGGCACCTGGGCCGTGACCGCAAGACCATCCGCGCCTACCTGGCCGGGAACCGCGCCCCCGGGGCCCGCCAACGCAGCACCCCGGATCCGTTTGCCCCGTTCGCCGACTACTGCCGGGCCCGCCTGGGCGAGGACCCGCACCTGTGGGCCACCACGCTCTACGACGAGGTCACCGGTCTCGGGTACCCCGGGGCGTACCAGACCTTCACCCGCCAGCTGCGGCAACGCCAGCTGCGCCCGGTGTGCCAGGACTGCCGGCCCACCGCCGGGCGGGCCGTGGCGGTGATCGAGCACCCGCCCGGGCAGCTCGACCCAGTGGGACTGGGTCGAGCTGCCCGACCCACCGGCGGCCTGGGGCGCTGGCGCGAATGCGCACCTGCTCGTCGGGGCGCTGGCGCACTCGGGGGCCTGGCGCGGGCTCCTGTGCGAGTCCGAGGACCAGGCGCACCTGATCGCCGGCATCGACCACATCACCCGCGCCCTGGGCGGGGTCACCAAGGTGTGGCGCTTCGACCGGATGGCCACCGTCTGCCACCCGCCCACCGGCAAGGTCACCGCGACCTTCGCCGCGGTGGCCAAGCACTACGGGGTGCAGGTGGCGATCTGCCCACCGCGACGCGGTAACCGCAAGGGCGTGGTGGAGAAGGCCGTGCACTCGGCCGCCCAACGCGTCTGGCGCACCTTGCCCGATGACGCCACGGTCGAATCCGCACAAGCCGCACTGGATCGGTGGTGCGCCACCCGCGGCGACGCCCGCCGCCGCACCACGAGCGAGGGCACCACGACGGTGGGCGCCCTGGCCTGCACCGAGCCGCTGGGGGCGCTGCCCCCGGTCCCGTTCCCGGCGGTCACCACGGTGACCCGGAAGGTCTTGGCCCAGGCGCTGGTGGCCTACCGCGGCAACTCCTACTCCGTGGCCCCGGAACTGGCCCACGCCACGGTCACCGTGATCGCCCGCCTGGGCGAGCCCCACCTCGACATCGCCACCAGCAGCGGCGCCGTCATCGCCCGGCACCGGGCCGCCGCCCCCGGTGCCGGGGTGATGGTCCGCGACCACGGCCACGTCACCGCGCTGAACACCGAGGCGATGAAGGCCGCCACCTCGGCGGTGCCGCACCGCAACAAGGTCCGCATCCCACCGGGGCCTGACGCCTTGGCTGCAGCCGCGGCCCTGCGCGGCAACAGCGATCCCGCCACCGTGACTGGCGCGGTCGAGGACCGCGCCGTGGTCATCGACTTGTCTCGCTACGCGGCCGCTGCCGCTGGAAGGAACACCCTCACATGAGCACCCCCACCACCGAGCCGATGAGCGCCTCCCAGGCCAGCCAGTACCAGCAACTGCGCTCCCACCTGGCCGAGCTCAAGCTCACCACCGCCGCCGAGCACCTGCCGGGCGTGCTCGAGCAGGCCGCCGCCGAGGGCCTGTCGACGACCGCCACCCTGGAAAGACTGCTGGGACTGGAAGTCGAGGCCACCGAGGCCCGCCGGTTGGCCGGGCGGCTGCGGTTCGCCTCGCTGCCCTCCCCGGCGACCCTGGAGGGCTTCGACCTCGAGGCCGCCCCGGGACTGGACCCAGCCCTGGTCAACGAGCTGGCGTCCTGCCGCTACCTCGAGACTGCGACCAACGTGCTGCTGATCGGCCCGCCCGGCGTCGGCAAGACCCACATGGCCGTCGGGTTGGCGCGCAAGGCCGCCGAGGCCGGCTACCGCACCTACTTCACCACCGCCGTCGACCTGGCCGCCCGCTGCCACAAGGCCGCGATCGAGGGCCGCTGGGCCACCACCATGCGCTTCTACGCCGGGCCCACTCTGCTGGTCATCGACGAGCTCGGCTACCTGCCGCTGCCGGCCGAGGCCGCCTCGGCACTGTTCCAGGTCGTCTCCCAGCGCTACCTCAAGACCTCGATCATCCTCACCACCAACCGTGGGGTCGGCTCCTGGGGCGAGGTTCTCGGCGACACCACCGTCGCCGCAGCCCTGCTCGACCGGCTCCTGCACCGCTCCGTGGTCCTCAACCTCGACGGCGACTCCTACCGGCTGCGCGTTCACCAGGCCCGCGCCGACACGCTGCGTCGGACGACCACCGGGACCCCACGACCGCTACAGTGACCACAAACACCGGGTGGGGAAAATCGACGAGCATCCCCGGGGACTTTCACAGAGCGCCATCAGCCCGGCGATCTCCGGGAACGGGCAGGCTGGGAAGGCGGCGAGGACCTTGCTGACGAGCCAACGGTCGGCCTCAGGACGGACGTGGTAAACCGCTGGGCGGCGGAGGGTGCCAGCGTGCAGATCTCCCTAAATGCTGAACACGTTAGCTGCAATTTTGAGCCGTTTGCGCTTTTAAAGCCCGACCTCGAACTCACCGAACGGATCAAACCGTGTACACCGAGAATCTGAGGTTCTGCGGGGCGCAAAGTCCACGCAACGCATAAATGCGGGTATTTGCCGAAACGCGGTGCACCGTGGAGCGGCTAATGTCTGCGGGTGATATGCGCGGTCTTCCCGACGAGAAGACTCACGAGACCGCTGACGGTCAAGGGTGATGGAAGTTCTTGCCCGGGTGATCCAGTGGAGCGGTAATTTGTAGCCCAGGGTCCGAACTAGGCGTTCGCTATGAAGATCTACGTTAACTTGCGGGTGAGGCTGCTGGCTCGCACTCGTCATGGACCGTTATAGCGCTTAGTAGGCCCCCTCTTTCGCGATGACGGCCTTGAAGGTCCGGCCAAGGATCAGCGTGTCCAGCAACGGCGACCAGTTCTCCACGTAGTACAGGTCCAGGCGGACCGACTGCTCCACGTCGAGGTTGTTCCGGCCGGAGACCTGCCACAGGCCGGTGATGCCGGGCTTCACGCGCAGCCGGCGGTGCATGTACTTGTCGTACTCGTCCACCTCGGCCTGGATCTGGGGGCGGGGACCCACCAGGGACATGTCGCCCCGGAGGACGTTCACGAACTGGGGGAGCTCGTCGAGGCTGAAGCGGCGCAGCCAGTGGCCCGGCTTGGTAATGCGGGGGTCGTTCTTCACCTTGAACAGCAGGGCCTTGCCGCCGGATTCTGCGAGGAGCTGCGGCAGCATCTGCGCGGCGTCGGTGCGCATGGTGCGGAACTTCAGCACCTTGAAGCGCTTGCCGTCCACGCCGATGCGCTCGTGGGAGTAGAAGACCGGTCCGCCGTCGTGCTTTTTGATGATGAGGGCAAGAACGGCGATCACGGGAGAAAGGACCGCCAGGGCCGCGGCGGAGCCGAGGACGTCCATGGAGCGCTTGATCAGGGCCGCGCCTCGGCTCATCCGCGGGGTCGCCACGTGGATGAGGGGCAGGCCGGCCACCTGCTGCATGTGGATGCGGGGGCCGGCGATGTCGGTGAGGCCGGTGTCCATGACCAGGCGGATGCGCTCGTCGGTGAGCAGCCAGCTCAACTGGCGGATCTCCCGCGTGCTGAGGGGGACGTTGGAGGACAGCACGACCGTCTGGACGCCGTGCTCGCGGCAGGCGTCGATGATGCCCTCCACGGAGGGCCGCTCGCCCCGGGGCAGCGCGTTGGGGGGCAGCTGCACGCGCTGCACCTCGGCCGGCAGGGGCTTGAGGGTCGACGGCGTGTAGACCACCGCGGTGTCGAAGCCGCTGGCCGGGTTCTTCCGCAGGGACGTCACGAGCTCGGACACGCTGACGATGCGGCCGACCACCATGGTCCGGGAGACGGACTCGCCGCGCACCCGGTCCTTGATGAGGCGGTCCCGGACGATGAAGCGGCCCAGGATGAGGAGGCCGATGCCCAAGGGCAGAGCGATCAGGACGTAGCTGCGGGCGGTGGGGATGTTGAAGGCGAAGGAGACGATGGCCACGGCGCTGAACAGCACCAGGGTGGTGTTGACGACCTGGCGGGTCTCCTCGAGGCCGTAGCCGATGAGCCGGACGTCGCGGGCGCCGCGCAGGCCCAGGTGGATCCACCAGACCACGGCGAGGAGCCCGCCGACGATCCAGTAGGGGACCGAGTAGCCGTCGGCGAGCGGCAGGCCGGCGTTCTCCAGCTGGAAGCGGACCAGTTGCGTGCCGCCCACGGCGATCAGCAGTGCGAGCGCGTCCGACCACCGCATGCGGACGAGGTACTTCCCGCGCCAGTCGTCGCGGGATGCCAGCGTGCGGGTGGTGTCCGGGCGCGGTCGCTGCGCGACGTCCGCCCGGTTCATCTCATCGACTTTGAGCACAGTTGTTCCCTCCCCGATCGTCGCGGCGCCACCTGGGGTGTCCGCTCCCAGCCCGTGGGAGGAACGGTGGTCGTCGCGGTACAACACACTTGGGGACAAGTTTAGGGCCGCAAATGGATGTAAGTGCCTATATGACTTCGGATGTTTGCGTCTGCACCTGCCGTCCCGGCTTTCCGCGGAACGGCGTCGTGCCTAGTGGTGGGCTGCATCACACTGCGGCTGGCGCGTGGTGTGGCGTCCGGACGGAGTCCCCGCTCGCGTCCTCTGGTCGGGGGACGAGGGCCATGTGCTCGGCTTCGCTCAGGCCGCCCGTGCCTCCGGCGCGGTCAGCCCGGCGGTGCGCAGGTGCTCGGCCTTGAGGCGGCGGAGGCTCAGCGCCAGGCAGTCCGGGGTGTAGGCCGGGCGGAACACGACGGGCGTGCCGTCGTAGCCGTGGGTGGCGAGGATCTGCCCGAGAGCGGCCTCGTGGCGCTCCAGGAGGAGGTGGCCGAAGTAGTGCTCGTTGAAGAGGTACGCCAGTTCCAGGGCGTAGGCCCAGGTGGGGGTGCCGGCCTCCATGGACGCCTTCGGGCAGTCCCAGTCGTTCGGGGCGCCGGTGATGCGCAGCTGGTTGCGCAGCACCTGGTCGAGGGTCTCGGGGGTGAAGGCCAGGGTGAGCTCGGCGACGTCCTCGACGATGGCGAGGTCCAGGAGGGTGAGGCCTGCGGGGGAGCAGGACTCGAGGTAGCGCTGGACGTCGGTGGCAAGGGGGGTGGTGTGCATCGGATTCTCGCTTGTCCGTCGAGGGGTACGGATTCTTGGGGTGCTCCGAGCGTATCCGGGCGACGGCCCTAGTGGGGGCGGTTTTCTGTCCCCACATGGTCCCCATCGGACCGGACAAAAGTCTATTGTCAGTGCCTTGCTCCTATGCCGGAAGTGCTTTCCTGTGCACCATTGTCCAAATCCTGTTGCAGGCATGTGTCGGGGAGCACACGGTCGACGCACGGCACAGTGTTTCACCGCCCCAGGTTGATGACGGCGGACACCGTGGAGCCCTGTCCCGGCTCGAGCACGGCCCCGGCGCGTCGAAGTGCGGCCAGCGCGGGCAGGTTGCCTGCCGCCATGAGCTGGTCGCCGCCCTCCGCGCCGGGCGGCACCGTTGGTGGAAGTCGCGCAACCAGGCGACTCGGGCCGGACCCCAGCCTTCTTTCAGGGGTGGGGTCACGTCGTCCGGGTCGGCGTCGGCGATCGCGACGGCGACCAGGGCCTCCAGGATGTCCTCGTCGACGGGCACGAGCTCGATCCGCGGGGCAGCCGGATCGCCGGATGGATTCATGATCGGAGATCGTACCTCCGGCCCGGCGCGGAAGCGTGTGACGGAAAGGCAGTGGGGGACTGGCACGCAGAAGTCGTGCTGAGCCATGTCCCGGCTCCTGCGGACGCCGCCACTGCCTGTGAGGCGCCGTGCCGGGGCCGAGAGGCCGGCTCGTCAGTGCGCGCCCTCCTTGGCGACCACGGCCTTGACCGTGCGCAGCAGGATCACGAAGTCCTGGACCGGGGACCAGTTCTCCACGTAGTAGAGGTCCAGGCGCACGGCCTGCTCCCAGTCCAGGTCGTCGCGACCCGAGACCTGCCACAGCCCCGTGATGCCGGGCTTGACCCGCAGCCGGCGGTGGACGTGCTCCTCATATTGGGCGACCTCGGAGGGCAGCGGCGGGCGCGGGCCCACCAGGGACATCTCGCCCTTGAGGACGTTGAGGAACTGCGGGAGCTCGTCGAGGCTGTACTTGCGCATCCAGCGGCCCGGGGTGGTGACCCGCGGGTCGTCGGCCATGAAGAACAGCACCCCGCCCTTGGCGTCGTTGGCGGCCATCAGCTCGGCCTTGCGCTCCTCGGCGTCGGTGTACATCGAGCGGAACTTCAGCATCTTGAAGCTGGAGCCGTCCAGGCCGGTCCGCTCCTGGGCGAAGAGCACAGGCCCGCCGTCGTGCGCCTTGACGATCGCCGCGAGCACGAGCATCACGGGGGAGAGGACCACCAGGGCGGTGAGTGCGCCGGCGAGGTCGACCAGGCGCTTGAGCAGCAGCCGTGACCGACTCATCCGCGGCGTGGAGACGTGGATCAGCGGCAGCCCGGCCAGCTGCTGGGTGTGGATGCGGGGGCCGGCGATGTCGGTGAGCCCGGTGTCGAGGACCAGGCGGATGCGCTCGTCGGCCAGGTACCAGGACAGGTGCCGGACCTCCTCCGAGCTCAGCGGCGCGGACGCGGCCATCACCAGGGTCTCGATCCGGTGGGCGCGGCACGCGGCCACGATCCCCTCCACGGACGGCGCCTCCCCGGCCGGGAGCATGTTCTCGGGCATCGGCACCCGGGCCAGGTGGTGGGGCAGGGCCCTCGACGACGACGGGGCGTAGACCGCCACCGGGTCGAAGCCCGCCGCAGGGTGTTGCTGCAGCGACTTGAGCATCTCCACGACCCCCGGCACACGCCCGACCACCAGGGTCCGGGACATCGCCTCGCCGGTCAGCCGGCGGCGGGTCAGCCCCCGCCGGACCAGGCCGCGCCCGGCCAGCAGCAGGAGCGTGCCCAGCGGCAGGGCGATCACCACGTAGCTGCGAGCCATCGGCACGTTGAGCACGTAGGACAGGATCGCCAGGGCGCCGAAGAGCACCAGCGTGGCGGAGACCACCTGCCGGTTCTCCTCCACGCCGTAGCCGATCAGGCGCACGTCGCGGGCGCCCCGCAGTTCCAGCCAGCCCCACCAGGCCGCACCCAGCAGGGCGCCCACCAGCCAATACGGCATGGTCAGCTCACCCAGCCTGAGCGCCTCCTGCTCGAAGCCGAAGCGCAGCAGCTGCGTCAGGATCAGCGTGGCGGCCAGTGCGGCCGCGTCCACGCGCCGCAGGCTGCTGATGTGGGTGTCCCGCCAAGCGGCAGGCCGCACGGACATGTTCTTCTTGAGCACGTTGGTCACTCCCCCCGAGTGTGATGGGGGCCGGAACACTCCTCCTACGCCCCCCGGCGTGGTTCCGGCCCCCATCGATGACTTTACAAGTGCACATCTATGCAAACAGGCCCTTAACTGGGGACAGTTCTGCCAGCGTGATGCGGCCATTGCTTTGCTAGCGTAAATGCAGGCGCATGATCCCGGACACCAGGGCTGGTGGACACGGGACCTGCGCTCCAGGGGGTGCCGGTGTGCTGGCGGAGATCCGGGGGGATCCCGCCGCGCCACGGACGGTGCTCCCTGCCGAAGCCGCCAGCCCGGTCACCGGGTACCGGCGGGGGAGCAAGGCGCCGCCGAGGCGCAGCACAGGGGGAGTTCGCATGTTGAAGCACCAGAGCCGTGCCCAGAGCACGGGCCCGATCGAGATCCCGGTCAGCGGTGTCCGGGTGACGCCCATGGACGCCGAGGAGCTGCACCGCTGGATCTCGGCGACGTGGCAGGAGCGGCGCAAGGCCGCCGTCCTCGCCCACAACCTGCACAGTCTGTACACGTGGGAGGTCAACGCCACGTTCCGTGCGTTCTACGAGAAGGCCGACGTGGTGCTGACCGACGGGTTCCCCGTCCTGAAGCTGGCCAAGTGGCGGTCCGGGCGCGACCTCAGCGCCAAGCGGCACCGTCTCGGCACCCTGGACTGGCTGCCCGGCCTGATGGGACGCACCCCGGTGCGGCGCGTCGCCGTCGTCGGCGCGACCGCCGCGGGCAACGCCCGCACGGTGGACATGCTCCGGCGGGACGCAGCCGGCGGTCAGGTCGAGGGCTGGCCGGGGGAGGGCTGGAACCCCGTGCTCGAGGACCACATCGTCCGCGAGCTCCAGGAGTTCCGGCCGGACTTCGTCATCGTGGGCCTGGGCATGCCGCTGCAGGAGGAGTTCCTCAGCCGGCGCTGGGAGGAGCTGCCCACGGCGATCTACGCGGCCGTCGGCGGCGGGATCGACGAGTACGCGGGCATTCAGAAGCCGCCGCCGCGGTGGCTCGGGCCCATCGGGCTGGAGTGGGCCTACCGGCTGGTCACGCAACCGCGGCGGCTGGGCCACCGGTACGTCGTCGAGCCCTGGATCCTCGCCTATCTGCTGGTGACCAAGACCCTTCGGCGGGATGCAGGTACCGCTGCGGGCAGCTGAGCTGACCCAGCACGGTGGGCCCGGAGAGCGCGTACCGGGAAGCCGTCAGCCGGGAGCGTGGGAGATGCCCCTGGCCAATAATAAATGGATATGTGCTTCGTTCGGTCTCGGCGCATCCCGCACGGTCAGTACGCGCCGTCACGGGCGAGCACGGCCTTGACGGTGCGCAGGAGGATGACCAGGTCTTGAACCGGGGACCAGTTCTCCACGTAGTAGAGGTCGAGGCGCACGGCCTGATCCCAGTCCAGGTTGGATCGGCCGGACACCTGCCACAGGCCCGTGATCCCCGGCTTGACGCGCAGGCGCCGGTGGACATGGTCCTCGTACTTCTCGACCTCGCTTGCCAGTGGCGGTCGCGGACCCACGAGCGACATCTGCCCGGCCAGCACGTTTACCAACTGCGGCAGCTCATCGAGGCTGTACTTGCGCATCCAGCGGCCGGGGGTGGTGACTCGCGGATCGTTCTTCATCTTGAAGAGCACCCCGCCTGCTCCTTCGTTCGCCGCAAGAAGGGCGTTTCTGCGCTCTTCCGCGTCCACGTACATGGATCGAAACTTGAGCATCCGGAACCGGGAGCCATCCAGTCCGATGCGCTCCTGGGTGAAGAAGGCTGGCCCGCCGTCATGGGCCTTGACGATGAGAGCCAGAGCCAACATGACGGGAGAAAGGGCCAATAGTGCTCCACCAGCGCCGACGACATCGACTGTTCGTTTGAGCAGCAGCCGGGCGCTATTCATCTTCGGTGTGGATACGTGGATCAGCGGCAAGCCGGCCATGAGTTGCGTGTGTATCCGCGGCCCCGCGATGTCTGTCAGGCCGGTGTCGAGAACAAGGCGGATCCTTTCGTCGGCCAGGTACCAGCTCAGGTGCCGGATCTCCTCGGGACTGAACGGTGCGCTGGCGCACAGCACGAGCACCTCGATCTGCCGGTCACGGCAGGCTTCCAGCAAGCCCGGCACTTCCGGAAAGTGGCCGTCAGGCAGGAGGTTCGGTGGCTGGTCCATTGAGGCCAATGAAGGGTCCAATGGCCTCAAAGACATTGGTGCGTAGACGGCCACGGGGTCGAAGCCGGCCCCAGGGTGCTTCCGCAGCGATCTGACGGTTTCGAGGACACCTGGCGGGCAGCCCACGACCATCGCTCGAGACGTCCCGACGCCGGCCTGCCGCCGATAGACCAGTTGCCGTCGGATCCTGCCCCGGCCGAGGAGCAACAGACCCATGCCCAGAGGCAACGCCACAATGACGTAACCCCGGGCCGTGGGGATGTCCATTGCATAGGAGACGATGGCGATGGCGCCGAACAGCACCAGCGTGGCATTGACCAGTTCCTTGGATTCTTCGATGCCCTGACCGACCAGCCGGATATCGCGGGTACCGCGCAGTTCCAACCATGCCCACCAGGCCAGGCCGAGAAGGACGCCAACGCCCCAGTACGGCAACCGGAAACCTTGCACGAGCAGGGTCCCGCTGTCGAAGCCGAAGCGGATGAGCTGGGCTGCGGCGACAGTCACTGCCATCATTGCGGCGTCCGTCGTTCGCACTGTCCGAACGTAGTTGTCCTGCCATGAAGCGGACCGCGAGATGCCGGTCTGTTTGAGCACAGCAGTAGTCCTTTCGCCTGTAGCGGTGGACGGAACCATGCCTCGCTGAACGAGTGAGCGGTGGACAGCACGGCATGGCCCCTTGGAGGGAATGCTGTTGCTGTGGATGCTGAGTCGTTCAGCGGACTGACCGTGCCAACCAGCCGACCCCCATCGACTGGCACCTCCTTCCCGGATCGGATCGTTCCGCCTGGTGGAGGTTGCCGCGGTACCGACTCTAAAGCGAACGTCCTGCCGATGCTTACTTTTGGCCAATAATGGCTGAATGTGAATTCACTATCGCGATGACCTGGGCCGATGTCCGCAGCAGCCTCCCGTGCTAGCCTTATGCGGTTGCCAAGGCGAGGGGACCCTTGTGGTCCCGTGATCGACGACGGCTGGTTGAACGTTCCCGCCCCCACTGGCGCGGCGCCCCTCGGGGTGCCCCGCGAAGCGTCCAGAACGCGGGGGAGGGTCTGCGGCCGGTATCGCCTGGCCATTCCGACGACAGACCCGCTATCGAGGAGTTCCCATGGTTGACACCATCCGCATCCCCGCCACCACGCGCAGCGACTTCGGCAAGGGCTACGCCCGCCGCATCCGCAACAACGACCAGATCCCCGCGGTGGTCTACGGCCACGGCGCCGAGCCCAAGCACGTGATCATCCCCGGTCACGAGACCATGCTGGCCGTGCGCCACTCCAACGCCGTGCTCGAGCTCCAGCTCGACGGCGGCACCGAGCTGGTCATGGTCAAGGACATCCAGCGCCACGCCACCCGCCCCGAGATCCTGCACGTCGACCTGCTGGCCGTGCGCCGCGGCGAGAAGGTCGAGGTCGAGATCCCCGTGCACGTCATCGGTGAGGTCGAGCCCAACGCCGTGCACAATGTGGAGGAGAACACCCTCACGGTCGAGGCCGACGCCCTGAACGTGCCCGAGGACGTCGTCATCAACCTCGACGGCCACGGCGTGGGCGACCACGTCTACGCCGCCGACGTCCGCCTGCCCCAGGGCGTGACCATGGTCTCCGACCCGGAGCTGCTGGTCATCAACGTCTCCGAGCCCCAGGCCCAGGACCTCGGCGAGTCCGAGTCCGCGGGCGAGACCGAGGCCCCCGAGGGCGACGTCGTTCCCGAGAACGAGGCCTGAGCCTCACCGCTCGACTGATCCTCCGGAGTGCGGGGCGGCTTCCGGGCCGCCCCGCACTTCGCATGACCGCACTCGTCACCTTTTCGATGGAGGCACCGATGTCCGACGCATGGCTGGTCGTGGGGCTGGGCAACCCCGGCCCCGAGTACGCAAGGACCCGCCACAACGTGGGGCAGATGGTCCTCGACGAGCTCGCCTCCCGCCTGGGCGGGAGCTTTAAGGTGCACAAGGCCCGCGCCCAGGTCCTCGAGTCCCGGCTGCGCCCGGGCGGGCCGCGGATGGTGCTGGCCAAGCCCATGACCTACATGAACACCTCCGGCGGCCCGGTGGCCGGCCTCGCCAAGTTCTACGGCATCCCTGCCGAGCGGGTCGTCGCCGTGCACGACGAGATCGACATCCCCTTCGCGGCGCTCAAGCTCAAGATCGGCGGGGGGGAGGGCGGGCACAACGGCCTGCGGGACATGTCCAAGGCCCTGTCCACCAAGGACTACTACCGGGTGCGCGTGGGTGTGGGCCGGCCACCGGGCCGGATGGACGCCGCCTCCTACGTGCTCAAGCCGTTCTCCTCCGCCGAGGGCAAGGAGCTGCCCTTCCTGCTCGACGAAGCGGCCGACGCGGTGGAAAACCTGGTTGAGAACGGACTGCTCAAGGCGCAGCAGAAATACCATGCTCCGTGAGAGCTCTCGCGGTCCCCACCGGCACGGTCACTGCGCCAGACGATCCAAGGCCGGCAAGGCATTCCCGTGCCAGTCGAACAGCGTGAGAGCTGCATACCTGTTGCAGACGTTGCCCGCCAGCCTGACGTCCGGCAACCAGGCCGGTTCCCAGACCACGAAGCCGAGCCCATGGCCATCGGGGACACTTTGCAGGACCGCCCGCAGATCCTCGAAGTACGCGGACTGGCCCTTTGGCGTCGGTGGGTGCGAACGAGGAGTCGGCAGGTCTTCGGCCTCGTCGACGACATTGGAGCAGTGGGCGGGGTCGTCGAGAGTCCATGGATAACCAGTCTCCACGACAAGAACATCACGGTCGTACCGTTCGGCCACGAAGTGCAGGAAACGCCCGAGCTGGTCCAGAGAACCGTTCCAGAACGGGTAGTAGGTGACTCCTACGACATCGAACGTCATGCCGTGATCCTGCGCTTTTTCGAGGAAGCGCCCTACGCTCCGGCTGTCCCCTCCACCGTGTAGATGGATCATGATGCGCGGCGGTGAGGCGGGACTGGCCGCAATTGCTCCCGCAACCCCCGCCTCGTGCAGCTCGGCGAATCCCTCCCAGTACTCTCCCCACGGCTGGTCGATCTTGCCCCAGGACCAGAGGATGCCATTGGTCACCTCGTTGCCGAGCTGCACCATCGACACGGGTGTGCCCTGTTCGGCGAAGGCCCTGACGACGTCCTCCGTGTACGAGCGCACCGCGGCGACCATCTCCTTCTGGTCGAACGTCGCCCATGCAGCCGGCGCCTCTTGGTTGGATTTGTCGGCCCAAGTGTCCGAGAAGTGGAGGTCAAGGAGAATCTGCATGCCAGCACCAGCGGAGCGCTCGGCCAGAGTTAGGGCAGTGGCCAGATCGTTCGAGCCCGGCTCAGGATCAACCCACAGGCGGATTCTCGAGTAGTTGACACCGTGGGCGCCCAAAATGGTCTCAAGTGGAGCTTCGGCCTCGTGATCCAGGAATTTCTGATTGTTGGCTTCCTGCTGCAACAACGAGGAGAAGTCGGCGCCGACGATGCTGATCTCGGAGGTCACGGGGAGGCTGGAGTCGTGAATGTCAACTGTTGCTCCTCCGCTGATGAACACCGACAGGACGAGCACAGCGAGGTGCCGTAGCCGGGAGCGCGCACTCTGCTGCAATGAATCAGTCCTGAATGGTCTGGAGTCTCATGACCATGCCATGAGATAGGCGGGGAAGCCGAGGATGGCGACGACGGTCATGGCCGATGTGGCACAGGCCAGGGTGACCGCATCTCGAGCTGTCTCCTGGATCGCCATCCACCTTCCCACCATGCTGGTTCTGGCGGCTTCGGCGGCGTGGAGAAGCGGTACTGCGACGGCAACGATCGAGTAGCAAGTCGCCGCGAGCAAACACAGGAAGACGTAACCGACAGCGTCGGTCGTCGCTTGGCCGATCAGGGCAGCGACATCCAGAACCAAGGCGATGATGCAGTACGGGGCGACGAGACGCCCGGCGATGGGATTCAGCCCGAGAACAGACTTCGGGGTCACTCGGAACACGATCTGCTTCGGCCGTACCTTGTGGAGCACAGCCGCGAGGACGCCCCAGGAAACGAACGGCCAGCGAACGAAGGCGTAGATCCAGCTTTCCCAGCTGACGAGCGGGACAGATGCGGGCCGGAGCAGTCCTCGATGGCGAAGAAAGTACACGAGGGCCAGCAGACAAAGATCCATCGACAACCAGTGGACCAGGAACCGCCCGTAGTCGACTTCGACCCACGGTGTCCCGTCGACGGCGGCAACGGCCGGCAACGCCAAACCCCCGAGCGTCGCCAAGCTCACGAGCGGATAGTACGTCAATGCAAACAGGAAACGCGCTTTGAGCGGCCAAGGGAGTCGCCGTAGGTGGTGAGGCACGAGGTCGAGGAGCAGTGTCATCAAGCTTCGAGCCCATTGGAACTCCTGCGTAACCATGGAGGCAAAGCAGACGGGTCCTTCACCATGGGCTTCTGCAGTGTGCGCGAATGCAGAACGCCATCCTGCTGACGTCAGTAGGAATGAGGTGGAAAAATCCTCAGCCAGCTCAGGACCGATTCCGCCGATGTCCTGCAGAGCCTCGGTTCGCACTGCATAGTGCGAACCGATGCAGGACGGAGCCAGGTTCATGGCGTGGCCGAGCTGTACCGGTCCGTGGAACACGGCCTCTCGGTGTAGCCGGCCGCGGGCCGTCCAAGAGATGGACGCATTAGCATCGTTGACGCTGGGTGCTGCTACGTAGCCGATTGCCGGATCCGAGAAGGGACGCAATATCTCACGCAGGTAAGTCCTCGTCGGGACGTGGTCACAGTCAAGCTGTACCACGACGTCATAATCCTCGTACCCCCAGTGGTCGTAGAAGAAAGCAACATTCCCCTCCTTGCATTTTGTCCGCCTCGGCCATTCCGTGCGGTGGTAGTCGGCGCGGCCTTGGCGGCACGACAACTTCACGCCGTGGGCACGGCACCAAACGCGAACCATGTCGTTCGGGGACTCGTCGCACAACCAGACGTCATATGCATGCGGCAGGTCCTGGTCGAGCATTGCTCTCAAAGTTCGTTGTGCCACGTCCCAAGGCTCGGAAGGAGCCTTGGTCACCAGAAGGGCCGTGCGAACTAGGGGGATCTCCAGTTCTGGATTGATGCGTCGAAGCCGGTTCGCCGTCGCCAGGAAGTACATGGGCAAGTAGGAGAAATAGAACAGGAGGAGCGAATTGACGATCAGACCCTTCCAGCCGATTCGATGCTCGGGCTGGAACCACCAAATCCAGAAGTAGGCGAATGCCATGACCCACATTACGGTGAGAACTCTCACAAATGCGGTGTCCTGCGCGTTGAGGGCGGGCACGAACGTCCCAAGAGCGGTTGTCCGCATCTGGGCCGTCTCGCCAGGGAGAACGGGGCCTGCAGGCGTCAGCACCAAAGGCTGCGCAGACTGCTCCTCCGCGTTGCCGGACGTTCGCCGGACGACCCACTGAAATGCCGATGCTGCTCTGCTTCTAGCTCTTCCCTTCCGGTGCAGATCGGTCATGTCCGCAGCCTGCACACGGTCCGTGAACCTGCGCGAAAGGGGGTGCACCGCCCGGGCTGCGCTGGAGCGTGTGCTCTTCGGGCCGGAGCGGCGAGGCCGAAATCCGGTGACGCGACGAACCGCAGTACGTCTCCGGTTTCGGGTCCTCCGGCGATGATGTACCTGGTGACGAGTGTGGTTCGGTTCAAAATGTCGGCTCTCATTCGGTCACAGTGCGCCCGGCGTGCGGATGTGAGACGCCGGACCGGCGGGTCGTATGGGCATCGAGCCGTCTGTTCCGCCGCCGGAAGTCTGTTGCGGAAACGGTGACATGGCGGAGTGCAGTGACGATTCGTCCGGAAGTCCTCCGAACTGTGCGCCTGCCAGGGGCTCCGAAGCGCGAGCGACGTCGTAGGGCCGGGCTTGGAAGTGCGCCACCGTACGGCGTACCCCCTCTACCGTGGAGATAGTCGGCGCCCACGAGAGTCGCTCTACCGCCAGAGTGATGTCGGGGCACCGGCGCCGGGGATCGTCGACGGGCCGGGGATGGTGTTCGATGTCGGAGCTGGACCCAGTGGCTGCCAGGACCATCCGGACGATGTCGAGGACCGAGTGTTCCTCCGGATTGCCCAGATTGATAGGGCCCCGTTCGCGTGAATCAATCATTGACACGATCCCCCGCACGAGGTCATCGACGTAACAGAACGAGCGGGTCTGACTGCCGTCACCGTAAATGGTCAGCACATCCCCATTGAGAGCCTGGGCAATGAAGCTCGAGATGACCCGCCCGTCGTCGGCGCGCATGCGCGGCCCGAAAGTGTTGAAGATCCGCACGACGCCGACATCGACGGCATGGACTCTCGCATAGGCCATGGCGATGGCCTCGCTGAATCTCTTGGCTTCGTCATAGACACTGCGCGGTCCCACTGAACTGACGTTCCCGCAGTAACTCTCCCGTTGCGGATGTTCGAGCGGATCTCCATACACCTCGCTGGTGGACGCCAACAAGAAACGTGCGTTCTTGCTTCTGGCGACCCGGAGGGCATTCTCGGTGCCTCTGCTTCCGGCGGCCAGTGTGTGGAGAGGAAGACGATGGTAGTCCGGAGGAGACGCGGGGCTCGCCAGGTGGGCCACAACGTGGACGGTCCCGTGGACCTCGATCCCGTCACTGACATCGCACTCCACGAAGGAGAAACGAGGATGCCGCTGGAGGAGCGTGACGTTGACGAGGCGGCCCGTGGAAAGATCATCGAGGCACACCACTGTGTCGCCCCGACGCAACAGCGCCTCGCACAGGTGAGATCCGAGAAAGCCGGCTCCACCCGTCACCACTACACGCATGTTCACCCCCATGGTCATGCGCCTCCGGTCGTGCCCCCATGACCGGATAACCTCATAATGTAGGACCCGGCGACCGACTTCCCAATCATGACAATGGGTGTCTCTCATGGGCTCAAGCCGTCCAACAACCCCCGAACGACGGTTCCCCGCGGGACGGCCGCGCGCGAGGACACCTAGGGCATGTCTCCCAATAGGTCTTTGAGCCAGATGGTGATGGCGCGCAGTACGGCCCCGCCGCGGTAGGTCAGCGCGAGCTTGTCGTATCGGGTCGCGAGGCCTCGCCACTGCTTGAAAAGGTTGAAGGACCGCTCGACGACGTTGCGGCCCTTGTAGTCCTGGGCGTCGAAGGTCGGGGGTCGACCACCTTGGGAGCCCCGGCGTTTCCGGTGGCCGACCTGGTCAGCGGGCTCGGGGATCACTGCGGTGATCCCTCGGGATCGCAGATGCGTGCGGATTGCTCTCGAGGAGTAGGCCTTGTCCGCCCGCAGCCGCCCGGGCCGGGTCCGGGGCCGCCCTGGTCCGTGGCGGGCCACCTGCAGGTGGGCCATCAAATGCGGGAACATCGGGGCGTCCCCGGGCTGACCCGGTCCCACGAGCACCACCAGAGGACGTCCGGCGCCGTCGACCAGGGTGTGGATCTTGCTCGACAGCCCGCCGCGGGAGCGGCCTACCGCGTGATCAGCCGGCTCGTCGGACAGATTCGTGTAGTTCGATCCCGCCCCCTGTGTCGCGGGAGAAGTTCGTGGCGTGCTGATGGGCCCGGTTGATGGTGGAGTCCACCGACACCGCCCAGTCGATCAGTTGAAGCTTCTGCGCCTCGGTCAGCAGCGCGGCCAGGACCCGGTCCCAGGTTCCGTCGGCGCTGTAGCGGCGGTGCCGTTTCCACACGGTCTGCCAGGGCCCGAACTGCTCGGGAACATCACGCCAGGCAATCCCGCACCGGTACCGGTAGAGAATGCCTTCCACCACGGGGCGGTCGTCGCGGAACGGCCGGCCTCTCTTGCCATCGGAGGACGGCAGGAGAGGGCGGATCCGTTCCCACTGATCATCGGTCAGCACAGCCGTACGGGACATGCCCCCAGCCTCGCAGAACCACTCACACGATTAAAGAGACATGCCCTAGGGCGTTCGATCCCGGCCCTTCATGGGAGCGGGGTTGTCCGATGGCGAATTGTGGGCGGCGGTGGCCACGCGTTGGGCCTCATCAACTGCTGCCCGGCGCCGGTCGAGGTCCCTGCGGATCCACCAGACGTTGGCCAGAACCTGGCACAGGCCGACGGCCAGCGCGGTGCTCCAGACGGTGCCCGCCGCACCGAGGACGGGGATGAGAAGGAGGGACAATCCGATCTTGAGCGGCACCATGGCGATGATGGGCCCGATCTGGAAGCGCAGTCCGCGCACATCGGTCATGTACATGCCCAAGGGGTACTTGGCGGCCTGCACGATGACATAGGCGCTGAAGGCCAGCAACAGAGGTGGATGCAGGTTGATCTTGCCGTCCGATACGAATGCTACGACCCATGGGGAGACCAGGCACAGGCCAGCGGCCAGAATGAGGCCGCCCAGTCCGAACAGCAGGCACAATTGCCAAGGGCTCTGGACGGTGCTGGTCGCCCGGTTCTTGGCGAACACCGGCCATAGAGCGACGCCTGCTGCCGCGATCGTCTGGAGAATGATGCCGAACAACTGAGCTGCGAGGTTGTACTCGACGAGCTCTGGGCTTCCGGACAGATGCGAGAGCATGAGGCGGTCGCTCCCCATGGCGAACGGAAGCACGACGAGCTGGACCAGCATCGGCCACGCCACGTCCATGACCTTTAGACCGGGGTATTCGTGGGGGCGCAACAATTGGCGCGCCACTCTGCGCAGTTGTGGCCGGACAAGTCTCGCAGCCTGCCACAAGCACAGGGCTCCCGCCAGGCCGTTCGCGGCGTAGGAATAGACGGCGAGCCAGCTGCCGGCGGGCACAGCGAGGGCAACCGACAGGGTCACTAGCAGGAACATCGTCGGGGAGACCACGAACTGATTGGCGATCTGCCTGGTCGTCCTGCCGAGACCGACCAGGATGCACTGGCCTATGCCGAAGGGCACACCGATCGCGAACACGATCATCACCACCATGGCCGGCCACTCGCCGTCCGCGGTCATGGCGTCGCCCAGAAGGGGCCGCCACAGTCCCAGTGCCGTCAGTGTCACCGCACCGAGGCTGATGACCACGGTGGAGAGGAGAACGATGCGGAAGGCGGTGAGCACAGTACGACGTACGACGTCGTCCTCGGCCGGATTTCTCGACGCCGCGACGGCAGTGATGACGGCGGTGCCCACTCCCAGGTCAGCGAAGGGGAGCAAGCTCCCCAGCGAGACGAGCAAGCCGTACTGGGCGTAGGCCTCGGTGCCGAAATTACTGATGATCATCCGGGTCGTGAGGATGCCGATGAACCCGGAGATCCCCATCACGGCGACCTTCATCATCGCGGTGGAGCCCACCGCGCGGAACTGTTGTTTCTTCGCAGCCGAACTGACGCTCATGCCCTGGCCCCCCGGACAGGCGGCGTATCCCCCGAGAGGGGTCCACGGATCCCCAGGAACGAAGGTTTTCCGTGTGGGATTAGGATGAGCCCGAGGGAAAAGACGAGGAAGGGACCGAGTGAGTAAAGCGGACCGAAGAACACGTTCCACAGCGCAAGGAGCGAGACGATAATCTGCAACGGGGTCACGGAGCGTGTCGAAAAGGCGTGGGCCAGGGAGTTTAGGAGGGCCCAGACGACGACGACCACCAGCACGAGACCGGGCAGCCCGAAAAGCGCCCAGAGGTCACCGATACCGGAGTGCAGTTCGATGCTCCTGCCGAACATGTAGTTGTATACATAACCGTTGTCTGCGTCATAGTTGATCTGACCCATCGCTTCCTGCGCCACGGCGATCCCGGACGGATTCAGGACGGTGCCCGAACCGAATCCTGCGGGCTCATGCCTGAACAGACCCGCTGTGGCAGCAATCTCCGGCCGTGCCCCCAGGATGAGGGACCCCGCACGGAGCACTTGCTCCTCGGACCGCAGCTGTGTGTGTGCGCCGAAAGCGCCGTTGAGGGCCAGACGGGTGAATATCCAGTAGATGACGTAGCCCAGGGCGCTCGCGAACAGCAGGGCACGCCCGGTCCCGATGCGCATGAACCGGTCCGGCAACGGCAGGAGCTGGATGCTCAGAATCACTGCCGTCATCAGTAGCATGCCCGCCAGGGACCGGGAGTCGTTGACGGCCGATATTGCCGAAAGCGTCACCAAAGCCAGAATGCCCAGGACCCGGGAGCGCGCCGCCTGGGTCACAGCCAGGACGAGAACGATGACGGGAACGGCCCACTCGGACTTCCACGGGTTGGACGCCGCCGGCGCGGCTGCGGCTCGTAGGAGCAGGCCCGCACCCAGCAACATCCCGATCTGCCACTCTGCCAGGACGGGCCGCGTCCAGAGGATGACGCCCGCAGCCAGTACGCTTCCTCCGAGCAGCGCCGAATTGGCGACAGCTCGGGACCACAGGACCTCGTGCGTCACGGAACTCGCCAGTGTCAGGAACAGGCCCGTCGCGACCGACACCACCGCCAGGACGAGGACGGTCGGGTAGTACCTGTAACGGGCCGCCGTCGCCAACCACAGAGGCATGGTCACGATCGCCAGTGCATACCCCGTGGTCACTCCGGCTGTGATCTGGAAGCGCATCGCGACATTCATCACCGCCAGTGCCGCCACGAGCAAGGCCAGCCCGAGGAGCACGGGATTCCAGTCGTGGCGCCTCCAGCGGGCCGTGCCGGAGGGCCGGTAGCGTCGCAGCGTCTCCAACTGGTCGGTGGTCCATCCGTCGGACCATCCGTCCCCGCGGGGCAGAGCCCCGGTGCCTGACTTCGGCGACTCAGCCATGACGAGCTCCCGCCGATCTTCGTCCGACGAGCAGCAGGAGCCCGTCGACGGTGGCCCGTGCGGCCGTGCGTATCGGTCGTAGCGAGCGCAGGAATTGTCGCTTGCCGCCTTGGAGCAGGACCTCCCGGGCGAGCATTGGAGACATCAGCGCCCAGCGCAGGCGATCGCGCGGTGCCAAGTGCTTGCGGGCGAACAAGAGGCGATTGCGAATGTTGTAATAGTAGAAGGTGTCCGAACGTGCGCGGTTGGACACCTTCTCCGCGCGACTCGTGCCGCCCTCGTCGTGCAGCGCACGCACCTCCTCCAGGACGACCAGCTCACCGCCCACCGCCTCGACCCGGTAGGAGAGATCCACGTCCTCCCAGTAGAGGAAGTAGTCTTCGTCGAATCCACCGCACGCTGACCACAGGCCCACATCGAGCGCCAGGCACGCTCCCGAGAGCCAGTGCTGCACCCGCAAGGGATCCCGGTGCGCGCCGGGGACCGTGTCCCGGTGCCGTGCGCCCATGCGCCCGGTGGAGAGCTCCAGCGCACTTCCCCGGGAGAAGACGGAGCCGTCCGGCCGCACGACGACCGGGGAGATCAGGGCACGTGGCCTCCGTACGACCTCGCGGCGGAGCATCGAGAGCGCTTGCGGTTCCAGGGAGGCATCCGGGTTGAGCAACAGGAGGTGCTGGGCGCCCAGCGTCTGTGCACGTGCTACCGCCAGGTTAACGCCGGCTCCGAAGCCCAGATTCGTGTCGGGGGCCTCGAGATGCCAACCGTGTTCGGCGGCCAGGCCCCGGACGGCTTGCCGCTCCTCGTCCGTGGTCCAGTTGTCGACGATGACCGCGAACGCGTTCGGCGCCGCAGCAACGAGAGGCGCCAGGTGCTCCCGCAATAACGCATGAGAACCGTAGTTGACGACGAGCACTCCGAGCAGGGGTAACGTCCTCGAATTCATCGGAGCACTCCCGGGTTCGACCTGTCCCGTGGTGACGATCCGGCGCGAACTCGGTCCACGTCATCGAGCGCGCGCCGGTAAGCCGCGACATGAGCGGATCCGGTCTCAGCCCATTCACGGGCGCTCAGGTCTGGCGGGGTGCGGCGCAGGAGCCCGCCGTCCGAACGGATGGTGTCGAGTGCCCGTTGCAGGTCCAGGGCGTCGAGGTCCCCCTCGAACAGGTGCACCCAGCCCGGCCCGACCTCCGCGGACAGCCTGCGATTGACCTCGTTGTCGGGTACCAGGACGGGACGGTCCAAGGACAGTGTCATCAGGGCCGCACCGGAGTTGTGCATGTGCGGGTAGGGCAGCACGACCATCTCAGCCTGGGTAGTCGTGGCGGCCAGGTCTGCGTCGTCGAGGAACTCGAAACGGAGGGTGATCCGAGGATCCGCCTCCGCCAGCTCACGCAGCGTGACCACGAGCGCATCGCTGGACGGCGTGCCGGAGATCGACAAGGACAGGTCTGGGCCGGACAGGGCGCGGAAGGCCCTGACCAGGGACTCGGTGCCCTTGTACCGGCGGATCCGGCCCACGAACACGAAGCGGCCTGGAATCGGTGGCTGCTTCGGCCACCGGGCGAACCAGTCACGGTAGTGCCCGTGCAGGATCAGGCTGTGCGGTTGATCATCGGGCAACTGGGTGGACGTGTTGATGACCACCCGGTGGGTTGTGCGACGGTCGAACCACCGGAGCAGAACGCGTTCCGCGGGGGAGATGTCCGCGGGAAGATGAAGATTGTGCACGGTTCGGACAATGGCGGTGCCGAGAATCCGGAACCGCAGCATCAAGAGGACGAACAGAATCTGCCGCGCAAGTTTCTTGGGGCCCGGGCGGCCGCCCACCAGGATCTCCGGCCAGTGCGCATGGAACACCTCGTAGCGACGCGTCATGGCCGCCCGCCACGTGAACGTGAGCACCTCGACACCCTCGGTCTCTCGCAGAGCGTGGAGAAGTTGCACGGTGTAGGGGTTGGTGGTGGGCCGTGGCTCGGGGGAGGAGGTCAACACGGTGATCACGCGCTCAGCACCTTGTTCTCGTTCTCGTCCTCGGTGCGGCGCAGCGAGACGGCGTGACGGGCGACGGCGACCAAGATGCCGACAAGCAGGCCTGCCGCCGTTCCGACGGCGAGCCGCAGGCGCTTGTTGGGTGAGTCCGGCTGCTCCGGCGGGGCGGCAGCCCCGACGGTCTCCAGTTCCACCGTCGGCGCGCCGGCGTCACCGACCGGTGCTACTTCACCGACCGCGTCCGTGAGGTGACGGGCAACGGAGTTCGCGAGGTTCGCAGCCTCCGCGGGGTCGGAGGCGGACGTGTGGATCTCGACCACCAGGGTGTCGACCGGCACCTCCGCACTCACCCGCTTCGCGAGGTCTCGGTGACTGACCGAGAGACCGGTCTCCGTGAGGACAGGGTCCAGGACCATGGGGCTGTCGGTCAGCGCTGCGTATGAGTGGATCTGGCTGTTCATGAATGAATTGACCGAACCGAGGTCGTCTTTGCCCACGGTCGCACTGGGAACGAGCAGCACCGACGTCGTCGCCCGGTAACTGGGCGCCTCCAGAAGGGCGGCGAGCAAGCCCGCTGCAATCCCCAGGATGGTGCAGATCGCGACGATCCGCCAGCTGCGCTGAAGCGCGATGAGATGTTCGACCGGTTCCATGACGTCCCCTCCCGCGCGGAGCGAACTCCGCGACAGAAACCACTCCTGCTCTGCCCCCTACCCGGCGTCCCCCGACGCGAGCGGGTGCGTCTATCCTCCGAACCTACACAGGGCCCCCGCTCTACACAGCTTTCGTTACCGATTTCGGTAGGGGCCGCCGTCGGGATGCCGAAGTCGACGCGGGTTTCCTCGTGCTACAGCCCTTCTCCGGTGCGGGCGGACAGCCGCACCCAGACTGCACCCAGCCCGACGTGGGCCGGTCTGGAAGGCACCACTGGGCCTCACGGTCCGGCGTCGGATAAGGTGACGCTCCTGGCCGTGTCCGGTGACGACGCGCCTCATAGCTCCGGCCGGGACACACAGGTTCGCCGGGTTCGGCGGCACATGACGCACTGCGAGGACACAAGCGAATGGTGACACCACGCCGGAGAACCGCCAAGTATTATCCCGTCGCCAGGACGGCGCATCTGGAGAGGCTCCACGACTTCTCGCCCGCCGTGTTCTTCTACACCGCCAGCAGGCTGGATTTCGATATGGACCGCGCTCCCGTGGGCACGGCCATCGTCCAGTGCTCGGTCTTCGACATGTTGCGCCGCGTGTATCGGGACAGGATCGAGACGTTGGAAGTCCCGGAACCCATGGTCATGACGCAGTGGCCACAGCTCATCACGGTGCATGCGACAGTGGCCCTGTGGAAGATGTTTGGCCTCCGGAGAGTGTCGCTTGTCTCATACTGCATCGAGAACTATCCCGTGCACCTCAAAGTGGCGATCAAACTGCGAACGACTGAGCGTGTGGCGCGAATCCTGGCGCGAGGAGTCGTGTACTTCCTGCTGAGCACGACCGAGAGGGTTGCCTTCGGGACGGAGGACTCCAGGAGAACATACGAAGACCTGGTTTCGGGGCCATTGGAACGAATCGTCGAGAACGAACTCGTCTGGGCGCTCCCACGCGCGCGGAGTGTCGCTCGAGAGCAGGGTGAGGGCGTCGTGTTCCTCGGAACCTTCGAGGACAGAAAGGGCATCGGGTGCCTGATGGAGGCATGGCCGCATGTGGTGCGGGAGGCGCCCTCCGCGCGGCTGACCATCCTGGGAATGGGGGGACGGCTCGAGGCGGTCCGTCGCTTCGCAGCCAGCACCCCGTCCGTCGAGCTTCTCGTTTGTCCGCCGCGGACGCGCATATTCGAGGAACTGGACCGGGCGAAGGCCTTGGTGCTCTTCTCCCAGCCGACCAGTCGATGGAAGGAACAAGTAGGTCTTCCGCTGCTGGAGGGACTGTCGTTCGGGTGCGAGATCGTGGCGTCGGACGAAACGGGCGTCTCATGCTGGCTGGCAAGCCACGGCCACCAGGTCCTCGAGCACACTGCGCAGGCCACGGCGCTGGCCCGCGGCATTCGTCAAGCTCTCGTTTCAACACGATCAAAGAAGACGATACTGTCGTCCCTGCCTGCAGAGGACGGACGGATCGTTGCGGATCACTACCTGTTCCAGTGTGAGGACGTCTGAAACCCGTACGGCCGCACACGAACCGGGTCCGCAGGGCGAAGCACACTCACAGGCCGGCACGGGCGGGTCCTCCGAGCCGGACCGGCCTGTCAGGCCGGGTCCAGCTTGTCCACCACCACGCCCCGCTCGCGCAGCTTCTTGTAGTGGGCATTGCGCACAGCCAGCAGCGAGCCGCCGATGAGGGCCGCGATCGCCGAGCCGGTGAGAATCCCGACCTTCGCGTGCTCGTTGTGCGGGTTGTCGATGCCGAAGCTGAGCTCCGCCACCAGCAGCGCGACCGTGAACCCGATGCCGGCCACCATGGCCAGGCCGCCCAGGTCCAGCCAGGTGTAGTCGTCGTCCTTCGTGGCCGGGGTGAAGCGGTCCATCAGCCAGGCGGCGCCGAAGATGCCGATCAGCTTCCCGCCCACCAGGCCCAGGACGATGCCGATCGCCACGGGGTCGGTCAGGGACGTCACCACGCCGTTGGCCCCGCCCACGGCCACTCCGGCGGCGAAGAACGCGAACACCGGGATGGCCAGCCCGTTGGACAGCGGCCGGAAGCGGTGCTCGAGCGTGGGGGCCAGGCCCAGCTCGGGGACGTCGCCGCGGATCACGCGGGGCTTCACGTGCAGCACCGGGACCATGAAGCCCAGCAGCACGCCGGCGATGGTGGCGTGCACGCCGGCCTCGAGCACGAAGAGCCAGGTGAGCACGCCGATGGGCATGAGGATCACCCACGCGGCCCAGGGCCGGGTGAGGAAGAAGATCATGAAGCGCTGCGTGAGGACGTAGAACAGCGCCAGGGGGACCAGGGCCAGCAGCAGGAACTCGACGTTCACGCCGTCGGTGTAGACGAAGGCGATGATGACAATCGCGATGAGGTCGTCCACCACCGCGAGGGTGAGCAGGAAGGTGCGCATGGCCACGGGCAGCGAGGCCCCGACCACGGCGAGCACCGAGACCGCGAAGGCGATGTCGGTGGCCGTGGGGATCGCCCAGCCGTCGATGGTGGTCGGGTCCGCGTTGCTGATCCGGTTGACGGTCACGTAGATCAGCGCCGGGACGATCACCCCGCCGAAGGCGGCCACGATGGGCAGCATCGCCTTTTTCAGGTTGCGCAGCTCGCCGTCCACGAACTCGGTCTTGAGCTCCAGGCCCACCAGGAAGAAGAAGATCGCCAGCAGGCCTTCCGAGGCCCACTCGCCCACGGTGTGGTCCAGGCCCGGGAAGTCGATGCCGATGTGCGTGTCCCGCAGGCCGAAGTAGCCCTCAGCCAGCGGGGAGTTGGCGATCACGAGCGCCGAGAGCATCGCGATCAGCAGCAGCACACCGCCCACCAGGTCCTTGCGGAGGAAGTTGCCCAGCCCGGGCCCGTGCTCGTCCGTCTCAACTGCGCTCACAGCCGGACTCCTGTTCGTCGTCGGAGGAAGATCAGGGGTCAGTCTACGACCGCCCTGTGAGCGGGGTTACCGTCCGGCCGCGAGCAGTGCGCGGGAGCGGAACGGTGCCGGGACTCAGCGGTTCGCGAGCCAGGCCTCGGCCTCCTGGGACTGCAGGGACAGGGCTTTGCCGATGAACGGCTCGGCGGCCTCGGCGACCATCTTGCCCACGAACGGGATGTTGGCCTTCACCACGCAGTGCACGTGCACGTCGGTGGCTGCGCCCTGCGGGGTGAGAGTTTGGGTTGCGGAGCCGGAGACCGGCAGGGCGGCCACGGAGATCTCGGTGCGCACCACACGGATCCCGTCCGCGTCGGGCATGTGGTAGGTGTCCACCTGGGTGAGCTGCACCGAGGAGCCCACGAACTTCCGGGCCATCTCGGGCAGCCGGTCCGCGGCCATGGTCCGCACCGTGGTCACGGCGAACTGGGTCTCGACGTCCCCGGCGACCTCCACCGACTCCAGGGTGGCCCCGGCACGGTGGGTCACGTGCCGGATGAACTCCTCGTCGGAGAAGGTCACCACGACCTGGTCGACGGGCGCGGGAACGGTGGTGGAGGCGGTGACGGCCATGGGTGCATTCCTTCGGTGAGAGGAAGAAAGATCTTCCATTCTATGGCATGACGTCTCGCGATCGGCTGTCGTTGAGTGTGCGTTCCGCCCTTTAATTCATCGCACCGCCGGTCTCGCCCGACTTGCAACCGCCGAAGGGCGCCGCCCGTGCCGGTGGCCCAGCAAGACACCGCAGGGCCTACCCATGCACGTTCGTTTGGTGGTTCCGTAAGTCCACCCGGCGACGATGGTGATAAGCCATGGAAGGGCATTACGCTGTCGATCGGGGAGAGCGGCTGACGGCTTTATTTGCCCATCAGGGACCCAGGAGCACTCGAGCATGAGGGACTCCGGGGCCCGATACTACGGACGGCGAGAGTCGTCCGCCCGGTTCGTTGGGTAACGTGGGGTGTGGTGATGAGATGAGGATTCTGTTCGATGCGTATTGGTTGCCTCACGGTGTCATATCGGGTCGTCGTGTCGTCGAAGAAGTGATCAGTGCCTGGAGCGCTGCCTTTCCGCGAGATGAATTGTTCGTGGCTTCTCCGGCTGCTGGTGAACTCAGCGGCGTCCCGGATGGTGTGCGGCAGGTGAAAACTCACCTGCGGCTTCACCCGGCAATCAACGCAGTGGAACTCCCTTTTCTGGCCAAGCGGCACGGAGTCGACTGGATCCTTGCACAAAATTTCTCTCCACTCGCGGGGCCGAGCGCCGTCTTTCTGCACGATGTTCTGTTCCAATCCAACCCCGAGTGGTTCTCGACCATCGAAAAAGCCTATTTTCGGGCCATGATCTGGACCCTTCCGTGCGCGGACAAGGTCTTTACTTCCTCCGAGAACGAATCACGTCGGATCGCATCTTTCAATCCAAGGGTGCGAACGCCGATTGCAGTCGGACTCGGCGTGTCCTCCAAGCTCTCGGAATCGGTCCCGATGCAGCCGGAGATCGATATCGAACCCGCGCAGTTCGTATTGGCGGTTGGTAGGCTCAACGTCCGAAAGAATCTCGGTCGGCTGGTCGTCGGTGCATTGCGCAGCCAGTGCCTCAACCGCCGTCTGCCGATGGTCGTGGTGGGCGAGAGCTCAGGGGTGGGCGAATCCATGTCGGAAGAGGTTCGGAAAGCAGCCTCAGATGGGAGTGTTGTCTTCACTGGCAGAGTTTCCGAGGCGGAGTTGCGCTGGCTCTACGAGAACTGCAAACTGATGTGTTATGTCGCCCTCGATGAGGGCTTCGGATTGCCCCCGGTGGAGGCTATGCACTTCGGGGCTCCTGTTCTGGTTTCTGACATTCCAGTGATGCACGAGAATCTCGGAGCATATGCCACATACGTGAACCCGCGATCCGTCGAAGACATTTCTTCCGCATTCAAGGAGTGCCTTGGAACCATGGGACCCGCGCCGGGAGTTCGTGCCGTCGACCATGACTGGTCTTCCATGGTTCGAAAACTCCGGCACGGACTGGACATGACTGCCACCGGGTAAGCAGTTGAGAGGTATTAGACGCGAAAGTACGGACGAACGGTGAGGAGAGCGTCGTTCGCCGCTGAACCCTTTCGATGCCCTGGAGGCAGAACCATGGGCTCGCAGTCGGCTCGGGCAGGACCCCGTCGGCCTGGTGCAACCTTCCGACAGCGGCCTGTCGTATCGCGCGGCGCGCCCCACCTGCGATTTGCTGGTAGAGGCAGAGGCTTCCGCCTCGGTGCACTGAAACGGCAAGAGCCATGACTTTCCGTCTGTGAGGGGGCCCGGAAGCGGTACTGAAACGAAAACTAAATCGAAAGCGCCGGCCACGATCTCCACACCGGGGGCTCTGTGTCAGCCGCCGACCCGCGGGAGCCGGTGCATGAGTTCTCTCCGCACCTTTCTCGGCACCGACAACACCTTGCCCGGCAGATCTCTTCTGGTTTGGGCCCGGATTTGCGATTCGTGCTGTGCGCGGAACTCGGCCACGAACGACTCAGCCTCCTCCGCAGATGGGAACAACTCCCGGCCTGCCCAGAAATCAGCCAGCATTCGGACGGCCTCGTCCGGTAGGTTAACCAGCGCTCTGCGGTGCACGGCAAAAATTGGCAGGTCATGATCTTCGGCGGTCGCGATGGCCGCTGCCACGCCGCATTCGTCCGCCGATTTCGGCCACACGATCGGACAGGTTGGTAGCTGATTGAGGTCGTACACATCCTCAATATCGCGTCCTTGAGAGATTATCCAACCTGCGTACAGAAAGAACTCAGTAAGGTCATTCTTCACAAACTCTTCGGCGAAGGTCCGGCGGCTGCGTCGTTCGATGTCCGTCATCATCGACGTGACGATCTCCGTACGAAGGGCGAAGGGCGTCACCGTAGCCGTGAACCACGGCACGTATCGAGACGGGTCAAGTTGCAAGTACCGCAGTACCCGCTCCAGATTGCGGCGCAGTGGGTGCTTCGCGTAACTGTGCCACGACGCCTTCAACCTGCCGTCGGGCCCCTCGAAGAAGTCCGGAGGCAAGGGAGCGATGAAGTGGTTCTTGGCGTCGAGGAGGACGAAGGTCCTGGTCTTCACTCTCGTAGCAACGGCCAGCTTCAGTTGCTGCTGGGAGCTCCATCCCACTGCGCGGGGCGACTGGGAGATTTCGTGCGCTCGTAGGACCGTGACCGAAGGCGCTAGCGGGCCGTACTGCGCCATCAACTGCCTTTGCACGATGAGCGGCATCCCCTTGGTCGAGTTGTCGATGACGATGATCTCCCGGAACTGGCCCTCTCGGAGATACCTGGCCATGGAGCGTGCCTGGAGAAGGAGCAAGGGATACTCCAACTCATAGACGACGCTCACTACGGTCGAATCAGCGTCAGCCATGTCGTGGGGCCTCCTGAGTCTGCCTCATGGGATGGTGCGGGTCCTGCTGTGGCTACGAGCGACCGCGCCCGGCATAGCACAAGACTACCGAGGAATGTCGTCGTCAGGTGCTTCGTCAAAAAGAGCCTTACTCGCCCCGAACGTCATGGTGTGCGTGAACTCGTGAGAATCTGTGCGGACAGCCGATCGCTCCCTTGAACGCTGATAGCAACGGGAGTCGACCGGACGGTCTGGCACGCTCTGCCTCGGGGAAAGGGATGTAGATGCCAGTCGATGACACAGCACCTCGGCCTGGACGCCGCAACGGCTTGACCCGGACGACTTCCCTGGGTCGGAACTCGGGCCCTGTGTCCGCGGGGCAACCAGGGTGGGAACGCCCGCACTTCCTCCGTTCTTTCGTGTGGGCGATGCTGCCGGTGGTATTCGTTACCCTTGTGAACGGTGTCCTGTTCACTGCCATCGTGTTCTCGACGGATGCCACATATGACACTCTGCACTCATGGTTTCGCTTGGTGGACGCGCATGCCGAGGGAAACGTGTCGACCTGGCTCAACACCGTTCTCTGGTTGGTAGCGGGTCTGCTTGCGGGCTACACCGCGCGGCATGCGCGCGACTACCGCAAGTCCTGGACTTCGGTCGCTGTCCTGGGGGTGTACTTTTCCATCGACGAGGCCGTGATGCTTCATGAACGCCTCAATGACATCTTCGCGGACTTCGGCCAGTCGCTCCCGATCGCCACTTATGCCTGGATCATCCCCGGGGCGATCATTGCCCTCGGGGTGGCCGGACTCCTGCTGCGCATGGTCATGTCCCTGCCTCACGTCTCCCGCAACGCCTTCCTGGCCGGTGGAACCGTGTTCGTTTTCGGCAGTGTCGGGCTGGACGGACTCGGCGGGTTCCTGTTTTTCCAGGACGGCTACAACGGGATATTCGTCGTGCTGGCGACCGTCGAGGAAGCGTGCGAGATGACCGGGGTTGCACTGTGCATCGCTGCGATGCTGTGTCTCGTGGAGAGGCGACGGATGGACAACGCTGTGGCTTACCGGGTCACCGTATGACGAGGCTTCGAGTTTGACGTGCTTCGTTCGGATCCCTTGGGAGCGGGCCGGTCTGGGTGCGTCCGTCGGTCGACGGCACGCTGAGCGGCGTCGACCTAATCGTCGCTGTGGAGTCCACGGGTGACGTTGTCGAACCGCTCCAGCCAACGGCGCCAATTGAGACGGCTCGCGTAGGTCTCAAACGCGCCTTCACTCAGTTGACCCAGCTCATTCGAGGAGATGACCTCGGAGATCTTCCGGGCGAAATCCACGCCCGTGCTGCCTGGAGGTAGTCGATATCCGTTGACGCCATTGCGGACATAGTCGGATATGCCGCCGGTGTCAATAGTGAAGGACGGCAAGCCGTAGGCGGAGGCCTCGCAGAACACGATGCCAGTGCATTCCGCCTGCGTGGGGAGAATCAGGAGGTGGGCTGTGGCCATGAGCTCGTTAAGACACTTGACATCGACCGGATCATTTTTGTCCAGGAAGCCGTGGGTCACGAGGTTGTCGTCGCGGTGGTGTAGAGGAACCTCGGTTCCGACCACGTGCAGACGGGACGCGATCCCGTGGTCGTTGAGAGCCCGGCAACACTCCACTGCGATGTCGCCGCCCTTTCTTGCCCAGTCGACCCCCACGAAGAGAAGAGTCAGGGGCCTGCGTTCGTCATGATCGTCCCCTCGGACGGAGTCGCAGAATGTCCTGATGGTTGTCGGGTCGTCGTCCAGCAGGTTGGCGCCGAACTCGATGACATGGACTTTGCCGGGATGCTGTCCGTAGTCAGCGACAGCGGAGGCCTGGGCCCAGCCAGCACCGACGATCACCGTGGTCGCATGATCCAGTGCCTTCCGCTGCACGGCATTGCCCTGCTGGTAGTTGAACTTCATGAAGTTACTGTGGGAGGGATAGTAGTCGTAGAGAGATTCGAAGGTTGCGTCACTCAGGTAAACGGTCGGCTTGTCAGTTTGCAGGCCTGCGAGGCAGGACGTGGTGAGCGGAAAGAACAGAAGATCGACCTTTTCGACGAGATGCTTGTCGAGACTTCTTGCCAGCCTTCGGGACGCGAGGCGGGTGAAGTTCACCGAGAAGTTCTTGCCGCGGAGCCGTGCCAACCATTCCAGGCCGTGACTGTACGCCCTCAGGACGGCGTCGGGTCGGTAGGGAATGTGAACCACGGAGTGTCGCTGGGAGAGTGCTTCGAACAGCTTGAAATTGGTGCCTGAGGCCGCTCGGCGGTCGTCCAGGGGCCAACGTGATACGAACCCGATCTGCATCTGCGTCCTCTCGCCGGGGCTCGACCCGGAACACCGGCTCGTGTCTCACCCTCAATGTCCTCCGCGAGGAGGGTAAGGCTGACGTGCCCGGACAGGACAGGGAACGAAAGCCATGACGACCAGACTATGTGGAGACCTCCGTCCCGACGCAACGACGTCCGTGCGGACAGCTGGTGTTACGGCCTTAGAAGTGGTTTCAATAGTTATGGGTGAGGCATTGAGCGGTGCCTGGCTGGCCGGTGATCATGGCTGCCATGACGAGTTCGAAGATCTCCCGCCGGCTGGTCAGCGACCAGTTGTGGGAGTTGCTGGAACCCTTGATCCCGTCACCCCCACCGGCGAAGAACGGCGCACCCGGCGACCGCGCGTGGATGACCGAGCGGTCCTCAACGGCATCCTGTTCGTGGCCGAGAACGGCATCGCGTGGAAGAAGCTGCCCGTGGAGCTGGGCTTCGGCTCCGGGATCACCTGCTGGCGCCGGCTACGGGCCTGGCAGGAAGCCGGGGTGTGGGAGAAGCTGCACCACGCCGTGCTCGAGCAGCTTGGCCAGGACGGTCAGCTCGACTGGGCGCGGGCGTGCCTGGACTCGGTCAGCGTCCGGGCGAAAAACGGGGCGAGTTGACCGGACCCAACCCCACCGACCGCGGCAAGGCAGACACCAAGTATCACCTGCTGGTTTCGGCCGATGGGTTGCCCCTGGTGGTGTCGATCACCGGGGCCAACAGGCACGGCTCCATGCTGGTCGAGCCGATCCTGGACGGACTGGCGCCGGTCAAAGGACCGGGGCCCGGGCGTCCACGGCGCCGACCGGGCAAGCTGCACGCGGACGAGGCCTACGACGACAATAGAGTGCGCCGCTACCTGCGCCGACGCGGAACCACCGCCCGCATTGTACGGATGGGGAGATGCCGAGATCAGCCGCGGTCTGCTTGACCTGGCGGCCCTCGGGCACGAGAGCGATCGCTCGCGCACGGAACTCCGGTGGACAAGGGCGAGGCATAGCGGTGAGCCTTCCATGAAGGTCTTCGGCTAGCGACCGTCACTGGAAACCAAACCGTAGGTCAGGTCACCCGATCTGGCTTGGCCGTAGGGCGGCCTGGAAGGGTGATGCTGAGCCCGCTCCCTACCCTGGAACGCACGATTTCCTGGGTGCTGCGCTTCAAGCCTCCCGGGCTCCGCTACGACCGCACCGAAGCCACCATGTTCCCGCTGCTGGCCCGCACCATCATCAGCCTGCGCCGACTGCGCCAGGTGACCAAGCTAGGAGATCATGTGTATAGGCATTGGGGACCACGCCGCCACTATTTGCTCCTTCCAGCGTGCGGTACGCCCTCACTCCGACTGGTGATCACCACAGAAATCAACAGAATGGCTGACATCCCAAGTAGTTCGCCCCCGGTTTCGACAAGTATGAGTTTGCCGATGAAGTCCTGTGCCACGGGAACCGAGCCTAGCGCGATCGTTAGTACGTCGAGGATCACGGCGAAGGTTGCTACGAAGGCTATGGCCAGCACAAGCGCCCATGAATCCCGCTTGGCTCGGTGGTCAGCAGCCCTGTGCTTGATTAACCACCACACGCCGAGCGGTATGGCCACACATCCCCAAAAGAGGAGTTCTCCGATGTCCTGAGTCCTTAAACCGGGGCCGATGGACGTCTGGGGAGCCATTACTGCTTCAACTGCATGGCCTGTCGTTTCATGGAGTCGAAGAGAATCGTCGAGAACCAGCGCTGTGAGGATGGCGGCCCATGCCAGGTATACGGGTTGCCGAGTGCGACGCCACGTGAGACAGAGCAGCACGGCCGCCATCCCCAGTTGCACATATCCGCTGACCTCTATGGCCGACCTGTCCTCATCCCCGTCCCATCCAGGCCAACGGAGGAAGCGGACGCCGAAGTCATTTTCCGACCGGTCGCTGACCATGTGGTAAGCAACATTGGCGCCAAGAACAAGACCATCTAATATCAGTACCCCGATCGCTGTCAGTACAACTATTTCGGGAAATCGAATACGTTTTGTCATCGACCCATACGACCGACGATTCGTCCTTAAAGGTCCCCCCATGAGCTCATCGTATTGATCTGTCGCTAGGACTCCTACTGTTGGAGGGCTAGATGACGTGGGTCTGTCGCCCTGCGGGAGTCTGCGGCTCGGTGCGGCTCGAAGATTCGGCTGTGTCAACGACGCATCTGCACAGTATTTGTCCGGCGTCGACAGGCCGTCATGGGTGTCCGCGGCCCGGGCCAGCACGTACAGGGGCGCGTCGTTGCGATCGGTGAGCAGACGGCACTTCGTCCCCAATTTGCCGCGCTCGGTCGGGGTGGGACCGATCAGCTCGCCCGCCCCTTGCGCACATCGACATCGAGTCGATGCTGGGCCGGGATCAGCCGAACATCTGCTCCTCGGAGAGCTCCTCGAGCACGGCCCAGCGGAGCTTCTCCCAGACTCCGGCCTCCTGCCAGCGGCGCAGCCACCGCCATGCGGTGTGTCCGGACCCGCAGCCCAGTTCCCCGGGCAGGTCCCGCCACCGGCATCCAGTGTGTAGTACGAACGGTCCCCCCAGAGCCGCCAGGTCATCGATCCGAGGCCGCCCACCTGGACCTCGCGCCTGAGCTGGAGGCGGGATGAACGGGGCGATCAGCTCCTACAGCTGATCATCGACCATCCACTGTTGCTTCTTCATGGCTATGCAGGCATGGTCAGCCCACTCGATGAGAGCGAGCCACAACCGATCAGGTTTCGAGACCATGTGTAAGCTGAGGTCCGCGATCATTGGCCATGATGGTCCCGTCCCTCAGCATCCCAGGAGACTGCTTCCTCATGACCTTGTCCGGACTGCTCGCCGCCCTCGGGGCGGAGCGCTCCTTCGCCAATCTCCGCACCCAGGCCGGCCTGCCGCCGGGGGAGCGCAGCGCCGAGACCGTGATCAGCGCCCCGGACGGGATGCGCGCGGTGCTCACCGCCCAGCTGCGGACCGCGCTCGACGACGCCCCGGCGCCGGACGACGACCGCGCCCCGGTGCTGCTGGCCGTGACCGCGACCGGCCGCGAGTCCGAGGACCTCGCCGCGGCCCTGGGCGCGTACCTGCCGGGGGAGGAGGTCGCGGAGTTCCCCGCCTGGGAGACCCTGCCGCACGAGCGGCTCTCGCCGCGCTCCGACACCGTGGGCCGCCGCCTCGACGTGCTGCGCCGGCTGGCCGGCCGGGACACCGAGCGCCCGCTGCGGGTGCTGACGGCCCCGGTCCGCTCCGTGCTGCAGCCCGTCGTCGAAGGCCTGGGGGACATGGACCCGGTGCGCTTCGCCCGCGGGGAGGAGCTCGACTTCGACGCCGCCGTGAGCGCGCTCGCCGAGGCCGCCTACGCCCGGGTGGACATGGTCACCCGGCGCGGGGAGTTCGCCGTGCGCGGCGGGATCATCGACGTGTTCTCCCCGGTGGAGGACCATCCGGTGCGCATCGAGTTCTTCGGCGACGAGGTCGACGAGCTGCGCTGGTTCGCCGTCGCCGACCAGCGCACCCTGACCACCGGGGACCACCCGGACCGGCTCGTGGCCCCGCCATGCCGCGAGGTGCTCATCACCCCGTCCGTGATGTCCCGGGCCGCGAAGCTCAGGGACTCCCTGCCCGGGGCCGAGTCGATGCTCGAGCGGATCGCCGGCGGCATCTACGTGGAGGGCATGGAGTCCCTCGCACCGCTGCTCGTGGACGGCATGGTGCCGATGCTGTCCCTGCTCCCGCCCGGCTCGCTCGTGGTGGTCATGGAGCCCGAGAAGGTCCGCACCCGCGCCCACGACCTCGTGGCCACCAACGAGGAGTTCCTCCTCGCCGCCTGGGACTCCGCCTCGGACGGGCAGTCCGCGCCCATCGACATCAGCTCCGCCGAGCAGGCGGTCCAGGCCGACGACGGCGAAGGGCGCACCCTGGCCTCCGGGTCCTTCCAGACCCTCGCCGAGGCCCGGGCCACCGCGCTGGGGACCGGTCTCGGCTGGTGGGCCGTCACCGCGCTCAACGTCAACGCCGTGGCCGGCCAGGACGTGGACGCCGACACCGCCGCGGAGGACATCGCCCTCATCGACTCGGACGCGGACACCCTCACCGTGGCCGCCCGGGACCCGCTGGGCTTCCACGGGGACGTCGAGGCGATGCTCGAGTTCCTGCAGGGACGGGTGGCCGACGGCTGGCGCGTCGTCGCCGTCACGGAGGGCCCTGGACCCTTGGCCCGGATCGCGGAGCTGCTGCACGAGGCCGGGATCCCGGCCGCCCGCCGCGAGTCCCTCGCCGAGGAGCCGCAGCCCGGGATCGTGGAGCTCACCACCGCAGTGGCAGGCAAGGGCTTCGCCCTGGACGGCCCGCGGATCGTGCTGCTCACCGAGGCGGACCTGCTCGGCAAGGCCAGCCCGTACACCACCAAGGACATGCGCAAGCTCCCCGTGCGGCGCAAGCGCAACGCCGTGGACCCCCTGACGCTGAGCCCGGGCGACTTCGTGGTGCACGAGCAGCACGGCATCGGCCAGTTCGTGGAGCTCATCCAACGGCCCATCGCAGGGGCGATGATCAAGCCCGGGCAGCCGAAGCCCGTGCGCGAGTACCTGGTGCTCGAGTACGCCCCGTCCAAGCGCAACGGCCCGCGGGACCGGCTGTTCGTGCCCACCGACCAGCTCGACCAGGTCACCAACTACGTGGGCGGCGAGACCCCGAGCCTGTCCAAGATGGGCGGGGCCGACTGGAACAAGACCAAGCGTGCCGCCAAGAAGGCCGTCAAGGACATCGCCAACGAGCTCATCCGGCTGTACTCGGCGCGGATGGCCTCCCGAGGCCACGCCTTCGGGGAGGACACCCCGTGGCAGCGCGAGCTCGAGGAGGCGTTCCCCTACATCGAGACCCCGGACCAGCTGACCACCATCGACGAGGTCAAGGCGGACATGGAGCGGGAGGTCCCCATGGACCGGCTGATCTCCGGGGACGTGGGCTACGGCAAGACCGAGGTGGCCGTGCGGGCGGCGTTCAAGGCCGTGCAGGACGGCAAGCAGGTCGCCGTGCTCGTGCCCACCACCCTGCTGGCCCAGCAGCACGCCGAGACGTTCACCGAGCGGTTCTCCGGCTTCCCCGTGCGCCTGGCCGCGCTCTCCCGGTTCCAGACCGCCAAGGAGACCAAGGAGACGCTCGCCGGGCTCCAGGACGGGTCGATCGACGTGGTGATCGGCACGCACCGGCTACTGTCCAAGGAGGTCCGGTTCAAGGACCTGGGCCTCGTGGTCATCGACGAGGAGCAGCGCTTCGGCGTGGAGCACAAGGAGAAGCTCAAGGCGATGCGCACCGACGTGGACGTCCTGGCGATGTCCGCGACGCCCATCCCGCGCACGCTCGAGATGTCGCTGACCGGCATCCGCGAGACCTCCACCCTGGCCACCCCGCCGGAGGAGCGCCACCCCGTGCTCACCTACGTGGGTGCCTACACCGACAAGCAGGTCTCCGCCGGGATCCGGCGCGAGCTCATGCGCGAGGGCCAGGTGTTCTACATCCACAACCGGGTGTCCTCGATCGAGCGCAAGGCCAAGGAGATCGCCGAGCTCGTGCCCGAGGCGCGGATCGCCGTGGCGCACGGGCAGATGTCCGAGTCCCGGCTCGAGCAGATCATCGTGGACTTCTGGGAGAAGAAGTTCGACGTCCTGGTGTGCACCACCATCGTGGAGACCGGCCTGGACATCGCCAACGCCAACACCCTGATCGTCGACGGCGCGGACCGCTACGGGCTCTCGCAGCTCCACCAGCTGCGCGGGCGCGTGGGCCGCGGCCGGGAGCGGGCCTACGCCTACTTCCTGTACCAGGCCGAGAAGCCGCTCTCCGAGACGGCGCTGGAGCGGCTCAAGGCCGTCGCCGCCCACAACGAGCTCGGCGCCGGCATGCAGCTGGCCGTCAAGGACCTCGAGATCCGCGGCGCCGGCAACCTGCTGGGCGGGGAGCAGTCCGGTCACATCGCCGGGGTGGGCTTCGACATGTACCTGCGCCTGGTGGGGGAGGCCGTCGCCGAGTACCGCGGCGAGGAGGACGAGCGGCCCACGGAGATGAAGATCGAGCTGCCGGTCAACGCCTACCTGCCGCACGACTACGTCCCGGGGGAGCGGCTGCGCCTGGAGGCCTACCGCAACCTCGCCAACGCCGCCACGGAGGAGGCGATCCAGGAGGTCGCCGCCGAGCTCGTGGACCGCTACGGCGAGGTGCCCGAGCCCGTGCAGAACCTGCTCGAGGTTGCCCGCTTCCGCGTGGCCGCCCGCGCCGCCGGCCTCACCGACGTCGCGGCCCAGGGCAACATGGTCCGCTTCGCCCCGGCGGACCTGCCCGAGTCCCGGCAGATGCGGCTCACCCGCCTCTACCCGGGGGCGCAGATCAAGACGGTGCCCGGCACCGACACCTCCCAGGTGCTGATCCCCAAGCCCAAGACCGAGCGCATCGGCGGCAAGGACCTCGTGGACGGCGCGGTGCTGGCGTGGGCGCGCGAGGTCGTCGAGGCGGTCTTCGCCCGCTCGGAGACGTTATCCGGCCGATGACCGAACGCTCCGGGAGGCACAAGCCCCGAACCTGGATACGACATCAATAAACTTACTTCGTTGCTGATGTGAATCCCCACATCCTGCTGGGGCTGCGGTGCTAATTTTGTCCCACGTCACCGCGATCGACAGTCGTTCTCCGTTCACCTGATGTCCCCGCAGTGACGACATCGACGAAAAGCGGCTGCAGAAGCGTTGATGCCGTGCGCCGGTTCCCCGGCGTGACGGCGGCAGACCTCCTCGAACAGTCGCACTCACGGGAGGGCTGTCGGCATGCAACCACACCATCGGAGATCCCGCCGCTCAGCAACCGGTGAGTCCCTGTCAGGCCGAGCAGGCGTGCGAGCGCTCGCAGTTGCTTCCGCCGGGGTCATGGTCGTCGTCGGCGGCTTCGGCGTGGTCCAAGCCACAACGCACGAGCCGGAGAATCCCAGTGCCGTCAGGAGGACCGCCGTTGTGCCCGCGCCCCCGGCCAACGACACCGGCAACGGCCGCGAGTCTCGCCGAACGCTGCCCCCCGTAGCACGGGCCAAGACGGTGGAGCCCGCTGCGGGTCTGACCGTGGCGGTGGAGGAAATCCGTGCGACAGCGTCGAACGCCCTGGGCCCCGGCATGATGAGCGGACCGGCCGTCACGGTCACAGTAACCGTTCGCAATGAGACGGGACGTCCGGTACGTGCCCCGGGTGGCGGCACCATGACGCTCACCTACGGTCCGGAGGACACTCCCGCCGACATCTCGCCGCAGCAGGACGACCAAGCAGTGCCGGCTGTCATCGCAGCGGGGAGCGAGGTCAGTGGCTCGTACACATTCCTCGTGCCCGAGGACAAGCGGAGCGAGCTCACCATCACCTTCGACTACAGGCAGTCGGACCCCGCTGCCGTCTTCACCGGGGTCGTCGACAACGGGGGGGCCGGACAATGACACGCGAACCAACAACGACCGCCGCCGCCGGACGCCCCGGACGGCGAGCACATCGTCGTGGGTTCCTGGCCACCTGCCTGGCATTTCTGCTGTCGGTGGGCGCGGGACTGGCGGACACCGAAGTCACAACGGCGGCCGCCGCGACCGATACGAATGCGACCGTCTCAGCGGACGCACTGCCCACGGTCCAGATCGACGGCGTGGTGTGGGAACAAGCCGTCATCGGGGACATCGTCTATGCCGTGGGGGATTTCAGCACGGCACGGCCCGCAGGCGCGCCGGCCGGGCAACAAACGGTCCGGCGGACCCACATCCTCGCCTACAACATGACGACGGGTCTGCTGGTCGACTCGTTCGCCCCCACGCCCAATGCGAAGGTGATGACCGTGGCGGCCAGCCCGGACGGCTCCCGACTCTACATCGGTGGAAACTTCACGCAGATCGATGGTGTCAGTGCCACGCGCCTCGCGGCCATCGACCCAGCGACCGGGGCCGTCGACACCGCCTTCCGTCCAGTTGTGAACGGCCGGGTCGATACCGTCGTCGCCAACAGTTCAACGGTCTACTTCGGCGGGTGGTTCAACGCAGTCGGTAACCAGTCCCGAAGTCGGATCGCATCCGTGGACGCGAGATCCGGAGCACTGCGAAACTGGGCTCCTGTTGCGGACAACGCAGTGGAAGCACTTGCCCTGTCCCCGGACGGCAGCCGGATCGCAGTGGGCGGACGCTTCGCCACCCTCAACGGCTCTTCGAACCCCGGGCTGGGCATGGGGCTCCTCAGTACGGCGGACGGCTCTTCGATGCCGTGGGCCGTGGGGTCCGTCGTGCGCAACTACAAGACCGGTGGGATCTCTTCCCTGTCCACGGACGGTACAGCGGTCTACGGCAGCGGCTGGGACGCAGGAGCCGAGTCGAACTTTGAGGGCGCTTTCTCCGCGTCGTGGAACGACGGCTCGATCAACTGGCTCGAAGACTGCCACGGGGACTCACACTCCGCCCTTCCACACATGGGTGTCGTCTACGTGGCGGGCCACCCGCACTCCTGCTCCGGCGTGCGCGGGTTCCCGGAGACCAATCCGCGAACCCATCACCACAGCCTGGCCTTCTCCACCGAGACGACGGGGGTGCTCGCCGCGGAACCATCATCCAGCGGCTACACCAACTTCGGAGGCCGACCCGCGCCCAGCCTGCTCAACTGGTTCCCCGATTGGTCGATCGGCAGCTACACGGGGCAGAACCAAGGTCCGTGGACGATCGCAGCGAACGGCAAGTACCTGCTCTACGGTGGCGAGTTCACCCGGGTCAATGGAGTGGGGCAACAGGGGCTCGTGAGATTCGCCATGCGCGACACCGCGCCCAACAAACGAGGACCGCGGTTGTCGGGCCAGAACTTCCCGGTGACGGCCACCTCGCCGGAAGCCGGCAAAGTCAACCTGACGTGGCGGGCCAACTGGGACCAAGATCACGACACCCTTCAGTACAAAGTGATTCGGGATGGGAACACCACCACACCTGTCGGGACGGTGGAGGGCAAGAGCCGTTTCTACACCCAGCCGAACATGGCCTATCAGGATGGGTCCGTGACGGAGGGTGAGCACACGTACCAGGTCGTCGCCACCGATGCCGCAGGGAACACGGCTGCGTCGGCACCGGTCACGGTGGACGTGGTTGGCGGCACGCCCCCCGAGGAACCCGAGGAACCCACGGATGGATCGATCCTCATCGATGATACCTTCGACCGCACCGGTACCGGTTGGGCTTCCCCGGGAACGGGACTGACATGGAGCACTTCCGGGGGAACAGGTATCACGTTCGCCACTGAGAACGGCCACGGCGTGGTGTCCTGGACCACCGCCGGGAAGTCCGGCACGGCGACCGTGACAGGTCTGGACGCTCAGACGGACACGGACATGACGGGGATCGCTGCGCTGGATCCGGCTCCCACAGGCAACGGCGGGTACTGGACCCTGCGCAGTCGGCTGGGCGCGGGCGACGAATACAGGGCTACTGCCAGAGTCTTGAACTCGGGGAGTGTCTACGCCTCATTGGGTGTGTCCATCGATGGCAACGAGCAGACAGTGGCTTCGGTCAAGGTTCCGAATCTGACGTACGCGGCGAACGACAAGATCTCGCTCCGTTTCTCCACAACGGGGACGAATCCCACAACGCTACGGATGAAGATCTGGAAGACGGGAACGACAGAACCCACGGACTGGACGTTGTCCACGACCAACTCCACGGCTGAACTCCAACGTGCGGGCGGCGTCGGCGTGCGGTACTACATCTCGGGCAGTAGTACCAACGGTCCGGGGAAACTGTTCTTGGACCGCTTCACGGTACGCAAGCCTCAGACGTGAACATGGAGGTTGGTGCATAGTACTCACGACAGGACCGTTCTGGGGGGAACGGATCCGACGGAGGGGTGGTCTTGCCCGAACGAATGGGTTCGAAGGCATGGAGGAGCAGGGCGGGCTCAGAGAGCCCGCCCTGCTCGGCAGGAGCGTGCCGCGCAACGAAGAGGCACGCCGAGCCCCGCCCTAGCCACTCGCGAAAACGAGGACGACAAGGGGGGAATGTACGTGGTGAACGGTTCGAGAGAGGGATCAGGAAAAGTATGGCGGCCATTGCACGTGGGGATGGTCGGGACCCGGGGCGTCCCCGCAGCCTATGGAGGGTTCGAGACAGCCGTCGAGGAGATCGGAGCTCGACTGGTGGAACGGGGACATCAGGTCACCGTGTACTGTCGGCGTGGCAACGCAGCGCAGTCGGTGGGGGCAGGCGCGACCGGCGGACTGGGATCGTATCGCGGCATGGAGCTGATTCATCTTCCGGCTCTGCGTCTCAAGAGCTTCGAGACGCTCAGCCACACTGCCGTGTCCTCAGTACACCACCTGTGGCACCGGAAAACGGACGTCAACTTTGTTTTCAACGCCGCCAATTCGCCCTTGCTCAGGGTGCTGCGGGCCGGGGGAACTCCGGTGGCGGTCCACGTCGATGGCCTTGAGTGGAAACGCGGAAAATGGGGACGCCATGGCAGGGCCTACTACCGAATGGCGGAACTGCTCGCCGTCCGTGGGGCGGACGCGCTCATCGCCGACGCCGAGGGCATCCAAGACTACTACCGGCACGAGTTCGGCGCGGACACCACTTTGCTGACCTATGGAGCACCTGTGCTGAACGACGTGCGCGGGTCCGTCGTCGAAGCCGTAGGGCTTTCTCCCTTCGGCTACCATCTCGTCGTCGCCCGCATGGAGCCCGAGAACCACGTTCATCTCATCGTCAACGCCTATACCCGCAGCCGATCGACACGTCCGCTCGTGATCGTCGGCACTGCTCCCTACGCTGCGGAGTACATCGATGCCATCCGCCGGACGGCTACCGCCGACCCTCGGATCCGGCTGGTGGGCGGCATCTGGAACCAGGAGCTGCTGGATCAGCTCTACGGGAACGCTCTGAGCTACGTTCACGGGCATTCGGTAGGGGGGACGAATCCATCGTTGTTGCGGGCAATGGGAGCAGGAACTCCCACCCTGGCGTTCGACGTCGTGTTCAACCGAGGGGTGCTCGACCACCTCGGTCGGTACTTCAAGACCGAGGACGAACTCACGCAGCTCTTCGAGGAGATGGAGGCGACTGCGCCCGGCGAACTTCAACGGATCGGCGCCGGTCTCCGGCAACGGGCGTCCGTCCAGTACGACTGGAACACGGTCACGGATGGCTACGAGCGGTTGGCCGCTGATCTTGCCGCAGGATGGTCGACGCGGGGCCGGTCGAATGGCAGACGACGCTCGGACGGAATTGCGTGGAGCGGCGAACGTAGTGCCACCGAAGTGGCGCCCGAATCCGGAGCACCGAGTCATCAGTTCGGTCTGCGTAACGGGGAGGTGCGGCAGCAGTGACGGACACTCGCCGTTCCCCCAGGATGGAAAGCTATCGGGAGACGGTCGCCCGGCTGAGCTCGGCCCAAAAGGGCCGTGCTGCCGGCGCCCCCGCGTATTCGCTACTCGTCAACCGCCCCGCAGGACGTTATCTGGCGGCTTGGGCGCATCGGACGGGTCTGTCCCCCAATCACGTGACCTTGATCAGCGCCTGTTTCACCTTCTCCGGACTGGCCGTGGTCGGTCTCGTCCCTCCCGAGTGGTGGACGGGCCCCGTGGTGTGGTTCCTGCTCTTCCTCGGGTATGCCCTCGATTCCGCCGACGGACAGGTGGCCAGACTGCGTGGGGGAGGGTCAGCGGTAGGGGAATGGTTGGACCATGTCGTGGACTGCATAAAGACGTCCATCCTGCACATCGTTGTGACGATAGCCGCTGTTCGGTTCTTCGCCCTGGACAGTCTCGTGTGGTGTCTGGTCCCCCTGGGTTACCTGGTCGTGGCCAACGCCTCCTTCTTCGCCATGATTCTCAACGACTCGCTCAAGCAAATTGCGGGCGTCCGCCTGCGCCAACCGGGGCAGTTCCGCTGGTCACGCTCACTCCTGGTTCTGCCGACCGACTACGGCGTCCTATGCCTGGCATTCCTGACGTTGGGTTGGCCGGAACTCTTCATGGCGGTCTACACCGTCCTGTTCGTGGCGACTGCCGGGCACACGGCGTTGGCCCTGCCGAAGTGGTTCCGCGACATGGGACGGCTTCCCCGATGAGATCGATGAGCGCAGAGACCAGGAACAGGCCGGTCCACACCGCGGGGGTCGCCGCAGACCCTGGCACGCCCGCAGGGGCCGGCGACCTCGAGCGGACACCAAGCCGACAGGACGTGGAGATGGCCGCGCCCGAACATGCAATGTCGAGCCATGGACCAGTGGTGGGATACGCAGCCGGGGCCTTCGATCTGTTTCATGTCGGGCACTTGAACATTCTCAAACAGGCCAAGCGACGGTGCGACCATTTGATTGCCGGCGTAGTGTCCGATGAGATGCTGGTGCGGTCGAAGGGTCGCCTGCCGGTCGTCCCCGCCGAGGAGCGGGCCGAGATCGTGAGGCACATCGATTGCGTGGACCAGGTGCACGTCGAGACCGTACCCGACAAACTCGAGACGTGGCGTGAGCTCCGGTTCAACATCTTCTTCAAGGGAGACGACTGGAGGGGGACGCCGCGGGGACTATCGCTCGAGGAACGGTTCGCCGGGGTCGGCGTGCAGGTCGTGTACTTTCCATATACCGTTCACACCTCGTCAACCACGCTCAGAGCAGCCCTGGCAATGCTGGGCACCCCGCCCCTGGACCAGCTGAGGAACAGTCGACCGTGATCGTCGAGAGTGGACATGCGGTCGACGCTTGCCGTTACAGGACCCCAGGGAATCTGGGGTTTACAGGATGACCGAGTTCGCGGGCACCGTCGGGATGGTGGTCGTTGCAGTTCTGACGTACCGGCGCCAACGGGATCTGGAAGCACTCCTTCCGCTGCTGGTGGACCAGGTGTCGCGCGCCTGCTATCCATCCCAGGTCCTGGTGGTGGACAACGACCCGGACGGGCAGGCTCGTGCCACAGTCACAGCCGTGGACGGGCCGGTCCGTTACATCCACGAGCCGGAGCCCGGCATCGCGGCAGCTCGCAACCGCGCGCTCGACGAGTCGCGTGGCGCGCGGGCGGTGGTCTTCATCGACGATGACGAACGACCCGGACCGGACTGGCTGGACACCCTGGTGAGCCACTGGCGGAGGTCCGGTGCCACTGCTGTGGTGGGGCCTGTGGTCTCCAGCTTCGACATGCCATTGCCCATTTGGGTGGCCTCCGGTGACTTCTTCCGACGTCGCCGACTTCCGACGGGCACGCGTGTGGACGTGGCCGCCACCAACAACCTCCTCCTGGATCTGAACTGGGTGGACCGCCAGGGCCTGCGTTTCGACGTTGCCTTCGGTCTCTCGGGGGGCGAGGACACGCTGTTCACCCGGCAACTCGCTCGATTGGGCGGAACGATGGAGTGGAACGATCAAGCGCTCGTCACCGATGTGGTGCCTGTGGCCCGCTCCACTCGTGGGTGGGTCCTCCAGCGCGCACTGAGCAGCGGGAACACCTGGAGTCGGGTCTCGTTGGAGCTTGCGGAGAGCGGCGGCGAGCGTCTTCGGCACCGGGTTGTCCTCGTCGGCCGAGGTACGCTGCGCCTTGTCGTCGGAACCGCCAGGGCGGGGTGGGGAACAGCCGTCGGCCGTATGGATCACCAAGCCAAGGGTGCCCGGACCGTGGCAAGAGGACTCGGGCTAGTCCTGGGCGCTTGCGGCTACGTGCACAGTGAGTACAAGCGGCTCACGCCGGGTCAGCGGATGACCTGCAGGGAGTTCCGTTCGTCAATGAGACCCAGGAGATACCGTCCGTAGCCGCTCTTGACCAGACCCGCTGCGCGTTCTTCCAGTTCACCGTCCGTCAGCAGGCCCATGCGCCAGGCCACCTCTTCGGGGCAGCCGATCGACATGCCTTGACGCGCTTGTACGGTGCGGATAAAAGCCGAGGCATCGGCCAGGGAGTCGAACGTTCCGGTATCGAGCCAAGCTGTGCCTCGGTCGAGAATTTCTACGTGCAGCTCCCCGCGCTCCAGGTAGATCCGATTGAGGTCGGAGATTTCCAGTTCGCCCCGGGCAGAGGGACTGAGCCCTCGCGCTAACTCCACCACCTGGTTGTCGTAGAAGTAGAGGCCTGGAACCGCATATGGACTGCGCGGGTGAAGCGGCTTCTCTTCGATCGAGACGACGCGGCGATCGTCATCGAACTCGACCACTCCGTAGGCGGTCGGATCGGCGACCCGATATCCGAAGATGGCAGCTCCGGAGACATCGGTGTAGCGCCGGAGCTGGGTGCCGAGACCGGGACCGTAGAAGATGTTGTCGCCCAGTACCAGGCAAACCGGATCGTCTCCGATGTGCTGGGCCCCCAGCGTGAATGCCTGTGCCAGCCCGTCCGGACTGCGCTGAACGGCATAGCTGAGCGAGATGCCGAACCGCGACCCGTCGCCGAGCAGCCGTTTGAACTGAGGCTCGTCATCCGGGGTGGTGATGACCAGTACGTCGCGGATGCCCGCGAGCAGCAGCGTGGACAACGGATAGTAGACCATCGGCTTGTCGTAGACCGGAACGAGCTGCTTGCTGATGCCCTGTGTGATCGGATGGAGGCGGCTCCCTGTGCCCCCCGCAAGAATGATTCCCTTCATGGTCCCTATCTCAGCATCGGAGACATCATTCGGCAGGTGGAATTGCCCAAGTCGTACGATTGTGACCATGGGGAGACTTCTCGTGACCGGGGGAGCCGGTTTCATCGGATGCAATTTCGTGCGGACCGCGTTGTCGGCGACCGACCACCGTGTGACCGTCCTGGACAAGATGACGTATGCGGCCAACGCTGCCTCGCTCGCAGGACTCGATCCTCGTCGATGCGAACTCGTCGTCGGAGACATCACGGATGCTGTGCTGGTCGAGGGGCTGGTGGCCGAGGCGGACATCGTCGTCCACTTCGCAGCGGAGTCCCATAACGACAACTCGCTCGAGGATCCGTGGCCCTTCGTGCACACCAACCTCATCGGGACCTACACGCTTCTGGAAGCCGTGCGCAAGCACGGGGTGCGCTTCCACCACGTCTCGACCGACGAGGTGTTCGGAGACCTTCCGCTCGATGATGCAGTGAAGTTCACCGAGACTACTCCCTACAACCCTTCGAGCCCTTACTCTGCGACGAAGGCCGGCTCGGATCTTCTGGTGCGGGCCTGGGTGCGCTCCTTCGGGGTCGAAGCCACACTGAGCAACTGCTCCAACAACTATGGCCCATACCAGCACGTGGAGAAGTTCATCCCGCGGCAGATCACCAACATACTTGATGGAGTCCGCCCTAAGCTCTACGGCGAGGGCGCGAACGTCCGGGACTGGATCCACGTCCAAGACCATTCACGTGCAGTCCTTCGAATTCTGGAGGCCGGCGTCTCGGGTCGTACGTACCTGATCGGTGCGAACGGAGAGCAGGACAATATGACGGTGCTTCGGATGATTCTCCGGCTGATGGGGCAGGACGAGGACGACTTCGAGCAGGTCCGTGACCGCGCCGGTCACGACCTGCGTTATGCCATCGATGGGCGCCGCATGCGTGACGAGCTGGACTGGGTCCCCCGGTTCACGGATTTCCGCGCAGGACTGAAGCAGACGATCACGTGGTACACCGAGAACCGAGACTGGTGGGAACCGGTCAAGGCCAGCACGGAGGCCAAGTACGCGAAGGCAGAGCAGTGAGCGGTTCTGACCCACAGGTGGAAACCACCGCCATCCCGGGTCTACTGGTGGTTCACCTCCCGGTACATGCGGACAACCGAGGGTGGTTCAAGGAGAACTGGCAGCGCAGGAAGGCGGTAGCGGCTGGGGTGCCGGACTTCGAGCCGGTGCAGAACAACATTTCCTTCAACGGCAGCAGGGGCACCACCCGGGGCATTCATGCCGAGCCTTGGGACAAATACGTGTCCGTTGCCCAGGGGCGGGTCTTTGGGGCATGGGTCGATCTCCGGCAGGGAGCTACCTTCGGTCGTGTCGTCACTCGCGAGGTCGGACCGGACACCGCGATCTACGTTCCCCGCGGTGTCGGCAATGCCTTCCAGACATTGGCAGATGGAACCGCGTACACCTACCTCGTGGACGACCATTGGTCGGTCGACAACCAAGGCGATTACCGTTTCCTCAACCTTGCCGACGAAACAGTGGCCATCGGCTGGCCGATTCCCCTGGTCGACGTGGAACTGTCCGACAAGGATTTGAACCACCCGCGTCTGGGGTCGGTAGAACCTTTCGTTCCGGCGCCAATTCTCGTAGTGGGCTCTACCGGCCAGCTCGGTCGAGCCCTTGTCGATCTGCTCGAGGCCAAGGCGATGCCGTATCAGGCCGTCGGCAGGGACGTGCTGGACCTTTCGAACCCGCCCGCATGGGGCGAAGACATCCGAAGTGGGAACGGTCTGCGCCGTTATCGCGCGGTGGTCAACGCGGCAGCGTATACGGCGGTCGACGAAGCAGAGGCGCCGACCGGCCGATCGGCGGCCTGGGCGGTGAACTCCACCGGCGTGTCCGCATTGGCCGCCGCTTGCGGAGCGGCGAACGTTCCGTTTCTGCACGTGTCCACGGACTACGTCTTCGATGGCGGGTTGCCTCTGGAACGGGCTTATTCCGTTGACTCCCCGGTCGCTCCGTTGTCCGTATACGGCCAGTCGAAGGCCGCAGGGGAGGCCGCCGCGACGTCCGTGCGCCGGCACTGGCTGGTGCGCACCAGCTGGGTGATTGGCCGCGGCCCCAATTTCGTGATGACCATGGAACGACTCGCCGCACAGGATGTCGATCCAAGGGTCGTCAATGACCAGGTCGGTCGTCTGACGTTTGCTGAGGACCTGGCCGAAGGCATACTGCATCTCGTGGACACAGCCGCTCCTTTTGGAACGTATCACCTGACCGGCGCGGGGACCCCGGCGTCGTGGGCGACCATCGCACGATGGGTCTTCGAGGCCGTCGGTGCGGACCCTGACCGGGTCATTCCGGTGTCCACGACCGATTATGTTGGGAGCCGCACCGGAGTGGCGCCCCGTCCCGCGAACAGCTCTCTGGACCTGTCGAAGATCCGGGCGACCGGCTTCACGCCGCGTGACCACAAGGTATCCGTGATGGAGAGGGGCTGGCGGCGGTCCGCGGAGTGAAGGAACGGCCGCTCCCGCGCGGAAGAGGATGTTCGTCGTCGGCCTGTGAGCTGTCCGCGAGCTGGCGGACGAAGCGCTACTCGGTGGCCTTGCCGTACTTGTCGTGGTGGTGGACGGCGGCGGTGCGGGCGTCACGCTCGCGGGCGTCCCGCGGGCCGTCGTCGAACGCGGCGGCGGTGCGGTCCACACCGGGCACCTCGGTGGTCGAGGGGACGTCCATGGCGACGGTGCGCCCGCCCTCGGCCCGCTTCGCGGTGCTGGACTGCAGGATCCCCACCGGCACCAGCAGGGCCAGGGCGTAGAGGCCCAGGCCGATGATCCAGACCAGGGGGCTGTTCGGGTAGCTGGCGAAGGCGATGAAGCTGCCGATCATGATGGCCATGCAGACCACGAGGAAGACGAGGTTGTTGACCGTGCGTCCCTGACCGGAGTGCGAGCGGACGGCGGCGCCGCTGCCGCCGCTCCGGCCGGTCGACGCTCCGGTCGCGGACGTGCTGGTGGACGACGGAGCTCTGTTGGCCATGGTTCCCATCCTTCTGGCGATCTGGGGGCGGCCGGCCACGGGCGGGCCGCGATGCATTCGCGTCCAGTCTAGTCGTTCGGGCCGACACCCCGGACCCTCCCCGTGAGCACGGACGGCTCCTGCCGGGAACGCGCACGGCCCCCTCCCGCAGGTCGCGGAAGGGGGCCGTGCGTCGTCGTGCGGGCAGGGCTACTGGGTGGCCTTGCCCAGGGTGTCGTCCTTGTGCTCCGAGCGGACCTCGGCGTCCCGGGCGCCGATGTCCCGGGGCCGGTCCGGGAAGCTCTCGGCGGTGGTGGGGGTGCCGGCGACCTCCGTGGTCGGGGGGACGTCCATGGCCAGGGTGCGCCCACCCTCGGCCCTCTTGGCGGTGCTCGTCTGCAGGATGCCCACCGGCACGAGCAGGGCGAGGGCGTAGAGGCCCAGGCCGATGATCCAGACCAGGGGGCTGTTGGGGTAGCTGGCGAAGGCGATGAAACTGCCGATCATGATGGCCATGCACAGCACGAGGAAGACGAGGTTGTTGACCGTGCGGCCCTGGCCCGAGTGGGAGCGGACGGCGGCGCCGCCGCTGCGAGCGCGGGGCGAGGCGTCCTCCGAGACGCTGGTGGACGACTGGGCTCGGTTGGCCATGGTTCCAATCCTTCTGGCGGTGGGAGGCGGCCGGTCACGGGCGGCCGCGGAGGCGTTCGCGGTCAGTCTAGTCGTTCGGGCACGGTCCGCCGGGGTGCGGCCCGCGAAGGGCGCGGCGGTCTCAGACGCTATGGGGGTAGGCGGTGCCTGGGTCTTGTGACCGGGGCCCCGCTTATGCAGAGTACGTGGATCGCCCT
>NZ_JBNAFK010000022.1:0-57650 GCF_049716185.1 Kocuria sp. CH-021 | reverse complement strand
TGGTCGATCCTGATCTCGCCCTGCGTCAGGCGAACTTGCTGTGAACCACTGGACTCAACTCACCCTGACACGCAGGGTCACGACCTATCAACAGCTGTTGCGCGAGGTCAGCTCCGACGGCGTGGCCGTCAACTACGGCAAGACCTCGGTGGACGAAGTGGGCGTGTCCACACCTGTCTTCGACCACCGTGACGAGCTCGTTGCCGCCGTCATGATCGCAGCGCCTCGCTATCGGGTCACCGAGGAACGGCTCACCCATCTCGTGGCCGCCTGCAAGGCCGCCTCCGCAAGAGTGTCCCAACGGCTGGGTCGCGCTGTTCGGACTCCCTGATCCGACCGCACCGGCCTGCCCGAAGCCGGACACAGCCTCAGCAGTCCCGCGGAGCGTCCACCATCGGGGGTGCCGTCGACCGGCCAGAGGGCCGTGACCTGCCGGTGGCTTCTTCACGCGGCCCGCAGGTGGGCCAAGGTGAGCCCGATGGGGATGCTGACGAGGATGACGACGAGCAGGGTCCGGTAGGTCCACAGGGCCCATGTCGGTCCGACGCCCTGGCCCGACACCGTGCGGATCATCAGTGCGAGGGCGACGACGAGGAGGAGTCCGCCGACGTCGACGATGAACGGCATTCGTGCGACGGTTCCGCCGATCACAGCTGCACCGCCGGCATTCCATGCCACGTGTTCGACCACGACGGTTCGTCGGGACGGCCGTTGTGACGCCAGTGCGCTCTGTGCGGCACCGAAGGCGATCTGCGCGACACCGGCCACCAGGACGGAGAATGCGGCCACCCAGGAGCCGTGCTCCAGACGCAGTGGTCCCGTGATGGCGGCGACGAGACCTCCGAAGACCACCCATGCCGCGCCGAGGACACGGAACAGGTCCGGGTGGGAACCGGCGGCCCTTCCGGAGCGGAGATCCGTCACGAGGCACACCCGAGGCTCAATCCTTCCGCGTGGCCATGGCGGCGTCGTCGACCGGGGACTGCTGCGGGGACTCCGCGGCCAGCTCCGGGTGGTGCAGGTCCAGGGCCGGGCGCTCGGAGCGGATCCGCGGCAGCGAGGTGAAGTTGTGCCGCGGCGGCGGGCAGGACGTCGCCCACTCCAGCGAGCCGCCGAAGCCCCACGGGTCGTCGACCTCGACCTTCGTGCCGTTGCGCCAGGTCGTGTACACGTTGAAGAAGAAGGGGATCATCGACAGGCCCAGCAGCATGGAACCCGCGGTGGAGATCTGGTTCATCCAGGTGAACCCGTCCTCGGGCAGGTAGTCCGCGTAGCGCCGCGGCATCCCCGAGACCCCGAGCCAGTGCTGGATCAGGAACGTCATGTGGAAGCCCAGGAACAGCAGCCAGAAGTGGATCTTGCCGATCCGCTCGTTGAGCATCTTGCCCGTGAACTTCGGCCACCAGAAGTAGAACCCGGCGAACATGGAAAAGACGACCGTCCCGAAGACCACGTAGTGGAAGTGGGCGACCACGAAGTAGGTGTCCGAGACGTGGAAGTCCAGCGGCGGGACCGCCAGGATCACCCCGGTGAGCCCGCCGAACAGGAACGTGAACAGGAAGCCCAGGACCCAGAGCATGGGGGTCTCGAAGGTGATCGAGCCCTGCCACATGGTGCCGATCCAGTTGAAGAACTTCACCCCGGTGGGCACCGCGATCATCATGGTCATGAACGCGAAGAAGGACAGCATCACGGCACCGGTGACGTACATGTGGTGGGCCCACACCGTCATGGAGAGGGAAGCGATGGCGATGGTCGCGAAGACCAGGCCCTTGTACCCGAAGATCGGTTTCCTCGAGAAGACGGGGATGATCTCCGTGACGATCCCGAAGAACGGCAGCGCGATGATGTAGACCTCGGGGTGGCCGAAGAACCAGAACAGGTGCTGCCACAGCACCGCTCCCCCGTTGGCCGGGTCGAAGATGTGCCCGCCCAGGGTGCGGTCCATGCCGAGTGCGAACAGCGCCGCGGCCAGCGGCGGGAAGACCATGATCACCATCAAGGACGTGATCAGGGCGTTCCAGGTGAAGATCGGCATCCGCCACACGGTCAGGCCCGGGGCGCGCATGCACAGGATCGTGGTGATGAAGTTGACGCCGCCCATGATCGTGCCGAAGCCGGACAGGGCCAGGCCGAAGACCCAGAGGTCACCGCCGGCGCCGGGTGAGAACGAGGAGTTGGACAGCGGTGTGTAGGCGAACCAGCCGAAGGAGGCCGCGCCCTGCGGGGTGAGGAACCCGGCGGTGGCGATCAGGGATCCGAAGAGGAAGAACCAGAAGGCCAGGGCGTTGAGCCGCGGGAAGGCGACGTCGGGGGCGCCGATCTGCAGCGGGACGATGACGTTGGCGAAGCCGACGAACAGCGGGGTGCCGAACATCAGCAGCATCAGGGTGCCGTGCATGGTGAACAGCTGGTTGTACTGCTCCTTGGTCTCCAGGATCTGCATGCCCGGCTCGAAGAGCTCGGCACGGATCAGCAGCGCCATCACCCCGGCGATGCAGAAGAAGGCGAAGGAGGAGATCAGGTACATGTACCCGATCGTCTTGTGGTCGGTGGACGTGATCCAGTTGACGACCATCCGGCCTTTGGACCGGGGCACCACGGCCGGGACGGGTGCGGCCCGGGTCTGATCGGCGGTGTACTGCTGGATGGCCACGGTTGCCTCCCGGTCCGATCGATGCCCCACAGGATCGAGGAGCGGCTGCTTTCGGCGACTGCTCCGCCCGGAGGCTCGTTACGGCCACTCTATTCAGTATGTCAAGCGCAATATTCGGGGAGCGGAGCAGGACAGCTGCGAGAACGTACAGGTCCCCGTGCGCGCGAACTCGGGGACGCGGGCATTCCGGGCGAGAACCCCGCCGCACCTCGCTTCACCGAGGCGAACACCAGGTGCTGCCCCGCCGCCCTCAGCCCTCCCGGGGACCGGCCGCCGGCGCCGGGACGACGCCGGCGACGTCGCGCACCGCTTGCCCAGCGCCAGGCCCCTCGAGGCCCTGGGCACGGACAGCCGCGAGGTAACCGGCAACATAGGCCGTCACCGGCACCGCGGGGCGGGCCACCGCGGCGGAAACGGCCCCGGCCAGAGCCAGCAGCTCCTCGAGGGGGACGTCCAGCCCCTCCAGGTCGAACTCGACCCTCAACTGCTCGATCCACCGCGAGAGCAACCGTCGCTCGTCGGGAGTCATTTCTTTTGCCATCACAAAATCCTTTCGTCATGAGCGAGAACGCCGGCCGGCCGAGGGATCCCGCCCCCGTCGAACCCTTGAATTTGCCTATCATATGCTAGTTAAATACGAGCATGACCACCACAAACGAGAACGACACCACCGACGCCGCCGACCCGATGAGCTCCGTGCCCCGTGATTCCCGCGGCCACCACGCCGGCTTGTGGTCGGCGCTGACCCAGCGCACCGACGCCCTCACTGCCACCATCGACACCGGCCACGACGACCTGCGCGCCCGGAGCGCCCTCGTCCACTTCCTGCGCGGTGATGTCCTCGCTCACCTCGAGACCGAGGAACGCGTTCTCTACGAATGCGCACGCACGATCGGCGCCCACAGCCTCGTCGCCGCACTCGAGGTCGACCACCAGTTCCTCCTGCGCCTGATCGAGCGCATCGAGCAGGCCGACACCGCCTTGGAAGCGGCCTTGTCCGCCCGCGCTCTGGCCGTGCTGATCGCCCTGCGGATCGAGAAGGAAGAGACCGTGGTGCTCCCCGCCCTCGCCCAGGCCGGCATCGATGTCTCCGCCCTCCTGGACCGCATGGTCGTTCAGATGGCCACCGACTACGATTCCCACTTCGTCTACCTCTGACCGACAGCGCCTCGCGGGAAACCGGTAGGCACGGATGCTGATCGGGCGAAAGCGCCCCTGACGGGATCACTTCACCTCGGTCCCGCACTGTGGGCGCCCGAGGCGAGCTGTTGACCGGAGGCAGGCAGCCGGTGCGCGCTGTCGGCCCGTCGAAAGGCACACCGCCACCATCGGCTCTATGGCGCCCCCAGCCCGGGTGGCAGAGGATGGGGCCATGGCCACGCCTTCTTCCCGCCCCGCGGAACGTGCTCCCGTCCGGACCATGGTCGCGGTCGTCACGACCGGGGTCGGCGGCTGTGACCGGCTCGTGCTGTCCCGCGTGCCGACACCCGAGCCGGGCGAGGGCGAGGTGCTGGTCCAGGTCCTGGCGGCCGGGGTCAACAACACCGAGATCAACACCCGGCTGGGCTGGTACTCCTCCTCGGTGACGGCAGGCACCGACGACGCCTCGGAGGACCTTACCGGGGACGCCTCGGCGCGGCCGGACGGGGGCTGGAACGCGGCCACCCCGTTCCCCCTGATCCAGGGCGCGGACTGCTGCGGCCGGGTTGTCGCCGTCGGTCCCGGCGGGGACGAGTCCGTGCTCGGGGATCGAGTGCTGGTCCGGCCCTGCATGCGCACCCGGAGCTTCTCCTCGTGGGACACCGTCTGGCTGGGCTCCGACGTCGACGGAGCCTTCGCACAGTTCGTCGCCGTCCCCGCACACGAGGCCTTCCCGGTCCACTCGCACTGGAGCGACGCGGAGCTCGCCACCATCCCGTGCGCCTACGGAACGGCGGAGAACATGGTCGGGCGCGCCGGGATCACCACCGGAACCCGGGTCCTGGTGACCGGCGCCTCCGGCGGCGTCGGATCGGCCGTGGTGCAGCTGGCCAAACGACGCGGAGCGCACGTCATCGGCACGGCCGGTGAGACCAAACAGGACCGGGTCCGTGCCCTGGGCGCCGACGAGGTCATCGGGCGCCACGAGCCACTGGACCTGCTGGGGGCTCAGAGCGTGGACGTCGTGATCGACAACGTGGCCGGCCCCGGCTTCCCGGAGCTGCTCGGACTCCTCGTGCGGGGTGGGCGGTATGTCTCCTCCGGTGCCATCGGCGGCCCCCTGGTCGAGCTCGACATGCGCACCCTCTACCTGAAGGACCTCACCCTGATCGGGTGCACAGCGTGGGACGAACAGGTCTTCCCGGACCTCATCTCCTACATCGAGCGCGAGGAGATCCGGCCGCTCCTGGCCAAGGTCTTCCCGCTCGACCGGATCGCGACCGCACAACAGGAATTCCTGGAGAAAACGCACGTCGGCAACTTCGTCCTGGTCCCGCCCCAGCCCGGTCCCGCATCCGCCTGACAGGGCTGACGCACGAGAAGACACCCTGGCCGAGGAGCAATCCGAGGTATCCAGCACGAACCGTGAGGGCGTCGGTCAGGACGGCAGGAGCCTGGCCCGGCACAGCGTCCACCCGGATCCCGTCTCACCGGGGATTCGTGCCTCCGATGCAGGACATCGACGTCGGGCGGCGCTGCACCAGCACCCTGCTGAGCCACCCGAGCACTGGCACGGTCCGGCGGGCCGCAGAACACCGCGGAACCGGAGCAGGATCGGCCGAACGGGAGCCCCACCGGAGACAAGACTTCCAGTGGGTCAGTGGCCGGCAGCCGGGCCATATGCAAAGCAATCCGCACTGAAGATGTCGAAAGGGATTTCAAGGATCGTCGCCCCGATGACGACTCCGAACGCCTCCCCACTCACCCCGAGGCGATGGTCAAAGGGTCGATGATCGGGCTGACGTCCCGAAGACCCGCCTCCGCCCCTGGTAGGCCAGACAGGCCCCGTCAGCACTTTCCCGACACGTTCCAACGGCCCGACGGCCGGCCGTGTTCAGCCGACGTGCCAGTGACGGCGAATGAGCTCCTCCCGGGCAGCCGCATCTTCTGCGAGCTCCCCGACCGGCGTGGCGTCGTCGGGGTCGCGCAAGCCCACGAGACAGGCGTCGATGAGCGCGCCGGGGAAGACCCCGCCCGCCTCGAAGAGCTCGCGCTCGGCCTCGAGCCGGAGATCCAGCGATCACGGTGGTGATGGACTGAAGGTTGTGCCGTGACCCGACTGGTGTTCGTGCTGGCCGACCTGCCGGTGCACCTGACCGGGACGATCCGCGCCGTCCGGCTCAAGCTCGGTCCTACTCCACCACCGAGCACCGATCCCCACGGCGGACGCCCCCGTGAGCATGGCGCAGTGGTGACCCCGTCGCCCCTGGCGACCCGTGGCACAGAACCAGACGTCCACCTGAGAGGGTCATCTCAGAGGCGCCCCTGTGAGCAGCTTCCGGGTTCGCTGCTGCAGTCCAATTGCTGTCCTCGCCATCCCCTGCTTCTCAGTCGTCGTCCCAGTCATCATCCCAGTCGTCGTCCCAGTCGTCGTCGGCCGGGGCGGGCTGCACGGGCAGCGGGACCTGGGCCGGTGGAGCCGGATCCACCGGGGCGGATTGCTCATCGGGGAGCGGGTCCGCCGGCTTGGTTGTCGTGGAGTCTTCCGCATTCCGTTCCGCGTTGTCGGTGTCGGGGCTCGACGTGTTCTCGGGGACCGGTGTCTCGGCGGACGGCGCTTCGGAGCGCTGGACGGCGCCGGGTGACGGGCCCGGTGCGGGGGTGCCGCTCACGGAGACGCCGTCGCGCACGATCTCCACCCGGTCCGTGTCGCCGGCCACGCTCCACAGCAGCAGCGCCAGCGCCGCGACGACCGTCAGGGAGACTGCCGACCAGAAGATCCTCATGCCGTCCAGTGTCCGGCAACGCCGTGAGACGGGCATGAGAACATGAGGACCTTCTCAGGAGCCCAGTTTGTCGAGCAGTCCCTGCGCCACGTGGCGCCAGCGCGGGCGGAAGGCGTAGAGGCAGGCGAGCCGCAGCCGGGTCGCCTCGGCGTAGACGGCCAGGCGAGCCGGGTCCGCCTCCAGGGTCTCGGCCACGGCGGCGACTGCCTCGTGCCCCGCCGCCTGCAGCGAGGGGTCGAGCAGACCTTGGGCCACGCGTAGCTCCAGGTGGACGGTGAGGTTCGCAAGGTCGAGCTCGGGCTCTCCGTGGGCCGCCGTGTCGAAGTCCAGCAGCCCGAGCTGCTCGCCGTTGAAGAGCAGCTGCTTGTCGTGCAGATCGCGGTGCAGCACGGTTCGTGCGCGCCGCCGGCCGGGCAGGGCCACGAGGTCCTCGCCGATCCGCCGTGCCAGATGGTCGACGACCCCGGGGTGGGCGTCGAGCAGCCCCGGGAACGCCTCGAGCCGCCCCGCCCATCTGCTCAGGGTGCGGGCCTCGTCCTCGGCGGTGTGCTCGGGTAGTTGCTCGTCCCCGGGCACGGTGGTGGCGAGCACGGGCCACAGCTTTGCCCAGTGGCCGCACGCGGCACGGTAGTCGTCCGCATGGCCCTTTGCCCCGAGCTCGTGCAGGCTCCGCCCGGGCAGAACGGAGAACTCGACCCGGTCCTCGGTGTGGCCCAGTACCACGGGCACCGCGAAGCCGGCTGCGAGGCCCTGCCCGTGCAGTGCTGCGGACAGCTCGGCGACTCGTACGGCCCGCCCGCGCGCGAGGTACTTGACGTAGCGGTCCCTGGTCTCGACCACCGCACGCCGGTGGTGCCGGTGCACCACCACACGGCCGTTGTCCGCGACCGCGGCGGCGAGACCCGGCAGGCGGGGGTCCTCTCCGTACGGGAGGACGTGCACCGTCCACGACCGGTCTGGGCCGGGCATCGCCTCGCCTGCTCTGACGCGTCCCTGGTCGTCCGCCAGCTCCAGTGCGAGCCGCCCGGTACCGGTGGGCCAGGCACGGCACACCCGCAGCTGACTGCCGTCGGCGTCGGTCACGGCCTCCGGGACGCGCACCGGTGGAGCGGACGAGGGCGCCGAGCGGTCGTGCGGCACATCGCGGGTGTCTGTACTGGGCGCCTGGAGGGCCTGCTCCAGGAGCTGGTGCGCGAGCACGAGTTGCCGGTGGGTGCGCTCCCGCCAGTCCTGGGCGCTCGAGCGGAAGGGTTCCATGGTTCGGGCGAGGACGTGGAACGCGGCCCAGGCCAGGATCTCGTCGGGGCCCGGGAGGTCGGACTCGGCCCCGTACCCGCGCAGCAGGGCCCCGGTCAGTGCAGGCTTCTCCGGCCCATCGGGTGCTTCCATGGTTCCCGATCCGAGGAGCTCGACGGCGAGGAACCCGCCGAGGTCGTCGGCGGCCGGGCCGGTGCGCACGCGGTCGAGGTCGGTGAGGCGGAGCTGCGGGGCCTCTGGCCCCGCGGAGCGCTCCACGAGCACCTGGTCGGCTGAGAAGTCACCGTGGAGCAACCGCAGGCCGGCCCGCTCCCGCTCGGTGATCGCGGCGGTCACTGCCCGCCCGATGAGGGCGCAGCGCTGGGCCAGGTCGGTGTCCAGCTCGCCGAGGTCGGCGGCGAGGGCAGTCAGTTTCCGTTCCGGGACGATGGGAACCCCGACCCGTGCGGAGCCGATCAGCGACGGACCGCCGAGGTGCAGCCGGGCCAGCGCGGCGCCGGCTGCCGTGGCCGCCGGGAGAGCAGTCACGCGGGCGGAAGCATCCGAGCGGTCGGCGGCCAGGTCGGCCAGGTCACCGCTGCCGAACCACGGGTAGCGCACCGCGTGCGGCGACCACGTTCGTCCGGGAGCTGGGACGGGGGCGAGCACCGGCACTCCCGCCGCGGCTAGCCGGGCCAGCAGCGCGGGGTCCGCGGGGCTGGGGCCGGCGGTGACCTTCGTGACCAGGCGGGCGCCGGTGTCGTGGTCGGTGTCCGTGAACACTGCCCGGCGCCGGGGGTTGTAGCGGAGCAGCCGGGCGGGAGCTCCCGGTTGTCCGAGGTTCTGCCCCTGTTGTGGATCGAGTGCGATGAGCGGGCGCCGAAGGTCCGGATCCGCTGCGATCCGGCCCACGGCCAGTCGGTGCCCGGGCCGGCCCGGGACGCCCGATACGAGCACGGGGCCGCTGCGGCCGTGGCGCGTCTCGTGATCGTTTCGCGCCATGACCTTGTCGAGCTTGTCCCGCCCGTCCCCGGTGGGGGCGTAGGCCGCGACCCAGTGCACCGCCCCGGTTCCCTCCACGTCCACGCGGGCGACGACCGAGACCCCCGGCTTGTAGCGCAAACGGCTCGTCCGCAGTCTTCCGCCGAGCTCGTTCCCGAAGAGCTCGGTGAGTCGGTCGGCGTCGAGGATCGTGTCGAGGGCCGGCAGGCTCTCCCAGGAGTGCGGCAGGTGGGCGTTCACGTCCGGACCTCCCGACGTCGGCGCGTGCGCTGCTGCTCGACCCAGGCGGCGAACACGCCGTCGGGGCGGGACAGCAGCTCCTCGGGGGTGCCGTCGAGCAGGATCCGGCCGTCCTGGACCCACAGCACCCGGTCGCAGGTCAGCGCCAGTGCAGCGTCGTGGGTCACGGCGATGGAGGTCCGGCCTCGGACGAGCCGGCCGACGGCGTCCAGCACGTCCCGGGCGGCTTGCGGGTCCAGTCCTGTGGTGGCCTCGTCGAGCAGCACGACCGGTGCGTCGCGCAGCAGGGCGCGCGCGATGGCCAGGCGCTGGCGCTGACCGCCGGAGAGCGTGGCCCCGCGCTCTCCCACCGGGGTGTCGTAGCCCTGCGGGAACCCGGTGATGAAGTGGTGGGCCTGGGCTGCCTCGGCGGCGGCCTCGACCTCGGCGTCGGTGGCCGCCGGGCGGCCGAGCCGGATGTTCTCCCGCACGGTGCCGTGGAACAGGACGGAGTCCTGCAGCAGCAGAGCGGTGCTGCTGCGCAGGGTGCCGAGGCTGAGCACGCGCAGGTCGTGGCCGTCGAGGGTCACGGAGCCCGCGACCGGGTCCATCATCCGCACCAGCAGCGAGACCAGGGTCGACTTCCCGGACCCGGACGGGCCGACGACGGCGACGTGCTGGCCCGCCGGGATCACGAGGTCGACGTCGCGCAGCACGGTGCGCCCCTCACGCTCCGGGTCGCCGTAGGCGGCGTCCACGTGGTGGAGGGCGATCTCCCCGTGCACCCCCGGCAGGACCAGGGCGTGTGGGGCCTCACGCACGTCCACGGGTTCCTCCATCAGCTCGGCCACTCGTTCCCCGGAGGCCGCGGCGCGGGCGATGCGCCCGGTGTACTTGGCCATGTCCCGCAACGGTTTCATGCACGTCTTCAGGTAGGTGATGAACAGGACCAGGTCGCCCAGGCTCATCGCGCCCTGGAGGACCCGCATGCCGCCGCCGAAGATCACTGCCGCGGTGGCCGCCCCCACGATCACGTCCGTGGTCCGCTCGAGCGCGGCGGCCAGACGGCGGGACTGCACCCCCTGGGTGAGGGCCAGTTCGTTGGAGCGGGCGAAGGACTCGGCCATGTGCTCCTCCAGCCCGTAGGCCTGCACGGTGCGGATGGCGCCGAGGGACTCGTGGGCGGTGTTCGCCAAGGCGCCCTCTCCCTGCCGGGTCCGCCGCGAAGCCTCGGTGATCCGGCCCGAGGAGCCGCGTCCCACGAGCAGGAAGGCCAGGATCGCCACGACCACCACCAGGGCCAGGAGCCAGTCGAGGACGAGCATCACCGTGCACATGACCACGAGGGTGAGCACGTTGGCCAGCAGCGGCAGCCCCGCCGTGACGGCCACCTCCTGCAGCTTGCCGATGTCCGAGACCAGGCGCTGGACGGTGTCCCCCGCCCGGGAGACCGAATGATAGCGGTCGGACAGCGCCTGGACGCGGGCGAACACCCGGGCCCGCAGGGCGGTGGTGACACGGGAGCCGACGAGGGCGAACGCGACCGTGGCGAGGTAATTGGCGAGGGCCCGAAAACCCACCACCGCGATCGTGGCCAGTCCGGCGGCCAGCAGCAGCTGCCACGAGGCCGCGGGGATCCACGGGTCGACGTTGTCAGCGCCGAGGGAGAGGGAGATGGCGTCGACGACGATCTTCAGCGGCCAGGGCTCGAGCACCCGGAAGGCCACCTCGAGCAGCAGCATCAGCACCCCGCCCCCCGCCAGCAGGCGGCGCTCGCGCAGATGCGGGCCGAGCAGCCCGAGGGTGCGGCGGAGGGCCCGGCGGTCGAAATGCTTGCCCCCGCTCACCGGCGTGCCCCCGCGGGAACCGACGGCTCGGCACCGGCCTCGGCGTCACCTGGGCCCCTCAGCCCCGTGCCTGTAAGACCTGTGCACTCGAGCTCCGTGCCGGCGAGGGTGCGGTCGAGGGCCGCAGCCCAGGAACGTCGTGCGACCGCGTCACGGCGGCCGGCCCGACCCATGGCACGACGCCGGTCGGGATCGGCCACCAGCGTGTCGACGGCTCGAGCCAGCGCGGCGGGATCCGAGGGCTCCACGAGCAGCCCGGTGACCCTGTCCTCGACCGCGGCCGGGACCTGGCCCACGCGGGACGCGACGACAGGCAGGGCCGCTGCGGCGTACTCACAGATCTTCAGCGGCGAGAAGTACTGCCCCGCCGCGTCCTGCGTGGCGGGATAGGGCGCGACGGCCACCGCACAGTCGGCCAGAAGGTCGGGGATCCCGGCGGGGGCCACCGCACCCGTGAACTCGACCTCGACGCCCAGTTCGGCGGCCAGCTCCTCGAGGGGGACCCGCTGGGGGCCGTCCCCCACCACGCGAAGCCGCCAGTCAGCAGTGGCCACGGACCGGGCGCGCAGCAGGTGCTCCACGCCGTGCCACGGCTTGAGCGTGCCGACGAACACAACCACCGGCGGCACCGGGTCGGGTCCCGCCACGGCCGAGTCAGCGCACGGACGGATTCGGTCCACGTTGACCCCGTTGGGCACAACCAGTACGCGTCCAGCACGCCCGCCGGCAACGGCCACGGTCCGATCCACCCAGTGTGCCACCGGCTCCGATACGCACACGGTGCGGGTGGCGGCCCCCACCTGAGCGCAGAGGGCGGCGAGAGCGGCGGCCCGGTCCACGAGGTCGCGGTGCGTCTGCTGTTCGTCGATCAGCGGCGCGTTGACCTCGAGGATGCCCGGGACGCCCAGGGCGTCGGTGATCTCGGTGAGGGCCGTCGAGAACAGGGAATACCGCTCGTACACCGCATCGGCGCCGTCGGCGACGACCCGCTCCGCGATCCAGCGGGCGGCGTGCGCCTGGGCGCGCTCACGGGCGGCCACGCGGGCAGTGCGCCCGGGTGCCGTCGTGGCGGGGGCCGCCTGGACCGGGACGTGGACGACCGGGACGTCGGCGAGGTCGTCCGGGACGTCCTCACCGAGGCGGGTGGCATAAAGGCGGACCTCGGCGCCACGGGCCCGCCAGGTCCGCAGGACCTCCTGAACGTGCACGGAGGCGCCTTTCGTACCGAACACGGGGACGCCGGGATCGGCGCAGACATAGGCGAGGCGCATCAGCGGTCAGCTCCTCCGAGGACGTGGGCAAGAACCGCGGCGGGGGCCGCGACGAGGGGTTCGGTGGAGGTCGCGGCGGAGGTCGGACCGGACGGTGGAACGGTGGGGACCAGCGGGGGCAGCAGCGATCGCAGGGCGGCGGCCTGCTCGGTGGAGTCGTAGTCGCGGGCCACGAGCGTGCGGGCGGCCCGGGCCGTGCCCACCCGGTCGAAACCCGGCTCGGCGACGGTCCTGAGAGCCCTGAGGAGGGCGTCGTCGTCGGCGGTCGGCACGAGGATCCCCGTGCGCGGGGCAGTGTTGCGGACCACCTCGGGGATGCCGGTGACATCGGTGGCGATCACCGGCACGCCCAGGGCCATCGCCTCGAGCAGCACGGTCGGCAGGCCGTCGGCATTGCCGTCTGCCCCCACGACGCACGGGGCGAGGAAAACGTCCGCGGCGCCCAGCAGCCGCCTGATCTCGGCCTGGGTGCGGGGACCCACCAGCTCGACGACGTCCGCGGCGCCCAGCTGCTCGATGAGGGCCCGCAGGTGCTGCTCCAGCTCGCCGCCGCCGGCGATCGTGACGGAGAGCCGTCCACCGGCTGCGCGGTACTGCGCGGCCGCCCGAACGAGTCGGTCGAATCCTTTCTTCTCCACGAGCCGGCCCACGGCCGCGACCCGCAGGACCTCGCCCACGGGGGCGGGGTCCCGGTAGGGGAAGCGGTGAAGCTCGAGCCCGTTGCGCACCAGCCGCAACCGGTGGGCCTGGCCGGGGTGCGCGGCGGCCAGGTGGCACCGGTTGTACTCGGAGATGGCGACCACGTGCTCGGCCCGCTCCAGGGTGCGACGCAATCGGGCCGGGTCCACGGAGTCGTGGAAGATGTCCTTGGCGTGGGTCGTCACCGAGAACGGCACCCCCGTGAGCCGGGAGGCGATCTCGGCCACGTGCGCGGCCAGCGTCGCGAAGTGGGCGTGCAGGTGCGTGATGCCCTGCTCCACGACCTGAGTGGCCAGCGCCACCCCCTGGTGGACCTCCGCGGCCTCCGTGCCGGCCAGCTCCGGCAGCAGCTCGGCGAAGCGAGACCCGAACCCGGGGATCACCTCCGTCGCACGGGCCAGGACGGCCCAGCCGGCGGAGGCCCGGTCGGGACGCTCCACGTGGTGGACCGGCGCCTGGACGCGGGCGAGCTCGGGGTGGAAGCGGGGGTCCGTGCTGTGCCGGAGGGCGAAGATCGTGAGGTCCTCGCCCTGAGCTTCCCGGGCCAGCACCTCGGTGACGACGAAGGTCTCGGAGAAGCGGGGGTAGACCTTGAGCACGTAGCCGATGCGGTGACCGCCCATCAGAGGCTCACCGCCACGGTCGGCGCGCCCGCGGGCACGGAAGCCGCGGCCCTGGCCAGCAGTTCCGCGGTGAGCACGGGAACGGTGTGCAGCCCGCCGAGGGCCAGGTGCCGGCGTGGTTGAACGGTGCCGGCCACGCGGTGCAGCCACCCGCTGAGCGCGGTGCTGGTGAGGGCGTCGACGGTCAGCACATCCACGGCGCCGCGTGCCTGGAGCGCGCGGGCCCGGATCAGTTGTTCCTGACGAGGACGGTCGCGGGGCACCAGGAGGGCCGGGGTGTTCGTGGTGAGTATCTCGGCGACGGAGTTGTAGCCGCCCATGGACACCACCGCGCTGGCGTCGACGACCTCCGCGAGAGCGTCCGGGACGCAGGGCAGGACGCGGGTGCCCGGCACGGCGGCCGCGCGCACCTGTTCGGCGTGCTCCTGCGGCATCTGCGGTCCGGTGATCACCACGTGCTCGTGGCCGTGCGGCATCCGGGCACGAGCCGCGGCGAGGGTCAGCCGGTGTCCGTCACAGCCTCCGCCGACCATCGTGAGCACATAGGGCCGATCGACTCCGCTCGTGCGGCGACCGGCAGCCCGTCCGGTCGCCAGGTAACCGGTGTACCGGACCAGGTCGGCGAGCGCCGCGGGGATCTCCCCGGAGGCCACCGGGTCGTGCACGGCGCGGTCGCCGTAGACCCACAACTGGTCGTAGACCTCGTGCACCCGGTCGAGGTCCCCGAGCGCGGCCCACTCCCGGGCAACGGCCCCGGGATCGTCGAGCACCTCGCGCAGGCCCAGGACCACCGCGGTGCCGGGGCTCTGGGCCCGCAGCCGTCGCAGCGGTTCCAGCAGCTCCCCGTCCACGCCCCAGGGGTGGCGGTCGACGACGACGAGATGCGGGCGGAAGCCGGTGAGCGCCGCGTCCAGCATCCCGGAGCGCAGGGAGGTCAGGTGCGCCATGCCCACGGCGAGGTTGCGCGGCGCGTAACCGCCGGAGCCCTTCCGGATTCCCGGCAGCACCACCCAGTCGAAGCCCTCGGGCCGACCGTAGGACGTAGCATCGTCGACGCCGGTCAGGAGCATGCCTGTGACCCGGCGCCCGGTCAGCGCCGGCAGGTGCTGAGCCAGGGAACGGGCCAGGGCCAGGTTCCGCCGGGTGTGCCCCAAACCCTGGGAGTCGTGGGAGTACAGCACCACCCGCAGCTCGTCGTCGCTCATCATGTCCTCCTCAGGGAGACGCCAGACCGTCCGACGTCCTTGCAACCGCCTCCACTGTGAAGGGGGGACATGATGGGAACATGAGCCGTCGATGAAAGAGTTCTCATCTTTCAGCGCATGCGGATCGGCCGCACAGGAAAGGCGGGCCCGGCTGCTAGAGGCGGGCGAGGCGGTACCCGGCACCGCGCACGGTGATGATCTGCTCGGGTCCGAGCTTGTTGCGCAGGTACCGGACGTAGACGTCGACCACGTTGGAGGAGCCCTCGAAGTCGTATCCCCACACCTTGTTCAGCAGCTGTTCCCGGGTGAGCACCTGACCCGGGTTCTCGAGGAAGGCCCTGGCCATGGCGAACTCACGGGCGGACAGTTCGATCTGCTGACCCTCCAGCACCGCGCAACGGGTCCCGACGTCGAGGGAGAGCGCCCCGTAGCGCAGCTCGTCGGCGGCCAGGTCCCCGACGGCGCGGTCGCGCAGCCGAACCCGGACACGGGCCAGCAGCTCCTGGAAGCGGAAGGGCTTGGCGAGGTAGTCGTCGGCGCCCTGCTCCAGACCCGCAACGGTGTCCTCGACCGAATCGCGGGCGGTGCACATGATCACAGGAATCGAGAAGCCCATGGAGCGCAGCACGGACAGCACCTTGAAACCGTCCATGCCGGGCAGCCCGACGTCGAGGATCAGCAGGTCGAACTCCCCGGTGCTCGCGTAGTCGAGGGCGCTCGCACCGTCCTCCACCACCGTGGTCGTGTAGCCCGCGGCGCGCAGACCCTTTTGGATGAAGCGGGCGATCCGCTCCTCGTCCTCGGCGATAAGGATGCTGGCCATGGGCGTCCTCTACTTTCTGGGACCGACGGACGAGTCGATGAGTGCCTCGGCGACCTGTTGGACGGGCAACCGTAGCGTGAACATGGATCCCTGCCCAGGGCTCGAACGCAATCGGACGCTCCCACCGTGGCCCTCGGCGATGGCAGTGACGATCGCCAGGCCAAGACCGGCCCCCTCCACAGTGCGCCCGGTCTCGGCACGGCCGAAACGTTCGAAGATCCGGCGCTGATCCTTCTCTGCCACGCCCTGACCGGTGTCCCGGACCCACAGTTCCACGTGGCGGACGGACCCGTCGCTCTCGCCCGCTCCGTTCGCCGGGGCCCCGGTGGACCAGGCGGCGCCCAGCGCCACGACGTCCCCCGGGGCGGAGAACTTCACCGCGTTGGCCGCAAGCTGAACCACGGCCTGGGTGAGCCGTTGCCCGTCGGCGAGGATCCAGCCCTCGGCGCGGGACTCGAGCGACCACTTCCGGTCCCCGAGGGAGCGCACCCGGTCCATGGCGTCGTCGAGCAGGGCTCCGATGTTGACCGGATCGGGCCGGATGAAGTCCGCCCGCTGCGCCTTCGCGAGCAGCAACAGGTCCTCCACGAGGCGGTTCATCCGCTCGATCTCGTCCAAGAGCATCGCCCGGGTCTCCGCGACGTCCGCAGCGTCGTGCTCATCCATCAGCTCGAGGTTGCCGTGCAGGATCGTCAGGGGCGTGCGCAGTTCGTGGGCTGCGTCGTCGAGGAACTGACGCTGCTCGACGAAGGCGGCCTCGATCCGGCCGAGCATGCCGTTGAAGTTCGCGGCCAGCTGACCCACGTCCGAGTCCTGCTGCGTCACGGGCACACGCCGTCCCAGGTCCTCCGGGCTGATCTGCTCAGTGGCCCGCCGCAGTCGCGTGATAGGGGCCGTGACCCGCCCCACCAGGACGTATGCCACCAGGCCGGCCACGACCATCGTGAGGGCGGCGATGCCGAGGTAGCGCCAGAGCGAGTCCAGCACGATCTGCCGCTGAGCGCTCATGTCGAAGCCGACGACGAGGTAGCCCTGGCGGGGATCCTCGTCCAGGACCACAGAGATCACGCCCAGGCGGAGCATGCGCCCGCCCTGCTCGTGGTCGAAGACCACGGTCTGCCCGGGCCGGGCCCGCTCCACCACCGCGGCGATCGTAGTCGGGTCGTCGAGCTGGAACCGGGAACGGGCCGCGTGCTCGAACGCCGGCTCGCCGTCGACGAGCGCGAGGATGCTCTCGTACTCCCCGGGGACCGTGGTGGTCATGAAGACATAGAACAGCTGGGGCAGATCCGTGAACGGCTCCTCAGCCAATGCGTCCAGATCCTCGGACGGGGACGCGTCCGGCCCCAGGGGACCGCGCTGCGCCAGCCGCTGCAACTCCCCCGCTTCTTGGACGATGTCCTGGCGGACGGATTCATCGACGTCGACCAGGCGCAGATAGTGGGTCAGCCCACCCACCGTCAGCAGCGCGACGGCGAGGAACACCAGGGTCGTGGCGAGTACCCGGCTGCGGACAGACCTCAACTCCGTCCGCACCCTTTCCCGCCACTCTCCTGACATGAGACTCAGCCTATCGACGGCACATGAGGGGACTATGAAGGGGGAGCGAGCCGTGCGGCTCACTCCCCCGACGGTCCGAGGCAATGCGTCCCCGGCTGGTGCGGGACAGCATCTGCAGCAGGGGGCCTGGGGGCTCACGACAGCCTCAAGAGCGGAACCACGGCGTCGGCAGAACGGGAGATTTCGAGGGCCGGAGATGTCCAACAGACATGTTCCACCTCGGCCGCCGGTCGCTTCCAGCTCAGCGCTGACCATCGCTTCACCTCGTCCATGGCCCTGAGCGGCGGGAACCATCACTCCTGAGCTCCTGTCCGAGCCGCTGGTCCGATCACGTCCGCGAGGCCCGTTCGGCGCCGGAGGAAAGGCAGGGCCCAGGGGTCAGCCTGCTGTCGGCATCCAGAGCATGTTCACAATGCCCCACAGCACCAAGCACACCAGCACGAACGGCAGGGTCCTGGCGACCAGGGCCGCCCGGGTGAAGGCAGGCCCGGGGGTGTCCTTCCGGTGCAGCGGGCCGGCGATCCGGTAGGCGAGCTCGATGCGCGCCGGACTGGCCAGGCAGGCCAGTCCGGCCGCCACGTTCTGGGAGGCCATCATCCACAGGGGGTCCATGCCCAGGGCATGCGCGGCCGCGTCCTGGGTGCCCCCGAACATGGCATTGGCGCCCGTGCCCGAGGCCGTGATGTAACCGCCCAGGCCACCGAGCAGCGGGACCAGGAACAGATAGGCCTGCCCCAGCCCGGTCAGCGCCGTGGCCAGGGCCTCGGCCAAACCGCCCCCGGAGATCGCGGTGCCCAGCACCAGGTACAGGCCGGTCGGCACCGCCACCTGGAGCCACATCCGGGCGCTCTCCCGGGGAAGCCGGCGCCGGTGGCCCCTGGCCAGGGAGAGCACCACGATCCCGACCAGGGCTCCGGCGCTGGACCACAGGGCCGGCGAGCCCAGCACTGCGCCGAACCCACCGAGCGGCAGCCGGTCTTCGAGAAGCTGCCCGATGATGGTGCCGCCCAGCAGCACCAGGTACGGCACCAGAGCCCGGACCGGGGCGGGCCCCAGACGTCCTCGACTGATCACCCCGGCCCAGCCCGCGGACATCAGCAGGGTCGCCACCGCACCGGCCACGGCCGTGCCGAACACCAGATTCGCGGCAAGGACCAGGACGGACAGCACCACTCCCGACGCCAGCCCCATGCCGATCCAGGCGCCGTAGTCAGCAGGCCGGGGCCGGCCGTCGGAGGTGGGCAGCCCCCGGCCGGCGATGACCGCGGCCACGGCACCGGAGCCCCAGAAGGCGATGACGTTCAGGGCCCCGGAAGCCACCCCGAGGTCGTGGAGGGAGACGCCGGCGATCTGGGAGCCCAGCAGAGTGCCGGGGCCCATCGAGCCCCACGGGCCCACCATGAGCCCGACCAGCGAGAGGGAGGCCGCCCGCAACGGCGTGAACCCCAGGGACAGCAGCAGCGGCAGCCCGATGATCACGGAGACGCCGAACCCGGTGACGGTCTCCAGGAACGGCACCACCCCGTGCACCATGAGCAGCGCCGAGACCACTGTGGGGCCGCCCCCGGACGAGAGCCACCGGGCCAGGCTCTCCTGCGCACCGGTCCGGTCCATGACCCGTGCGAGCAGGATCCCGCCGGCAATGATCGCCAGCACCTCGACCAGGGTCCAGAAGCTCTGGCCGAAGGCCGAGGCCACCTCCCCCACAGGGGTGTCGAACCAGGCCAGGCCGATCAGCACGGCTGAGACCAGCCCGGCGCCGGGAGCCACCCACGGCGGCGCCGGCACGAGCAGCAGCACCAAGGTCAGCACAATGGGCAGGGCCGCCATGAGCACGTCCAACGGCGGCCCACCTCCACACTTCTCCTGTCGGGTCTCTGACACCGGCAGATGCTACGCCCTGACGACGTCAGGGTGGCCACTGATACGGAGGGCCGCGCTTACTGCACCGCGGACTCACGAGTCGGGCCGGTAGCCTCGCCATATGTAAAGCGCCTCCTTGGCATAGTGAGCGCTATGACTCTGCTCGACCGCCCGCTGACCTATCCGGAGATTGGCGCCACCGCTGGGCAGCTCCCCAACGGGTACGACCATCTGGGGGTTCGCCGGGTGATCGACCACGGGGAGTCGACGTTCCACCACGCAGCCGATCGATTGATGAGCTGGCAGACGCACCGGGCAGCCGGACTGACTGTCGTGGCCACCACACCGCGCGTCGAGCAGGACAGCCGTGTCCGTCTGCGCCTGGGCCGGCACCTGTTGCGGATCTCCTTCGGATGCCAGGTGGTCTACGTCGTGGAGGAAGAGCGCCGGCGGGGCTTCGCCTACGGGACCCTGCAGGGCCACCCCGAGCAGGGCGAGGAGAGGTTCTGCGTCGAATGGCGGGAGGACGACACCGTCGTGTTCACCATCACCGCCTTCTCCCGTCCAGGCACCTGGTGGTCCCGCGCCCTGGCGCCGGTCAGCCATCGCCTGCAGCAGCGATACACCCGCCGGTACCTGCACGCCCTGTAGCGCCTCTTCGAAGGCCAGCGAGGGTGCGCCACAGCAACCATGGGCGTGGCCTCGACGTGCATTAGCCTGCACGCCAGCACAAGTGCGCCTTCTCCGTGCGCGCTGGGCCTGATAGTTCTGGGCTTGAGCCGAGACAAATCGGAAAGTTCTACAGGAGGTGTGCAGTGGAGGACATCTTCTGGCCGGCCCTGATCATGGGCCCCGTGATGATCGTCTTCGGGATGGTGGTCATCAGGTTCCGCAAGACGCTGATCTCAGTCATCATCGAGGCCCAAAGCGTGCTGTTCGGCCGGCGAGTCGGTCAGATCTTCGCAGATCGCACCGGCTCTTCGGCGCTGCTCTATCCCGGGGTCGGCGCCGTCGTCCTGGGGGTCGTGATCATTCTGATGGGTCTGTTCCTGCCGCGGGAGATGTTCTAGTGGGGTGGCCGAGCCTTGTCTTGGGTGCTGCCATGGTGATCACCGGTGTGGTCTTCCTGCTTTGCCGGAAGGCACTTGCGGGTCTCTACGCCTCACGGCGCCAGGTTCTTCCGCCGAATCATCCGCAGTACCGAGCAGAAGCTGCCTTCACCGCCGGTCCCATCGGCGTCCTGGGATGTGCTGGCATTTTGGCTGGCCTCATCGTGCTCGGTGCGGAGGTGCTTTAACTTTCCGCGCGCGGGAGGGCCAGCTTCGATGCACGCCCCAGGGCCACTACATCCCGCCCGGGCGCAGGCTCACCTCGGCGTTCAATGGGCAACCCTTTACGGGCTGCCGCGGATGGTGCTTGTTGCGCTCAGGATCGTTGGCGGGTCGTGGTTCTAGTGGCCGAGAAGGCGGGTGCTGCGAAATCCTCGGGCGGTCATGCGAATGATGAGGGAACTCGCCAGCAGTGTTGCCAGCAGGACGAGGCCGAGGACGGGTAGTACCCATTGGCCGAGGAACATCACCGATGGGACCGCGAAGAGTGTCGGTGCGATGGCCAGAAGACGTATCGGGCCGCCGTTCATGCCTGCCCGTGATTCCAAGGTCTTGGGATGCAGAAGTGCCCCGAACAAGGTGACGCTTGCCGACCACACGCCCATGGACAGCGGCAGCACGATGAGGGCGAGCAGATACGGCACGGTCACAGTGACGGACATGCCCGCGAGCACGGCGCCGATGGTGAGTGCCACACCGAAGCTCGAGGTCGCAGCGGCACAGGATGCGCAGGCCAGCAGCAAGCCGGCGCCGAGGTAGGCCCGGAACAGGTCACGGCGCGGGATGGGGCTGGCGAGCAGCACTTCGATGCCTCCGCCGTTCACATCATCGGCGACCACACCGGGCAGGGTGAGCGTGGCGACGACGCCCACCAACGCACCCAGCAGCGCCGGGGCCATGGCCAGCAGGTAGGAGCTCATCGGCTCCACCTCGCCGCCGAGATCCCGTACCGCAGCCAGATCCGTGGTCAAGAGACCCAGGGCCTCCCGCACATCGGGCATCAGCTCGACGCTTCCCGGCGTCAGGAAGATCAACACTGCGTATCCGGCGCCGATCAGCGCGGAGAGCCACAGGGCCATGGTTCCTTGTTGAATCCACGCCCGTCTGGTGAAAGCACGCACACGGCGGCCGGCCAGATCCTGTGGGCGGCTCATGCGGCTGCTCCCAGGTGGTTCAGGATCATCTGCTCGTTGACCTCGGCGCCGTCCTCGCCCAGGACGATGAGGTCCGTTCCCTGCACCACCAAGTAACGCTGCGCTAGTTCCAATGCCTCGGGGACACTGTGGGTGGAGTACAGCACCGTGCGGGTGGTGCCCCACTCCCGCAGGAGCTCGCGCATCCGGGCGGCATAGACAGGGTCCAAACCCGTCAGGGGCTCGTCGAGGACCACGAAGTCGGGATCGGTCATGGCCAGACGCGCCAGGTCGACGCGCTGGCGTTGCCCGCGGCTGAGGGTCCTCACACGCTGGTTCAGGATCGTGTTGAGATCGAACTGCTCGACCAGGGCGTCGTGTTCGATCAACGTGGCCTGCGCAACGCTGTCCCGCACCGCGCGCCAGAAGGTCAGGTTCTGTTCCACCGTGAGCTCACTCGCCAGGGCAAGCTCATGACCGAGATAACCGACCCGGGAGCGCACCACCGCACCGTCACGCACCGGCGCGCCGAAGACCGTGCACCGCCCCGACACCGCGGGAATCACTCCGCACAGGGTGCGCATCAACGTGGTCTTCCCGGCCCCGTTGCGCCCCAGCAACGCCGTGACACCCGGGCCCAGTTGGAGGTCGACGGGCCCCAACACTGCTGCCCCGCCGTACCCGACCACCAAAGCATGGGCTTCGACCGTCAGTGCCCCCGGCCCGCGATCAGGTGCCCTCATTGCGCGTTCTCCGTGTCAGGTCGCGGCAGCAGTACCGTCGTCAGGACACGGCGCCGGCGGCCCTGGCCCTGCTCGTTGCCCATCAGTGCCCGCAACGCACCCATCACGGTGTCGAAGAACTCATCGACCTCAGACGCCGTCGCCCAGAAGTCCGCCTGCGCGAAGCTCACCCGATCCTCCACCAGATCATGCTCACCGGCACTCACATAGGTACCGAAGTCACGGATCACCCCGGAGGTGAACATCGTGAACGTCGTGAGGAGTTCCTCCGGCGAGAGGCCCCGCAGCTCCTCCGGCGAAGGATTGGCCAATCCTTCGACCACTCGATAGGTCTTCTCACTCACCCCCCGAACCTGCTGTTCACCTACGACGGCGAGCAGTCCGTGCGTGACCAGATACGCCACATGCCGGTAGAGCGTGGCGATCGGAATGTCCGGAAGACGCTCATGCAGTTCGTGGGTCGTCAAGCCGTCACCGGCAAGGAGTGCTTGGACGACCCGCATGCGGACCGGATGGAGAAGAGCAGCAGAAGTCACCATGCCCTACTTATATCATTATCAATACTGATACTGATGATATGGGGTCGCCCTTCGCTGACACAGAGGCCCATCTCCACCGTGTGAACCCATGGCCTGTCCGGGGTTCAGACATCCGGCACTCACCCCGATGACACCCCAACGGGTGTCCGCACCCCTCACCGACGGCCGGAACTCAGTGGCTCGACCACAACCGCAACCTCGCCACCGTCATCGGTGTCCGGTAGCCGGCCATATGTAAACCGTTTTCGGCCACGGCCGCCCCCGTGAGACCTGGTCCTGAGATCGATGGGACTCACCGGAGGGCGTGGGCAGCTCCATGCGTCGTCGCGTTCGAGCTGACACTCTTCGCTCCAACCTGGTCAAAGGCCCGGCCCGCCGGTGGGCGCGCAGCCGCTCTAAGGGCGTAGCCCTAATTGGCGGAAGCGTTCCAGGGTGTCTTCCAAACCCCAGGCCTTGGCGATCAGACCGTCGCGGAAGGTGAAGAAGTACACCTCGTCGATGTTCTCGAACCGCCGGCCCGTGGGCGTGTAACCACGCCAGTCACCGAGGTGGGTGCCGGAACACCGGAACCGGGCGGCTACCGTGTCACCGTCGCTGACCAGTTGCACGATCTGCATACGGGTATCGGGGAAAGCGGCGCGGAACGGTGCGATCCAGCGCCGGGCGACCGGGGCCATGGCCGGGGTGTAGAGCTCGTCCAGAACCTGAAGGTCCCCGCCAACCAATACCTCCTGGACCAGCCGGGTGACCACCGCGGTGTTCGGGGACTGCGCGGGGTCGTCAGGGACGGTCATGGTGTGTCCTCCGGGCGGGTGGGACGTGGGTGTGCCGCCACCATACAAGGGCCGCCCCACGTGGCCACCCACAGCGCCGGCGCCTACCAGTCCCTGATCACCCCGGGCCGAGGGTCACCTCCCGCAGGGACAGCTTGGACCCCGCGTAGGGCCTCGAAAACTATGGAGGTCTTCCGGTCTTGGACGGACACGGTCAAGGTGCACCGACCACCCTCCAGCCGTAACGCGAGGGTGGTGCTGCAGTCGTTGTCATGCTCGATCCGAGCAAGCGCCGAGACCTCGATGAGTCGCTCGATGGGCAGGTCGACCACGAGGGAGTCACCATCGACTAACACCGGACAGTGTTGAAGGATGTCCTGCCAGTGACTCCGGCGTCTCGCGCGTCCGTCTTCATCAATCCATCGCTGGCCCGGGGAGTCCGAGAGCACCAGGAACGCGCACTCCGAGCGGCACCGTTCGGGGCTGTCCGGGCACGCCATGACGTGTCTGCTGGCGGCGTTGAGGTGCTCGTGGAGTCTGGTGAGCTTGGCCAGGTTCTCCTCGACCTGCGTCAGCTGCTCGGTGAGCAGCGGTTGCAAGGCGGCTTTGACCTTTGTGCAGGTCCCCGTATCGGCCAGATCCAGCAGGTTCTTGATCTCGGGCAGCTCCAGGCCCAGCTCCTTGGCGGCATCGATGAATTCCAGGCGCTCCAGCGCGTGCTCGTCGAAGGCCCGATAGCCGTTATCCGAACGCTGCGGGGCGAGCAACCCCATGGACTCGTAGTAGCGCAGCGTCGTGGCCGGCACCCCGGAGCGAGCGGAGACCTCGGAAATACGCACGCCCCCACCGTAAGCACCCCCGACTTGACCTTCAACCCATCTCTAAGGTTTACGATCCTCCCCTGACTTACGTAAGCGCCGCGTCCGCGCGCACGTGACGGCCCGCGCCTGGGTTGATGACTGTCCGGTGGGTGGCATCGACGAAGGACAGCGGATGGTCGAGATCCACCGCATCGAGAAGGAGGAGTACCCCATGTCCTGGTGGGAACGGTTGCAAAGTGTGCTGGTGGCGGTCGCCGCTGTGGCCGGCCTGGCGGTGGGAGTGGCCTGGTCGGTCGGTGCGGCCGCCGAGCACGTGGTGCTGCCGGCGTTGATGGTGATGCTCGCGGCGGTGTTCGTGCAGATGGACGCGACCCAGCTCGCCCAGGCCAAACGCGCCCGGGCGGTGGTGGCGGCCAGCCTGGTGCTCAACTTTGTGTTCACCCCGTTGCTGGCCTGGGGACTGGGTGCGGGGCTGCTGGGTGGATCACCGGACCTGCGGATCGGGTTGCTGCTGCTGCTGGTGACCCCGTGCACGGACTGGTACTTGGTGTTCACCGCGATGGCCCGGGGCCATTCCGGGATCGCCGCGGCCTTGTTGCCGGTGAACCTGATCCTGCAGCTGCTGCTGCTGCCGCTCTACGTGCTGCTGCTGGGCGGGCAGGCGGCCATGGTCGATCTCGGCACGCTGGCCGAGTCGGTGCTGCTGGTGCTGGCCGTGCCCTTGGCGGTGGCCCTGCTCGCGCGCTGGGCCTCCGCCCGGTACCGGGGCGTAGCCTGGCGCGAGCAGCGGATCCTGAATCCGGCCGGGCGTCTGGTGCTGCCGCTGCTGTACCTGGCGGTGTTCGCGATGTTCGCCTGGCAGGCCCGCACCGTGCTGGCCCACCTGGACGAGCTGGCCATGTTGCTGGTGCCGCTGGCGGCGTTCTTCGTCATCGCCCCCCTGGCCGCCACCGCCACCGCCCGCGCACTGCGCCTGCCGGCCGACCAGCGAGTGACGCTGACCATGACCACCACCGCCCGGAACTCCCCGATCGCCCTGGCTCTTGCGGTGGCCGCGTTCCCGGACCGGCCACTGATCGCCGTCGCCCTGGTCGTGGGCCCCTTGGTGGAGCTGCCCGTACTGGCGGTACTGGCCCAGATCGTGCGCGCCCCGAAGCAGGTAGAGCGACAGGCGGCCGGCGCCTGACCGGAAAGCAACCCTTTAGCGCAGCGTCGCGGTCCTGGGAAGTGTCCGGTAGACGGCCATATGTAAATCAAACGGCCTCATGCTGGCCGTGCGCAGGAGTGATTCCGTCCCCACTTGTGCGGCACAGCACACACCATGTATTTGCATAACTAAACTCGTGCTCGGATGGGTGGTGGCCCGGCGTCACATCTGCTCCTGCACCCGGCGGACCGACCCACATCCTGCAGCAGACCACACCGGCCGCGCTGCCCGCACACTTCCGGAAGGCAGCTGCCGTGGCCACGACTCTCCAGGAACGCTTGAGCGACCGCCACAACCGCCTCAATGCCATTCGCCTGGTCCTGGCGTCTGTGGTCATCCTGGGCCACGCCTGGCCGCTGACCGGCGCGGACGGCCCGAGCCTCGTTTTCCTGTCCGACGTGGCCGTCAACGGCTTCTTCGTGCTCAGCGGCTACCTCATCGCCGAGAGCAGGGTGCGGACCACGCTGGTGCCGTACCTGTGGCGACGGTTCCTGCGCATCTACCCGGCCTTCCTGGTGAGCCTGCTCTTGGTGGCCGCCGTCTTCGCGCCGCTCGCGGCCGCGCTCGAGGGCACGTCGCTCGACGTGGCCTCCGCCGCCGGCTTCGTGCTGAGCAACGCCGACCTGAGAATGTCGCAGTGGGGCATCGACGGGACGCTGACCGCGGTTCCGGCTCCGGACTCCTGGAACGGCTCGCTCTGGACGCTGTTCTACGAGGCCCTCGCCTACGTGCTGATCGGCCTGGTCCTCAGCGTCGCCGTCGCGGCGCGGCACGCCCGGTGGGTGCTCCCGGGGATGTTCCTCGCCGTGCTCGTGCTCCGGCCCTTGGTCGAGGGCCCGCTGGAGGTCACGACCGGCATCTATCTCAGTGGCGCCCGGCTGGTGGGCTACTTCCTGGCGGGTGCGGCGGTCTGGGCCTGGGCGGGAAGGTGGCGTCCCACCTGGGTGCACGTCGTGGGGGCGGGCGTCGTCTACGCCGTGCTGACGGACCAGGGCTGGGCGGACCTGTACGGGCAGCTGCCGCTCGCCGTGCTGCTCCTCGGCCTCGGCGCCAGCCCGTCCCGGAACTGGACCACCCGCACCGACCTCTCCTACGGCGTCTACATCTACGCGTACCCGGTGCAGCAGCTCCTCGTGCTGCTCGGCACGGCGTCGTGGGGCGTCGCCGTCAACTCCCTGCTCGTCGTCCTGCTGACGCTGCCCCTGGCGCTGCTGTCGTGGACGCTCGTCGAGAAGCCCGCCCTGCGGGCCAAGGCGTGGCTCGATCCCCGCGACCGGCCCGACCGGAGGGTCCCCTCCGACGGCGCAGAGGGCCCGCACGCCGCGGCCGTGACGGGGCGCCGTCCGGACTGACCCGGCCGGGCCGCCGGCGTCCTGGCGGTGCACCTGCCCCCAGACCCGGGGAACCCCCACTGCAACATCGCCTCACGGAAAACCGGTAGCTGACCATATGTAAAGCGGTGGACGTTATGTCCCGAATGGGCACCCTCGTCGAGGACGATTGAGGAGCACTGCTTGTCACAGGGCCACTCGGCGTTGCGCGGTGATCATGACCACCGTCGTGGCGTGGGATGCCGATCAGCCGTCGTTCTCTACGAGCTCGCCTTCCCAGGCTTCCTTGCCCTCATGGATCGCGAAGGCGGCGATGACGAACCCGGCCACCGGATCCACCCATGCCGCTCCGGTGAGGGCGAAGATGAGCAGCCCGACCAGAGTGGAGACCGACAACAGCACGCAGATCCTGGTCTCGGCCGCGTCGGCGAGGATGAGATTGTCCCCCAGGGTCGTGCCGACCTTCTTCTTGGCCGCGGCCAGGATCGGCATGATGGTCAGTGAGAGCACCAGGACGATGATGCTCGCCGGGGAGGATTCCGGGGTCTCCCCCGCGAGCAGGGACCGGATCCCTTCGTAAGTGACGTAGGCGGCGAGGACGAAGAAGGTCACCGCCACCAGGCGCAGGGCGATCTTCTCCTTACGCTCATCGGTCACACCGTGGCGCAGCCGCGCGGACAGGCGCAAGGCGACCAGCACCGCGGCGATGGACTCGATGCCCGAGTCGATACCGAAGCCGACCACGGAGACCAGCCCGGCCAGCAGGCCGGCGGTGACGGCAACGACGCCTTCGACGACGTTGTAGCCGACGGTGAACTGGGCCAAGCGCAGCCCGCGACGGGTGAGGGCTTCGGTCTCCATAGGAGACAAGGTGGTGGTGGGGTTGCTCATCGATCACCTTCCGTGGACGTGCCGTAGGTGGGGCAGAGCGCGACCTTCGACCCGGTGGCCGCCAGCAGTGTCTCAGCGGTGGCCAGCAGGTCCATCAGTTCCGGGCGGGCCAGTGTGTAAAAGGTCTGCCGGCCCTCGGTGCGCCCGACCACCAGCCCGCACTCGCGCAGGCAGGACACATGGGCCGAGACGGTGGACTGGGCCAGACCGGTCTGCTCGACGAGGTCCCGCACGCGGGCCTCACCGGCGGCCAGGCGGGCCACGATGGTCAGGCGGGTGGGATCGGACAGGGAGTGGAACAGGGCCACGGCCGGGTCCAGGTCGGCCACACAACTGATGTCCGTCATGAGTCGATGTTATCGCTTAATGGCGATTGATCGTTGAGTGACGATGTGCTTGTGCTTGCCAAGGGCACTGGTCATCGATCAGGCCCACTCGGAGGCCAAGCGCACCAATCGGGCGGGAATGATGCCGTGGGTGAGCTTCTTGGCCGCGGCCAGCACCGACAGGATGATCAGCGCGAGCACCAGGATGATGGTGCTCATTGGGGAAGCCTCGGGGGCCTCACCTTCGGATTGCCCATTGAGGATCTGAGAGGCCGTCCTGTGCCCGTCGGATTCTCCGGTCCGGGCTACGTCGCTTTTCGACAATATCGACGGGTGCCCCAGCCTAAGGGGAGCAAAGACTGGGGCACCCTAACGCCCGTGCACGGGGTGATGAGAACGGGGTGTTCTCACTTGCAAATTATGCCCTCACTGGCTCGGACGAACAGCCCGTAGAGCAGCCAGGGAGCAAGCTATGGGGAATCTTCACGCCGTCTTGAGGAAAGCTATACAAACGACTTCGAAGTCAATACGGGCATCCTCCGATGAGCAGGGGCAGCACTGGCGTGGGTGTCCCACTAATGGTGGTCGCTTCCATCCCTCAAACGGAGCGCGTCGTGTCACCGGATGCGCGGCACCGTCGGGAACAGCCAGAGGGCCCCTGCCATGGCAGGGGCCCTCTGGCTGTTGTTCGAGGACATCCAACAGCAGGTGCTGCGGCAAGATCCAGGGGGCAGTTGTCGGGTCGCTGGACATCGTGGCCATGGCATCTTTGAAGGGGCGCTATGGCCGGAATCGTTCAGGGGTGGGTCAGAGGCCGGTGAAGGTAGAAAAGAAGCGGAAGAACACCGAGGCAGCCACGGCCACGTAGGCGATGGCCACCAGGGTCCAGGCCCACTCGGTGGCGAAGCGCACCAACCGGGGCGGGGCGGGGATGACGCCGTGGGCGAGGTTGCGCACGGTGAGCAGGAGGAACAGCGGGATCATCGCCGCCCACACGATCATGCAGTACAGGCACAGGATGTAGATCGCGAACAGGGCCTGGGACCACAGCCAGATCACGAACACCGCCCCGAGAGTGACCCCGACCTGCAGGCCCGCCCAGTACCAGCGCCCGAGGCGGGCCCCGGCCAGGATCGTCATGGCGGTGGTGATCACCACCGCGAAGGCGACGATGCCGATCAGCGGGTTGGGGAAGCCGAAGAGCTCCGACTGCCAGGTGCCCATGACTTGCCCGCAGGACACCCAGGGGTTGATGTCACAACTGGTGACGTGGCCCGGGTCCTTGTAGAGCTGAAGGCGCTCGAGCACCAGAATCGCCGAGGCGACCCACCCGATCACCCCGGTCACCAACAGGACCAGGGCGAAGGGGCGGCGACGGGCGAATCCGGGCAGGTGCTCCTCGGCGACCGGGTCGGCGCCTGGGTGGCGGTGGGCGCTGGTGGTGGTTTCAGCCATGGTGGATGTCCTTGGGGGTTCCTCGATCAACGGTGGCGTCGGTGGTGCCGTGCTGGTGTCTTCGAGCCAGGACGGCCAGGGCCGCGGCCAACAGGGGCAGGACCCCGGCCAAGAGGATGGAATGGGCCGCGGATTGTTGATCCGCCAGCGGAGAAGGCCCCCAGTCTCGGCCGAGTCCGGAGAACCACTCTGGTTGGATCACCGTCGGTGACAGGGCCGTGAACACCACCCAGATCCCCAGCACGGTGGCCACCGCGAGCAGCACCAAGGCCTGCGTGCGCACCGCTCTGCGGTCCGGTGGGGCGGCCAGCGCGGCGGTAGCGAAAATCAGGCCCAGGGCCACGGCGGTGGTGTTCATCAGCTCGTGGCCGACGTGGGTGTGCAGGGCCACGGCGAAGGCGGGGGTGTAGTAGAAGACGCCCAGCCCGGCCAGCATCAGGATCCCGGCCGGGGCCGGGTGAGCCAGCAGGGCCCCGGCCCGGGAGGTGCGCCATGCAGCGGCGAGCTCGCACCACCCGGTGCTGCCGTCAGTGCGGACCGGAACCAGGGCCGCGGCCAGGCGGCCGGGCGCTCCGGCGATCAGCAGCAGCGGCACCGGGAAGCTCAGCAGCAGGTGGGCGGCGGTGTGGACGCTGAACAGGATCGGGGCGTAGAGGGCCATCGCTCCGCAGGTGACGTAGACCAGCAGCACCAGACCGGCCAGGAATGCGGCCGTGCGTGCCACCGGCCATGGTGCGCCGGTGCGGCGCAGGTGTCGGGCCCCGCCCAGGTAGAGGCAAGCCGCGAGGATCGCCACGGCGATCCACAGCCAGTCGACGCGCCACTGGGTGAACCAACCGGAGAAGCTCAGGGGCGGGGGCAGGAGGTAGCCGGTGAGGATCTCCGCGGGGGTGATGTCAGGTTGTCTCTCCAGAGGCACCGGGGTGGGGGTGCGTGCCAGGGCCACGCCCAGGGCCATCACGGCGCAGAGGATGAAGACCTCCACGGTGATCAGCCGCCACACCCGGCCTAGCGTCGGGGTGCCGGCGGTGATCGCCCGGCGGTTCAGGTATCCCAGCACGCCCAGGACCACGGTGGCGATCGTCTTGGTGATCACCAGCGCCCCGTAGCCGGAGTCCAGCCCGTCCCAACCACCGATCCGGTAGACGGTGTTGATGACCCCCGAGATGGCGACCAGGACGAAGGCCACCCCGGCCAGGGCCGAGAAGCGTTCCAGCACGGTCCGGGCTGACCCGTGGCCGGTGGCGGGGGCGGTCAGCAGCGGGGCGAGCAGGGCGAGCACGATGATCCCGCCGGTCCAGATCCCGGCACCGAGCAGGTGCAGGGCCAGAGCATTGACGGCCCCGTTGTGATCATCGACCCCGGCCACGTGTCCCAGTTGGGACAGCGGGATGACGGCGGCCAGGGCCACCAGGGCGGTGGCGGCCACCGCCGCCGGGGAACGAACGAGCACGGCCAGGGTGGTGGTCAGTGCCGCGGCCACCGCGGTGACGGCCCATGCTTGGCCGGGGATCAGGCGGGTCACGTAGTAACCCAGTTGCCCGGTGAACTCGGCCGAGCCGGACACGGGAGCCCCGATGGTGTCGGCGTAGCTGAGCACGATGATCGCCACCGCCGCCAGGGTCCACACCGCGGCCGCGGCCGCAGCCACCGTCATGGCCCGGGCGAAGGCCGGGTGCTCGGCCCTGGTCTGTCCCGCTCCGGGGACCGGAGTGGACCGGGGCACCACGGTGGTGGCGAAGACCAGCCCGGCCCAGGTGATGCCCATGGCCAGGTGATGCACGGTCGTGGCCAGCGGCAACCCCCAGCGCACCAGGACCCCGGGATCGAGCACTTCCCGGGGCGCGGTGGCCCCGGAGGATCCCAGGGCCACCCACAGCACGGCCAAGGTCCCCACCCCGATACCGATGTAGACGGCAGCCATGGCGCGCCGGCGCCGTCCAGTCGGCGTCGGGCCGGGAGGCGGGGGGAGGACCACCGGCGGGGTGGGCGTGTGGGGTGGGGTGACCATTGGGTCAGTCGGTGGCTGCGGTTTCGACGGCGTCCCGGAAGCCTTCCAGGGACTCGGGGTTGAGCACTTCCCCATCGAGGAAGAACGTGGGAGTCCCACCCACCCCCAGAGCCTCACCGTCAGCGACATCGAGCTCGATGCGCTCCTGGGTGGCCGGATCAGCCACCGCGGCGTCGAAGGCGGCCATGTCCAGGCCGAGGTCTTCGGCAAAGCCGCGGAAGACCGCGCTCTGGTCCTCGGCCGACTCCCCCCACTGTTCCTGGGTCTCGAACATACGCTGGTACATCGCCTCGTACTGTCCCTGCTGGGCGGCGGCTTCGACCGCGAGGGCGGCGTTCATGGAGTTGCGGTGGCCCGGCAGCGGGAAGTAGCGGTGGACGAAGGTGACGGTGTCGGCGTACTCGGCCCGCAGCTCCTCGATGACGGGGTAGGCGGCCCGGCACCCTTCGCACTCATAGTCCAGGAACTCCACCAGCACGGCCTGTTCGTCCGGTGCCTGGGAGAGCACCCGGCTGTTCTCCCGCACGACCTGCCCCTGGCCCTGGGGCACCGTTTCGGGGGTGGAGTTGGCACGGGCGATGAGGATCGGGATGGCCACGGCGGCCACGACGGCGACCAGGAGGACCCACACGATGATCTTGGCCTTGGAGGGCTTCTGCTTTGGGGTGGGCGGGCTGGCGGTAGTACTTACAGGGGTGTCCGTTCTGTCTCCGGCAGCAGGGCGTACCGGTGGAGGGGGCTAGGGGTGGAGGGTCTCATCGTGGCGGTGGGAGGCCGGTTCGATCTGGAAGGTGGAGTGCTCGATGGCTACGTCGAAGTCACGGGCCACGCAGGCCTGCAGATCCGCCAGGACGACCCCGGCGTGCTCAGCGTTCAGGCAGCCGTCGTGGACGGTGACGTGGGCCGAGAGCACCGGGGTGTCGGAGTCGATGCGCGAGGCGTGCAGATCGTGCACACCGACCACGTGCGGCAGGGCTTCCAAGCGGGTGCGGACCTGCTCGAGGTCCAGGCCCTTCGGGGTGGTTTCCATCAGGACCTCGATGGTGTCGCGCAGCAGGATCAGAGCCCGCGGCACGATCAGGGCGGCGATCAACAAGGACACGACCGCATCCGCCCGGGTCCACCCGGTGGTGGCGATGACGATCGCGGAGACGATCACCGCTACCGAGCCCAGGGCGTCGTTGGCCACCTCCAGGAACGCGGCCTTCATGTTCAGGTTCTCCCCCCGGCCCGAGGCGAGGATGACCAGCCCGATGATGTTGCCGACCAGCCCGACCACCCCGAACCACAGCATGGCCGTGGACTCGACCTCGGGGGGCTCCAACAGCCGGCGCACCCCTTCGACGGCGATGAACCCGCCCACAGCCAGCAGCACCGAGGCCTGGGCGGCCGCGGCGACGATCTCGGCGCGCTGGTACCCCCAGGTGCGTTTGTCCGTGGCCGGTTTCAGCGCCAGGGTCGCGGCGGTGAGGGCGATGAGCAGCCCGGCCGAGTCGGTGAACATGTGCCCGGCATCGGCCAGCAGCGCCAGGCTGCCCGAGACCACCGCACCGATGATCTCGGCGACCATAATCGTGGCGGTGATGGCGAACACCACTGCCAGTTTCCCCCTCCGCCCGGCGCCGGCGTGGGAATGATCGTGCTCGCCGCTCATACCGGAATCTCCTGGGTGGTGGCGTCATCGGCGAGGGCCTCGGCGGCGCACTCGGGTGTCCCGCACCGGCACACCGGTTCGACGGTGAGGATAGTGCCCAGCAGGTCCTCCAACGCGTGGGCCAGCTTGGGGTCCGAGAGTTCATAGCGCACGTTGCGCCCCACCGGCACGCCCACGACCAACCCGCAGTCGCGCAGACAGGCCAGGTGGTTGGACAGGATCTGCCGGCTCACCCCGATCCGGGCCGCCAGTTCCGAGGGCACCGCTGGGCCCTGCTGCAGCTGCAGCAGCACCGCGGCCCGGGTGGGATCGGCCAGTGCTTTGCCGAAACGGGACATCACCGCGACCGGGGACAAGATCCTCATCCAATAACCGTACAGCAGAATCTGTATCAAAGGAGATGAGGGGCTTCCCTTGATGATCGGGCAATGTCCAGCTCGTATTCATACGGTGAGGGCGGACGGGGGTGCCGTCCGCCACTGCGGCATCCCCGTCCCCCGAGCCATCGCTGCACCCTAAGGGCTCTCGCTCCAATGCCGAGGCGGAGCAGGATAAGCACTGCCCGCGTCCAGCGGAAGACAGGGCAAGGCCATGAGCACTCTCCGATCCTCTCCGCAGGACTGCTCCCCGTGTGCCGATTCGCTGGCGTGTGCACATCGACAGGATCGTGGCAATCGTTCGAGTCTGCGGCTACAGCTGCGGAGTGCACCCATGCGGTCCATCCGAGTGCACCCATGCGGTCCATCGACGATGATCCTGGCGGGGCACTCCGCACCTGACGGATGAGCCCACCGGCCGGCCTTCACCACATCGGCGAGACTCACCGGTAGGTGTAGTACCCGTCGACGGGCATGGCGTTGACGGAGTGGACGAAGGTGCCCTGGGTCGGGTTCAGCGCCGAGACCATCTTGCCGCCACCGATGTAGATGCCGATGTGGTTGCCGCCGTTCTGGGACACCAGGTCACCAGGCTGCGGGTTGGACGTCGGGGTGGCGGCGGCGATCTGCTGGAAGCTGGTGCGGGGGATGTCGATGCCGTTCTGGGCGTAGACCCAGCCGGTGAATCCGGAGCAGTCCCAGGCCCCGAAGGAGGTCCCGCCCCAGACGTAGCCGGTGCCCACGCCCTGCATGGCCGTGCCCACGATGCCGCCGGCGGCCGGGGCGATCTCGGTGATGGCGGTGGACTGCGGGCTCACGCTCGAGGTGGCGGCGCTCTGCTGCGGGGCCGGGGTCGGAGCGGCGGGCTGCGCGGCGACCGGGGCCGGGGTGGTGTAGGAGGCCAGGTTGGCCGTCGCCGATGCCGGAGCCGCATAGGAGGACCCGGAGGCGGCGGGGATCTCGGCGTAGGCCTGGGCCGGAGCGATGGAGCCCACCAGTGCGGCGCCGGCGGCGGCGACGACGGTGGTGGTACGCACGGCGCGCGAGGAGGTCTGGGCGCGGTGACGGGCAGTGTGCTGCTTGAAAAGCGACATGGGTGGATTCCTCCCTTTGCCTACGAGGTGAGCTGTCGGATGCGGGTGGGAGACACCCGGTCGCAGAACGCACGCGCTCTGAGACTTAACCCCAAGGCCCCGGTACACCGGGACCGGTAATGGTTCCCCCGCTTCTGCCAAGCGATTTCTCTTCAGGAACCCCGGGCACCGGCAGAACTCGGCGATGTGCCACGAGGGCGCCGACAGGATCAGTGGTCGGCACGCACTGAAGAGTACAAGGAGATTACGAAACAATCACAATCCGATTCGGGAATGTATAGAGATCGTAAAGAAGTGGTCAAGGCTTGATGAAGACCTGAATTGTTGTCGGCTTTTTCCTGTTAATTTCCCGAGAAAGGCGGGGCGCTCTGCGCTTTGAGTGAGGTGGCTTGTTGGTGCGTGGGCGCTGCGCGGGGAGTCGTCGCCCACACAGCGGTGGGGACAGGAGCCACTTCAAAAGGCGCGGCGGGTGGATCGAGAGCGAAGCCCGCGGCCATCCTGGGATATTTCGCGCTGCATCAAGCCCCGGAAATTTGGGCTCTGTCCATGCTCGCACTGACTGGCGGAACGTTAGCCAGCGTTGTGGTCGAGGAGATGCCCGACCAAGCCCACGAAGGCGACACCAGCGTGCCGGGACCGATCCTGCTCACCGGCGGAGTTGCGCTGTTCGCCGCGATCTCCGTCTACCTCGGTTCCTGAGAAGCCGTGCGCCCCGGCGTCCTCGTCTCGGGGCGCCGACGCGTGCCGACCGTGCTCAGTGGGCGCAGTTGGGACCGCATCCACCGCAGTGTGCACCGTCCTCGGCGGTGAGGACCGCAACGGGAGTGCAGCAGGCGTCTCCGCGCCAGGCCTCCAGCCCCTCCTTGACCGCCACGGCGGCGATCACCAGCGCAGCCAGCGGGTCGGCCCAGGACCAGCCCAGGGTGCTGTTGAGCACCAGGCCTACCAGCAGCACGGCGGAGAGGTAGGTGCACAGCAGGGTCTGCTTGGAATCGGCCACCGCAGAAGCAGAGCCCAGCTCCCGGCCGGTGCGGCGTTCGAACCAGGACAGGAACGGCATGATGAGCAGGCTCACCGCGGCCAGGGCGATCCCGACCGGGGAGTGTTCCGGCTCGGCGGCCCCGAGCAGGGCGCGGATCGCATCGACGGTGACGAAGGCAGCCAGGCCGAAGAAGGAGAACGCGATCACCCGCATCGCCACCTTTTCCCGTCGGTGCGGGTCCGGGGCGGCGAACTGCCACGCCACCGCCGCCGCGGAGAGGACCTCCACGATCGAGTCCAGGCCGAAGCCGATCAGCGCCGAGGAGGAGGCGATGGTGCCGGCGGTCAGGGCGATGACCGCCTCGAGCACGTTGTAGGTGATGGTGCCGGCCACGATCCAGCGCACCCTGCGATGCAGCACCGCCCGGCGTGCATCGGCGATGGGCTTGGGGTCCAGGGTCAGGGAGGTCATGTGCAGGTGCATCCTTCCGGGGAGCAGCAGGTCGGGTCCACGGTGACCACCAGCTCCAGCAGGTCCCCCAGGGCGGCCCCGAGGCGGGGATCGGCCAGGGAGTACCAGGTGCTGCGCCCCTCGGCGGTGGAGGTCACCAGCCCGCACCCGCGCAGGCACCCCAGCTGGTTGGAGATCACCTGCTTGGACACCCCCAGGGCCTGAGCCAGTTCCGAGGGCCGGGCCGGGGCGTCTCGGAGGGACAGCAGGATCCGGGTCCGGGTCCCGTCCGAGAGAGCATGGCCCAACCGGGACAGGGCCGAAGTATGGGTGGGGGTCACCGCGGTCATCCCCCCTACGGTACAGGTTTCTGTGTACTGTTGAGGGGTGGCCTGCTGGCACTCCTCGGGCGCACCAGCGGGTCACCCGGGGCGTGCTGCGTTTGCCGGATCGAGGAGGACCGTGATGATGTCGGAAGTGGCCCCGGCTCTGGCGCTGGGCCTGTACCTGGCCGGCCTGGTGACCGCCTTCGGTGTGCGGTCGTGGATCCACCGGCGCCGCACCGGCTCCAGCGGCTTCCGCGGGGTGAGCGGGGCGCCCGGCTCGCCCGAGTGGTGGGGCGGGATCCTGTTCGCGGCCGCCCTGGTTCTCGGTGCGGCCGGGCCCGTCCTGGCCCTCACCGGCACCGTGGCCGCACCCCGGCTCCCGCAAGCACTGTCCTGGGCCGGGGCGGTCGTCACCGTGGTGGGTTTCCTCGGTGTACTAGCCGCCCAGGCCGGCATGGGCGCCTCCTGGCGGGTGGGTGTCGACGCCACCGAACGCACCGAGCTGGTCACCACCGGGGCTTTCGCCGTGGTCCGCAACCCGATTTTCACCGCGATGCTCACCACCCTGGCCGGCCTGACCCTCCTGGTGCCCACCGTGGTCACTGCAGCGGCGTGGCTGTGCTTGCTGGTGGCCGTGGAGCTGCAGGTCCGTCTCGTCGAAGAGCCCTACCTGCTGAGCACCCACCGACAGGCCTACGCCTCCTACGCCGCTCATGTCGGCCGGTTCATGCCCGGTCTCGGCCGACTCCGCCCCGCACCCCTGGGCGAGCTGACCCCCTGAACCCAGGACCCCACCACTGGCCGACAGTTCCCCCACCCCAGGAGACCAGCACCGTCCGGAGTTCCATGCCCCTGTGATCGGCTGTCGAGGCGCCCAGCCCCTCCTGCGCGCGCACGTTTGGGGGCATGACCAAGCCCTCGAGGCCGGGCCCCCATTCCCCGCGCCGGAAAGTTCGTATAGCTTAACTTTCTATGAGGACCGGGACCGGGCGCACCGGCTCAACAGGTGTTGCCGCCACTTCCCCAGGAGAGCGGTGGGTGCGCCGCCAACCGCTGCCCTGGTTGTTGGGTCCAGCCTTCGTGGCCGCGGTCGCCTACGTGGACCCGGGCAACGTCGCGGCGAACCTCACCGCCGGCGCCCAGTACGGGTACCTGTTGGTGTGGGTGCTGGTGGCCGCCAATGCCATGGCGGTACTCATCCAGTACCTCTCGGCGAAGGTCGGGCTGGTCACCGGATCGAGCCTGCCCGAGTTGCTGGGCGACCGATTGCCCCGGGGCTGGCGGCTGGCCTACTGGGTCCAGGCCGAGCTGGTGGCCGCGGCCACTGACCTGGCCGAGGTAATCGGCGGGGCGATCGCCCTGCACATCCTCTTCGGGATCCCGCTGCTGGCCGGGGGCGTGATCGTCGGGGTGATCTCGATGCTGCTGCTGGTCCTGCAGACCCGCCGGGGCCCTCGGTTTTTCGAGTTCGTCGTGACCGGCCTACTGGCGATCGTCACCGCCGGTTTCGTCACCGGCCTGTTCTTCGGCCCCGTGTCGTGGGACGAGGCCGTCGCCGGGATCGTCCCACGGTTCGAGGGCACCCCGACGGTCCTGCTGGCCGCGAGCATGCTCGGGGCCACGGTGATGCCCCACGCCATCTACGCCCACTCCGCCCTGGCGCGGGACCGCCACGGGCACTCGGTGCCCGCCGAGGCCCTGCCGCGGCTGCTGACCGCCACCCGGTGGGACGTGCTGCCGTCCCTGCTCGTGGCCGGGTCGGTGAACATCGCGATGCTGCTTTTGGCCGCGGGCAATCTCGCCGGGGTGCCCGGCACCGACAGCATCGAAGGAGCCCATGCGGCGATCACCGCCGCCCTGGGCCCGGCCGTCGGGGTCGCCTTCGGCATCGGGTTGCTGGCCTCCGGTCTGGCCTCGACCTCGGTGGGCTCCTACGCCGGATCAGCGATCATGGGCGGGTTGCTGCACGTGCGCATCCCGGTGTTCACCCGCCGGCTGATCACCCTGATCCCGGCCCTGGTCATCATCGCCGTCGGGGTGGACCCGACCTGGGCGCTGGTGCTGTCCCAGGTGCTGCTGAGCCTGGGCATCCCTTTCGCCCTGATCCCGTTGGTGCGACTGAGCAGCAACCGGGATCTGATGGGCGCCTTCGTGAACAAGGTGGCCTTGACTGTCGCCGCCTGGGTGGTCGTGGCCCTGATCGTGTCGTTGAATCTGGCGCTGATCATCCTGACCGCCACCGGGGCCGATTGAGTGGGCCCGGCAGCTCCGGCGCGGCACTCGGTAGCGTGGATCCCATGGACTTGAGTGAGATCACCCCGGTCGCCCAGGACTATCTCAAGGCGATCTGGTCGGCCACCGAATGGGGCGACCCGCCGATCACCACCACAGCCCTGGCGGCGCGGATGGGGACCTCCGCCCCCAACGTCACCGACACCGTCAAGCGACTGGCCGCCCAGGGGCTCGTCGAGTACCAGCCCTACAAACCCGTCACCCTCACCCCGCAGGGGCGCGCGTACGCGGTCGCGATGGTGCGCCGGCACCGACTGCTGGAGACCTTCCTCGTCACCACCCTGGGGTATCCGTGGGAGGAGGTCCACGACGAGGCCGAACGTCTCGAGCACGCCGTCTCCGACGCGATGATCGAGCGCATCGACGCCCAGCTGGGACAGCCTACGGCCGATCCGCACGGGGACCCGATCCCCACCGCGCAGGGACGCACCCGCCGCCCACTCAACACCACCCGGCTCACCAGGGCGAGGCCGGGACGATACGAGATCGTTCGTCTCTCTGATGCCGACCCGCAACTCCTGACCCGGTTCCGCGCCTGCGGCCTCGTGCCGGGCGGGCCTTTTCGTGTCATCGCCCAGGGAGCCAGCGGAACCACCGGTGTACCGGGGAACCAGCACACCGCGATCGATCTGGCCCCGGTGGAAGCCGAGGCCATCTGGGTGACACCCATCACCATCCTCAATACTCTCCGGAGCCTCTGAGAGCTGGTCACCGGACGAGCCCCTCACAGGACGCCGGTCTCAGCCGGCGGAGAGGATCTCGACGATGCGCTCCGGGTGACGGGTCGAGGTCAACCAATAAGGGGTGGGATCCACGGGATCGGTGATCTGGATGCGGACCACCGGGCCCACGGAGACGCGGAAGTTCATGTAGGCGCGGGCGTCAAGCTCGGGGCCCCGCACCCGTTGCACGGCGCTGCCGCGAAACGCTTCGGCCTCGCCCACAAACCGACGCTCGATACGGGCCCGCCCCACCTGCAACGACTCCCCGGTGATCACGATCCCGGTGCTCGAAACAATCAACGCCACCGCAGTGCCGCCGGCGACCACGGCCCCGACGGCCGTCCCGGCCCACATGTTGATCGGGGCCAGGGCAATGAAACCCACCAGGCCCGCGAAGAGCACGAGCAACCACATCCACCACGCGGCCGACAACCGTTCCTCGTACAGGACCGCCCCAGGGGCGGCCTTCGCGGGAAGGTTCTCGGCCCCAGGTTCGGCCGGGGAGGATCCCTGGGCGCTGCGGGACTCATCGGGTGGGCAGACGCCGGGGGACGCAGGATGGGACATGCTGCAACCCTCTCATGACAGCGCCCCCGCGGACCTTCTGGTCCGTGATCCCGGGGAGCAGATCCCGTCCGATCTGGGGTTTCTGGTTCGGCCCGATCACTGCCCCACCCAGAAATGTCTTTGTGATGGGCGACAAGTGAGGAGTGTTCATCGATACCCGGCACTTCGGGAGCCCCCGTCGAGGACCTGGAGGCCACGGTTCTGCTGCCCAAGAATTGCATCCAGTGGTGCAAGAGCAATGCTGCGGGGTGCTGTCACCAGCCACGACAGCGTGCGGATGGGGCCCTCACCGATGTTATGTGGGTGAGGGCCAGCCACAAGCTGGATGGCCCCCACCAAAGCGCGATCAGTGCCCGAGGCCGGTCTTGTGGCTCACGTCCTTGTACCAGTCCGACCAGCCGTGACCGTCCCAGTAGCGGTACTTGACCACGTGGTACACCTTCTTGTCCTGGTGGTGATTGAAGTGGCGCCACTGCCCCCCGCCCCAGGTTTCACCGCCGTGGTGGTTGAAGCTGTACTGGTAGTAGTCACTGCCGTGCTCGTGAGAATTCCCGTACTTGTCCTCGGCGTAGTAGTACTGCTTCACCTGCACCTTGGTGTAGCCCTTCTCGCACTTCACCTTGAAGGGGAACGCGGCGTAATGCTTCCCCTGATACTTCTTGTAATGCGGCTTGTAAGCATCCACATCACAGCCCTTCTGCTGCCCCTGGGTCACCACCGCGGCGGACTGCACCTGGGTGGTCGGCGTGGCCGCGGCTTGGGCCGGTGCTCCGAGGGTGGCGAGGCCGCCTGCGGCCAGAGTGAGCGAAGCCATGGACAATACGGCCTTGGAGAAGTAACGCCGGCTGGGCTTGGCGGTATGCGTGGACAATGCGCGAGTGGATGACATTTTGATCTCCTGGCGAGATGCGGGGATTTATTTTGCCGAGCCCCTACCCCTGTTGCGGAGGCAATTTTTGGTGCGCCGACATCTAAAGCATGTCGGCCAGGTCATTGCGCAGCATCCATCCCGGAGTTGATTTCCCAACTACACCCACGGGTGCACACCGCACCCACCTGAAGGACTGCCATACGGCGCGAGGAAACTTACTGACCCACCAGGTTGGCGACGCGGTCTTAGCACCCTGGATCCGGTGTGGAGTTGTCCAGAATTCCGTCCGACCAGACCTCCTCCACGTGGCGCAGCACCACCAGGCGGTGATGGGCCTGACGCCGGCGTACGAAGTTCTGTGAGTCATGCGAGTTTCCTCGGATTCGGAAGACCCGAGTGGCAACCACCTCTGTCGGTTTTAGAACGAGCCGGTTCAAACCGTTAGGGGCATGACCCTAGCTCGCGATCGGGAGGGAGAAGTAAAATAGAGGGACAAGACTGGCGCTCGGCCCGCCAAGGACCGGGGAAGCATCTCGATGGACATTGCTCCCCACCTGGGACGATGTCAGGAGCTAGGGGGCACTGCGGAAACCGCTGTGTGCAGTGCAGACTGTGCGCGGCGGAGAGTTCCCGAGCTGAGGGCGTGACCATCCTTTCGTGGATGGGCATGCCCTTCTTGCGTGTCCAGTACGTTATTGCCGACACCCACCAACAACAGGCCAGGCAGATGCACGGGTGGCTTTCGGTGCAGGGACTAGCGCCTCAGTCTCGATCCAGCCGCCCATGGCATGGATGGATGAGGACGGCGGCCACGGTGGGCCTCACGGGTTCGCCCCGGCCGCCTCACGAAAAGTTGCGGCGACGCTGGGCATTCCCCAAGCAGCTCGCCAAACTCGAGGAAACTGAGGGGCCAGAGACCGGGAGATGTGACCTGTAGCTGATGATCCCCCACCACCAGGCCGGCCCCAGCATGGCTGCCGCCATCCTGGGGTGCACGGAGGATCCGACCGTGACTTCCTTGGCGCACTCGATCCTCACCAGCCAGCAGCCCGAGATCCAGTACAGGGAAAAGCTGCTGGCCACCCCCACTGACCCCCGAGCCACCCAGACGCCACGGATGGGACGATGAGAGCCCCGACGCAGCCCAGGAGGCCGTCCCGGAGACCTGCTGAAGGGCGCGGCCGATCATGTGGGGCTGGGGTGGGGTGCCAGGCAGGGACAATGGAGGCAACCCGCCGCCTTCTTCAGCGGCGGGTGAAGGAGAGCAGCTCATGAGCACGAAAACGCCCGAGCACACCGGGCAGGCGCACCCCGGGCTGGGCCGGCTGGGCGGTCACGGGGTGAGGCGGTGGCAGCTCGCTGCTGCCGTGGTGGTGGCCTTGGTGGTGTTGATCCTGGCGATGCTCTACAGCGGCTCGGGGGCCGCTCGTCTGGCGGCGGATCCGGGGGCGCTGGTGCGCTGGGGTCTGCCCGTGGTCGAGGTGGTGCACAACAGCGCCCTGGTCGTGGTGCTGGGTTCTCTGCTCTTCGCTTTGGGCGTCGTGCCGAAAAAACGTGGTGGGTTCCGCCGCCGCACAGACGGGCGGAACGGAGGCCAGGAAGCGGAGCACCCCTTGTTCACGGCCACCATGGGTCTGGCCGAGGTGGCGTCGGTGGTGTGGACGGTGGCTGCCGTGGTGGTGCTGGTGCTGTCCTATTCCGATGTGGCGGGGGTGCCGGTCGGCGGGGACGAGGCCTACGCGCAGCAGCTGCTGTACTACGCCACGGATCTTTCCCTGGGGCAGTCTCAGGCGGCGACCGTGGTGGCCGCTGCCGTGGTCACCACCCTGGTCTTCGGCGTCCGGGCCCTGATGGGACTGTTGCTCACCTTCGTCCTGGCGTGCACGGCCCTGGTGGCGATGGCCCTCACCGGTCACGCTGCCGGGGGCGCGGACCACATGGGTGCGGTGAACTCCTTGGGCCTGCACCTGCTGGGCGTGTGCCTGTGGACCGGTGGGCTGGCGGTGCTCGCCTGGCTCTCGCCGCAGCTGAGCGGATCTGACGCGGGCACCGGCACGCTGCCCGCGGGGGCCGGCCGCGGCGCCGGCGTCCGGGGCCAGGTGCCGATGGCCGCCGTGGTGCTGCGCCGCTTCTCGGCGGTCGCCTTCGGGGCCTTCTTCTTGGTGTTCCTCTCCGGGACCATCAATGCGGCGGTGCGCATCGGCTCCTGGGAGCAACTGTTCAGCCCTTACGGGCAGTTGGTGCTCCTCAAGGCCGCCCTGACCCTGGGGCTGGGCCTGGCGGGGCTGGCCCACCGCCGCTGGTTGATCCCCGGTGTGGAGGCCGGCCGTCTCACCGCCCGGCGCGCGGTGTGGCAGCTGGTGGCCGGGGAGCTGCTGGTGATGGGTGCGGTCATGGGCGTGGGCGTGGCCCTGTCCCGCACCGCCCCACCGGTGCCCGAGGAGATCGCCCCGGATGCCACCCCGGCCGAGATCCTCACCTGGTACCCACTGCCAACCGAGCCCACTGCCGCCTCCTGGTTCACCACCTGGCGGGTGGATCCACTGTGGCTGGCGGTGGTGGTCTTCCTCGCCGCCGTCTACCTGTGGGCGTTCGTGCAGGTCCTCCGCCGCGGGGACTCCTGGTCGGTGCTGCGCATCCTCTCCTGGCTGACCGGGCTGGCGGTGCTGTTCTACGTCACCTCCGGTGGGGTGGCCGTCTACGGCCTGGTGCTGTTCTCCGCACACATGGTGGAGCACATGATGTTGACCATGGTGGTGCCGATCTTCCTGGTCCTGGGTGCGCCGGTGACGCTGGTGCTCAAGGCGCTGGAGCCCCGGCAGGACGGGTCCCGCGGGCCGCGCGAGTGGATCCTGGCCCTGGTGCACTCCCCGTTCTCCAAGATCGTGACGCACCCGATCTTCGCCGCGGTGAACTTCGCGGCCTCGATCGTGATCTTCTACTTCACCCCACTGTTCGGGTTCACCCTGCAGTACCACGTAGGGCACGTGTTCATGATCACCCACTTCTTGATCACCGGGTACCTGTTCATGCTCGTGCTGATCGGCATCGACCCGATCCCGTACCGTCCCGGCCACATGATGCGCCTGATTCTGCTGCTGGCCACGATGGTCTACCACGCCTTCGTCGGGGTGGCCCTGATGGGCTCGGACACCCTGCTGCAAGCATGGTGGTTCGCGAACATGGGCCGGGATTGGGGCCGTAGTCCGATCGAGGACCAGCAGTTCGGCGGGGCCCTGATGTGGGGAATCGGAGAGTTCCCCACCGTCGTCGTCGCCGTGGTCGTGGCGATCATGTGGGCGATCGAAGGCAAAAAGGAGAACCGTCGCGTGGACCGGGCCGCCGACCGCACCGACGATGCCGAGCTCAAGGCCTACAACGCGATGATGGCCGGGCTCGCCGAGCGGGACGAACCCACGAGGCGTCCCTGAGCCAGGTCCACGGAGGGAAGCCGTGACCTTCACGGCGGCCTGACAACAGAGGCGACATGACGCACCGCGGTGTAGGCCCGACCGGCACCTGCCGCCAGGGCCTGTCGATTTGGTGGGGCACTCGAGGGCCACCACATAATGGGATCGCCGCCTCGAGCGGCTGATGAACTGAGGGGGGTGGAGGCGTGAGCGCACGTGCACGCCGACTTGCCCGCGGGTGGGCCGGAGCCGGGATGGCCACGGCCTTCGCCGCCGCCTCCCACCTGGCCGCCGGCGGTCACGTTCCTCCGGTGCTGTTGGTGTTGCTGTCCCTGGCCCTGTCCGGGCCGGTGTGCATGGCCCTGGCCGGCCGGGTGCTCTCCCGCTCCTCGTTGCTCACCGGCGTGCTCGTCAGCCAGGGTGTCTTCCATCTGCTCTTCAGCATCGCCGGATCCGTGACGACCGTGGCCGATGCCACCCACCACGCGGCGCTGAGCTCACCGTCCATCGGACCGGCCCTGGTGCTGCAGGCTCAGGCTCAGGCTCACGCGGTGAATGGTGGCACCGGCATGCTGGTCTTCCATGTGGTGGCCGCCGCGGCCACGTACGGGTTCCTGCGCCACGGCGAGGTGGCCGTCGTGGACCTGCTCGACGCCCTGCGACTGCGCGTGCGCCGGCTGTGGCGGGTCCTGTCCGCCCCGGTCGTGGTGCACCGGCCCCGACCTGTCCCACAGGGGCGTCCGCATACGCTGACGGATCAGTCGCTGCTGCGCCCGGTGCGCTCCTACCGCGGACCACCGGCAGGTTGTCGTCGGAGTCTTCTGCTCCCGACCGGGCTCGCCCGGTTGCCCGCCGGCTGAACACCACCACCTCTGTCGGGGCCGGTAGTGGTCGTGGGCGGAGAAGACAGACTCGGCGACTCACGCGCCGCCGGATCGACCACCGGCTCGGCGGCTCTGTCTGACCCACTCATTCATTGCCCCTCGAAGGGACCCCTTTGCCATGCTGACCACCACTTCTGTTCTGCGCCGTACCGCCGCCACCCTGAGCGCGGTCGGCGCCCTGACCGCCCTGGGACTGGTCCCCGCAGCCGCCCATGACGAGGTGCTGAGCACCTCCCCCGAGCAGGGCGCCGTGCTGGAGAGCGCCCCGGAACAGATCGAGCTCTCCTACAGCGGGGAGATCATGGACATCGGCCACCAGGTGCTGGTGACCGGCCCCGAGGGGCAGTCCGTGACCGAGGGCCCGCTCGAGCGCGACGGTTCCCAGGTGGTCCAGCCCCTGGCCGAGACCGGGTCCGAGGAGGGGACCTACCAGGTGGTCTGGCGGGTGGTCTCCAGCGACGGTCACCCCATCGAAGGCACCTACACCTACCAAGTGGGTGACGGCGCGGACACCACCACCGCGGCCCCCAGCCTCAGCAGCACCCCGACCGACGCCCCGACTGACGGCTCGGACAGCTCCGCCCAAGCCCAGGACGCGGCCGCACAGGAGGACTCCGGGGGTCTCTCCGGATGGGCCGTCGGCGCCACCGTGGTAGTGCTGGCCCTGGCCGTGATCGGGCTTCTGGGCTTGATGTCCCGTCGCCGCCGCAAGAGCTGAGCCCCTCGCAGCCCGGCCGGCGCAGATGCTCTACAGCACAGGCCCCAGGGGCGCGGCGACAGCCGTGCTCCTGGGGCCACCCCCGACCGCCCCGAATGCCCAACCGCCCACTCTGAGGACCACGACCGCCGTAAAGTTCGACCTGCCCGGACCGCTGCCACCGCGAGGCCCCGCAGCTCCCCCGGCGGGGCCGGATTCCCCGCAACTCTCCCACCAGGGCTGCCGCGGGGAAGGTGGAGTCTGACATGGGCACCTACCGTTTCCTGCTCAGCGGCCAATGGCTGGGCTTCCTCCTGCTCGCCTGCGCCGCCGCCGTGGTCTCCGTGTACCTGGGCGGCTGGCAGATGGACCGCAACGACCACCTCGTCGGCGAGAACACCAAGATCACGCAGAACTACCGGGCCGAGCCCCTGACCGGCGCGGCCGCCGCCGAGCAGTTCGCCGCCCACGACCCCTCCCTCACCTGGCGCCCCGTCAAGCTCACGGGCGAGTACCTGCCCCAGGACCAGGTCTTGGTCCGCAACCGGCCGCAGAACGGACGCGTGGGCTACGAGGTCCTGGTGCCCTTCCGCACCGGCACCGGGCAGGTGGTGGTCCTGAACCGCGGCTGGATCCCCACGGGCGCATCGGCCAACGGCATGCCCGACGAGGTCCCGACCCCGCCCGCAGGCACCGTGACGGTCTCCGCCCGGCTCCAGCCCGGGGAGCCGGCCGTCAGCCGTGGGGCCCCCGAGGGGCAGATCGCCACCATCGAGCTCGAGCAGTTGCAGGAGCGGTGGGACCGCCCGATCGGCACGGAGGCCTACGGCCAGGTCTTCACCGAGGCCCCGGCGCCCGCGGTGGCCCCCGCCCCGGCCCCCGAGCCGGAAATCGACTCCGGACCGCACCTGTCCTACTCGCTGCAGTGGTACGCCTTCGCGGCTCTCTTCTTCGTGGCCTACGGCTACGCCGCCCGCCAGCAGGCCCGCAACGACGCGTGGGACCGCCAGTTCACCCAGGAGATGGAGCGCCGGCTCGCACGGTTCTACGATGAGGACGGCAACTACATCGGCCAGGGCGACGAGGAGCTCGTCATCCGCCAGCTGGAGATGGCCGACGACATGCCGGCCCACCTGAAGTCGCTCATGCGGCCCCGGCCGCAGCGGCGGCGCTCCCGCCCCACCTGGGAGGACGAGGAGGACGCGATGCTGGACGCCCTGGAGACGCCAGCCGCGGTCCGGAGCGGAACCTAGGCCCCGCTGCGGTCCACGGACGAGTTGCACTGACCCGCAGCGTTAGTGATGCGCTCCGACACGAGGCGGTGGGCCAGGACGGAAAGTCTCGGCCCCCCGCTCACGGCCGGCTCAGGAACTGGCATCCGCCCCCTCAGCGCTCTGCCGGACGGCCTTGGCCGCCAGGAGGTAGGCGAGGATCCACGGCTCGACGAGATACCGGTGGCCCAGCCGCCGCGGCTGGGTGGCCAGTCGGTAGGCCCATTCCAGGCCCATGGGCCCGAGCCAGCGCGGGGCCGATTTCTGGATACCAGAGTACTGGTCGATCACCCCGCCGACGGCGGCGTAGATCGCCGTGGGCAACTCCTCCCAGTGCCGACTCAGGAACTCCTCCTGCAGCGGCATGCCCAGGCCCACGATGACGAAGTCCGGCTGGAACTCCTGGAGCGTTCCGACGATGCGGTCCTCGAGGGCCGAGTTCCACCCTTCGCCGGGCCAGCCCTCGACCGTGCGCTCAGGGTCCTCCGCACGGAGCATGGCGACCGTGGCGGCGTTGCTTTCGGGGCTCGCGCCGATGACGGCCACGCGCCGCACGGGGGTGTTCCGGATCAGGCCGGGCAGCCAGTCCATGGTGCCGATACGGTGCCGCCTGGCGCTGAGCGGCCGCCCGGACTGCCACTTGGCCATTTTGAGGATGGGAAAGCCGTCCGTCAGCACCACGTCGGCCTTGTCGTAAAAGGCGCGGAACGTCGGGTTGACCTCCCACGTGTAGAGACTGTGCAGATTGTGGCCGAGGATCACGGTCTTGCGCCGCTCCTCCCACGTGGCCGCAATCCACTGGTGCAGCTCATTGGTGTCCATCGGTGTCACCCGGATGCCGCTGACCGGGATCTCGATCTTGCCCAGCTTGTCCGTCTGAGTCTGGTACTTAAGCATGTGTTCCCCCACTGGTTCGGCAGTTACTGCCTCATCGGTTGTCGGTCGGCACGTTTGCCCCCGCCGTGGGATCCCCCAGATCCTGACTGGCGCATGGGACACGCTCCCGTGGGCGCAGCATTCGGGGACACCAGCCCGTGTTCCCCCGAATACCCGCCAACATTCACGTTAGCAACGACGGGCCCCCCGGCGTGCCCCCACTTCCGGGTTGCGCCGTCCCCCAATATGTACCTATTTGCATTGATGTGCCTCCGTGCATCCAGCGAGGTTGCGTCCTGCAGAGTGGATGCTCTATTGGCGTCAAGGCGCTGTGATGTCGCGTTGGGCGGTCTCGTCGAGCCAGTGCTGACAGCGCTGGAGGAGCATGACGGTGAAAACCATCGAACCCATCGTGGTAGACGTATCCACGTCTCTCCCACCCAGGTGCAGTACCCCTTGCCCTGCTCGCCTGCTCCACAGGGCCTCGGCGAAGGCCAACCGCTAATCCGCCATATGTAAGGCGGTGGGTGTTGTGTCCTGGATGCGCAAGCCCGCCGGGGACAGCTAAGGGCCCTGCCAGGCACAAGGCCCCTCAGCGTTGCGTGGTGATCGTGACCAGCGTGGTGGAACGGGATGTCGATCAGTCCTCGTCCTCGTCGTCGCTCTCGACAAGCTCGCCCCGGCCTCCTTGCCCTCGGGGAGGGCGAAGGCGAAGAGGATAAGCCCGGCCACCGGGTCTACCCACGCCGCGCCGGTCAGCGCGAAGAGGATCAGCCCGGTCAGAGTGGAGACGGACAGCAGCACGCAAATCCTGGTCTCGGCGGCGCCAGCCAGGATCAGGTCGTCACCCAGGGCCGTGCCGGCCTTCTTCTTGACCGCGGCCAGCACCGGCATGATGACCAGGGAGAGCACCGGGATGATGATGCTCACTGGAGAGGGGTCGGGGGTCTTGCCCTCGGATTGCCAATTGAGGGCCCGCGAGCCAGTCCCGGATCCGTCGGATTCTTCGGTCCGGGCTACGTCGCTCCTCCACATTATCGACGGGTGCCCCAGCCTAAGGGGAGCAAAGACTGGGGCACCCTAACGCCCGTGCACGGGGTGATGAGAACGGGGTGTTCTCACTTGCAAACTATGCCCTCACCGGTCCGGAAGAACAGCCCGTACAGCTACCAGAGGGCAAGTTATGGGGAATCTTCACGCCATCTTGAGGAAAGCTATACAAACGACTTCGAAGTCAAGACGGGAATCCTACGCTGAGCAGGGGCCACACTGCCGTGGGTGTCCTGATGACGGGGGTCACTTCACCCCGTGTTGGCGGGTGAGTCCATCACCGGTCACGGCGACGACGGAAAGACACCGCAACGAGAGCCCGCAGACCGCGACATCGGGCTCTGGGAGCAGGGTTGCTCCCAGCGGGAAACCGGCTTCCTCCGCTACTGTCGAGGACGACACCTCCCGACGCCGCGGCGCGGCCTGAGCCTGACGCGGGGCTGTCCGGGGAGCCTGCCCGAGCGCCCTGAGGAGCACGACCGCCGTGGAGTCCGACCGGCTCAGATCGCTGTCCCCGCACGGATCCGCGGCACCACCGGCCGGACCCGACAACTTGCAGTGCTCCCGCAAGGGCTGCGGCGCGGACGCCGCGTGGCGGATCCGCTGGAACAACCCGCGCATCCACACCCCACACCACCGCAAGAGCTGGCTGGCGTGCCCCGACCACTGCGAGAACCTCGAGAGGTTCCTCCGCGCCCAGGGCTTCTGGAAGGACACCGTCCCGCTCGGCCAAGACGGGCCCGCCGGGCAGGACCGACCGTGAGCGACGACCGGTTCCAGCTCAGCGGGAAATGGCTCGACTTCTCTCTGTGGGCCGGCGCCGCCGCGGCGGTCTCCGTGGACCTGGCCGACTGGCAGATGGACCGCAACGACCACCCCCTCGGGTAGAGGCGGTCATTTCGCAAGGGCTTGGCAGGCGTCGCCACGGCGAGGCGGATATCTTGTTGGCGTCTCGAGCGGCCGATGCCGTTGCCCGCTCGCCCCGCCGATTGGAGGCCCCCTGTGAAGCGCACCATCACCATCACCGCCCTCGTCCTGGGGTGCGCCCTGGTCCTGCCCGGATATACCGGCAGTATCGAGGAAGCAGCAGACGAAGCATCCTCCGGATTTCCCGTTGCCGCAAACGGAATCAACGTCTTGGAGGCGGCCGTGTCGATGCCGTCTGAACACTGACCCCCGGGCGTGCTCCTAGGGCCATGCAGTCGAATCACCTGCCGGAGAACACATCGATTCCTGTCCTGCCCTTGAGCGTGCCCGTTATTCCTCTACACGCTGAAGGCATGAAGATTCGATGAAGAAATGTGCTTCGTTCGGATGGCGGATTACGGCAGACATGAGCGCGCGCTGAATTTATCCTCCGATATCCTCCGAAGCCTCCGCCCGAGAGCCTCGATCGCTTTTCTTGCCCTACGCGCGGAAACCGCCCACCGCAGCCACCGGCGGTCTCCCAGTGCTGACAGGCCGCCGCAGGCGTGCCGAGGGTGTGCATCTTCGGGCCCATCAGGGACTCTCCCCGGCCATGCCCCCGCTAACGGTGAACACACTGATGTTCCCGCCCGAAACGAAGCTCCACTGGGCCGGGAACACGTTGCTGAGCACCCTCGGCAACCAAGACGACCACCCGATCGGCGGCCGTGACCAAAACGTGACATTAGGGGGTGGGCCCTGTATTGTCCTCCTCGTGCCGAGAGCTGATCTTCTTGGCGCCCCCGTGGCACATCGCCGAGTTCTGCCGGTGCTCGGGGTTCCTGAAGAGAAATCGGTTGGCAGAAGCGGGGGAACCATTACCGGTCCCGGTGATCCGGGGCCTTGGGGTTAAGCCGTTCAGAGCGCGTGCGTTCTGCGGCCGGGTGTCTCCCACCCGCATCCGACAGCTCACCTCGTAGGCAAAGGGAGGAACTCCACCATGTCGCTTTTCAAGCTGAACGCTGCCCGCCACCGCGCCGAGACCTCGTCCCGAGCTGTGCGCACCACCACCATCGCCGCCGCCGCCGGCGCAGCGCTGGTGGGCTCCATCGCTCCGGCCCAGGCCTACGCCGAAATCCCCGCCGCCTCCGGGTCCTCCTATGCGGCTCCGGCCTCGGCGATGGCCGATCTGGCCTCCTACACCTACCAGGCCCCGGTCGCCGCGCAGCCCGCCGCCCCCGCCGACCAAGCCCCGGCCCCGCAGCAGAGCGCCGCCACCTCGAGCGTGAGCCCGCAGTCCACCGCCATCACCGAGATCGCCCCGGCCGCCGGCGGCATCGTGGGCACGGCCATGCAGGGTGTGGGCACCGGCTACGTCTGGGGCGGGACCTCCTTCGGGGCCTGGGACTGCTCCGGATTCACCGGGTGGGTCTACGCCCAGAACGGCATCGACATCCCCCGCACCAGCTCCCAGCAGATCGCCGCCGCCACCCCCACCGCCAACCCGCAGCCCGGTGACCTGGTGTCCCAGAACGGTGGCAACCACATCGGCATCTACATCGGTGGCGGCAAGATGGTCTCGGCGCTGAACCCCACCCAGGGCACCTTCGTCCACTCCGTCAACGCCATGCCCGTCGACGGGTACTACACCTACCGCTGAGCCGGACTCGCTGCTGCGGTGCCCCACGGGGTCACCGCAGCAGATCCCCGGACCGCTCTCACCCGGGGCCGGGCCGCCTCTACCTCACGCGCACCTGCTGTGCCCTTCACCTGCTGCGCCCTTCACCTGCTGCGCCCTTCACCTGCTGCGCCCTTCACCTGCTGCGGGAGTGCTTCTTTCCGAAAGCACCCCCGTCGGACATCGGTCGTTTCGGTGACACCGTCCGGGATCAGGCCTGCACTGGGGCGGTGAGTGATGCGCTGGGCGCGGCCGGAACCAGTTTCCGCGGCTAACCGGCCGATCACTTGAGTCCGGCGCCCGCGTCTCCACCGTCCAGACCTAGACCGGTGTCCTCGTCGACTGCTCCCCGGGGGCGCCCACACCGGGGTCCATCCCGGCGGTGGCGAGGCCGTGCACGGCGGCTGGAACGGCCACCAGGCGGTCCTCGACAGCGTCAACGTCGGCTCCGGGCCGGTCCAGGTTTGCCTACGCTGAGCCGGTTCAGGCATCACATACTCCGGGTGCGTCCTCTTTGAACGACCAGCGAGGAGTGCGCACCCGGTCCTTACTTCCCGCCCCAGGCCGGGATCTCCTGCGTCGTCGTCGTTAGCCACCGAGGACGCGCCTCTCCTGCGCTCGAGGATGCACACTCGCCCACATGTCCAGGAGTGGGTGGTGGACGATCTTCCCAAGAAGGCCTTGCAGGAAAGGCTCAGCGCAGTGGGCTACTGTCCTGCCCGTTCATGAGGAGCAAGACCCTTTTTGGGCCTTTCAAGGAGGACGCATGGCTGGTGGTACGGACCCGGAGCGGGCGCGGCAGGAACGCGCTGCGCTGCTGGAGAAGCACTGGGCGGCCGATGCCCGGGCCACCCGCAGGCGGCGGGTCCTGGCGGGCGCGGGTGCGGTGACGGCTGTCGCGGCGGTGGCGGCCCTGGTGACGGTGGCGGTGATCAACGATCCCCCGCCCCAGGCGCGGGAGGACATCGAGATCGCCGGGCTGCAGACCTTCGAGGGCCTCGGCAACTCCCATGTGGAGACCGCGGTGGACTACGAGCAGTCCCCTCCGGTGGGCGGGGACCACGCCAGTGACTGGCTCAACTGCGGGGTCTACACCGAGCCGGTGCCCGAGGAGAACGCCGTGCACGCCTTGGAGCACGGGGCAGTGTGGGCCGCCTACGACCCCTCGGCCCTGTCCGAGGACCGGGCTGAGGCCCTGCGCCAGGCTGTCCCGGACACCTACGTGGTGCTCTCCCCCTACGAGGATCTGGGCGCCCCCATCATGGTCTCGGCGTGGGGGGCTCAGGTCGCCCTGGACTCCCCGGAGGATGAGCGCCTGGAGCAGTTCGTGACCAAGTACTGGCAGTCCCCCGACGCCCCGGAGCCCGGGGCATCCTGCACCGGCGGCATCGATGCCCCCAGCCGGGTCGCATGAGCACCAGCACCACCGGCGCCGCCTCCAGGAGCTTGGCAGGGCACCGGGGACGGTGGGTCCTGCTGGTGCTGGCGGCCGTGCTGTTGGTGGCGGCCGGCTGGGCGGTGGGGCAGCTGAGTGCTCCGAGGTCCTCCACCCCGGCGGAGGGCAGCCCGGAAGCCGGGTTCGCCCGCGACATGCAGACCCATCACCTGCAGGCGGTGGAAATGAGTTCCCTGGTCCGTGACCGCACGGAAGACCCGGAGATCCGCCGGTTGGCCTACGACATCTCCCGCACCCAGCAGCAACAGGTCGGGCAGATGTACGGGTGGCTCTCCGTGTGGGGGTTGCCCCAGGCCTCGTCCCAGCCGACCATGGCCTGGATGGACGACGGCGCGCAGGACCACACGTCCATGCCCGGTATGGACTCCACGGCCCCGGGCCTGGACGCGCGAATGCCGGGTATGGCCACCGCCGAGCAGCTGGCCGAGCTCCAGGACGCCCAAGGCCGGAAGGCCGAACGGCTCTACCTCGAGTTGATGATCCCCCACCACCAGGCAGGTGCGACCATGGCCCAGGCCATCCTGGAGCGCACCGACCATCCCGTGGTGACGTCCCTGGCGCAGTCGATCGCCACCAGCCAGACCTCCGAGATCGACTACATGGAGGACCTGCTGGCCGAGCGACGCACCCCATCATGATGTCCATCCGCACGCCAGGATCAGCACACGTGGCCGGGCCCGTGAAAAGGCTGACGGGCTCAGACGTGAACCGGTCTCCAGGTTCGGCCCAGCTGTGCGCCGGGACCGGAATCCACCGGGGTTCTTCGGCCGCCACCTCCGAGATCCCATGGAAGTCCGGGAAGGGGCCGGTGGGGCACGCCCGCCCCACCGGCCCCGGTCCTGAGCTCAGGGCCCGATCAGGACCCCGGGCCCGTTCTGTGGCGTGCGAAAATGCGACCCTGGCAGTCGATGCTCTCCGTGACCATGGTTGACCCCAGCGTGGAAGGGCCGGTCTGGGTCCCGACCGAGCCCCCGAGTCTGGAGAACTTCCTGGCGCCCACGATGCAACCGATCCCGCTCATCCCGGCCATCGCGCTGGTGCTGGCTGTGCTGTATCTGGCCGGAGCAACCCGGCTGTGGACAGCACGGCGGCGGTGGTCGGTGTGGCGGACCCTGTGCTTCCTCACCGGGTGCGCGGCCACCGCGGTCACCATGGGCGCGGGAATCGAAGGCTACGGGCTGCGCATGTTCTCCGTGTTCATGTTCCAGCAGCTGACTTTGATGATGTTCGTCCCAGCGCTGCTGGTCCTGGGCAGCCCGGGCACTCTGCTGCTGCGGGCCACACCCCACCGCGGACCCGGCGCCGTGGTGCTGCGTCTGGCCCTGTGGGGTTTGCGCTCCCGCTGGGGCAGGCTCGCCATCCACCCCGCCTTCTTGGTCCCGCTGTTCTTGGTCAGCTTCTACGGGGTGTATCTCAGCGATCTGGACGACCGGCTGCTGCCCACCTGGTACGGCCACATCGGGCTGGAACTGCTGTTCTTGGCCTCCGGGATCCTGTTCACCGTTCCGTTGCTGTCGGCCGATCCATTACCGATCAAGCAGACCTACGGCAGTCGCTTGGCCGACATTGTCCCCGAGATGCCGCTGCACGCCTTCTTCGGCGTCATCGTCATGATGGCCCCGCTACCCGTCGTGGAGTTCTTCGCCACGCCCCCCGCCAACTGGGGCATCGACCCGATGGCCGATCAGGTCCTGGCCGGCTCGTTGGCCTGGACCTACGGAGAATTGCCGTCCCTGCTGATCCTGCTGTTCATCATGGCCCAATGGCACCGCGACGATGCGCGCAAAGCCGCCCGCGACGAGACCGAGACCGCCGTCAGGGGCACCCCGGAATTGGATGCCTACAACGCCTACCTGGATCAGCTGCAGCAGCGCACCGAGAACCGCTAGCCCCCACGGGAACCGGCTGACGCCGGCTGGAACGGGCAGGGACGCCGACGCGACCCGCCCGCCCCTGCCGTCATCTAGTGCGTGGTCTGCCGGTGGTCTGCAGGGCCCTGTCTGGCCAGGGACTCAGCTCAGGGTGTGGACGACCCGGACGCCGGCCTTCTCCGCCGGTTCTCGCCCGGTTGTACATCCGTGGTGCTGATATTCGCGGGGCCGGAGAAAACCGTCCGCAACTCGGCGCAGCGGTCCTGGAGGCGAGAACTGCTTCCACAGCCAGGACACAGGAAAAGGATAACCCTGGGCTAATCCGCCTTGGTGGGATGGAGGTTGAGAGGGGCCCGCAGGTCCGGGCCGGTGGGCGGGACCCGCCGGTACATCCGAGAGAAGGAACGCACCAGCATGGTCAACATCCACCACCCGAATTCGGGGACGCGGGGACCAACAGGGGGGCTCAGTCCTCCCGCTGGTGAAGAAGCCACGGCTGGTGGGGGTCGACGCCGCTCGGGGTCTGGCCCTGCTGGGGATGTTCTCCATCCACATTCTGCCCGCCTGGAACCCTGAGACCTACGAGGTCACCCTGCAGTGGCAGCTGTTCGCCGGGCGCGCCGCGGCCCTGTTCGCCCTGCTGGCCGGGGTCGGCCTGGCGTTCTCCACCGGCGGGCGCACATCCCATCGGGGCCGGACGATGACCGCCGATCGGGTGGGGCTGTTCATCCGGGCCGTGCTGATCACCGTGCTGGGTCTGCTCGTCAACCAGCTCATGCCCGGCGACCCGCCCGCCTACAACATCTTGCTCTACTACGGGATGTTCTTCCTGCTGGCCATCCCCTTCCTGCACCTGCCCGCCCGCACCCTGTTCGTCCTCGCCGGGGTGAGCGCCGTGCTCACCCCCGTGCTGATGCTGTCCCTGCGCGGGGTGCTGCCGGCGATGGAGACCTACAATCCCACGATCACCGGGGTGCTCACCGACCCCGGCACCGTGCTGTCCCAGGTGCTGTTCACCGGCACCTACCCCGCCGTCCCCTACCTGACCTACCTGCTCGCCGGCATAGCCATCGGCCGGCTCAACCTGCGGTCCCTGCACGTCCAGGGCCGGCTGTTCACGGCCGGTCTGATCCTGGCCCTGGCCGCGTGGCTGGTCTACTGGGTGCTGATCCTCCAGGCCGGCGGCTACGACCAACTAATGAGCTCCACCCCGTCGCTGAGCCACGAACAGATCGACGAGATCATCATTTGGGGCCCCGACCCCGTCCTGCCCGACACCACGTGGTGGTGGCTGTTGATCCCCGGCCCGCACACCAACACCCCGATCGCCATCCTCTACGGTCTCGGCTCCGGCACGGCCGTGCTGGGGGCGTTCCTGCTCATCGGGCGGAAGGCCGGCGCCTGGCTGCTGCCGCTCAGTGCTGCGGGCTCCATGACCCTGACCCTCTACACGGCCCACCTGCTGGCCTTGGCCGCGATGGTGCACTACGAGGTGCCCCTGCTGTGGTTCCTCATTCACGCCATCGGGGCGGCGGTGTTCGCCGTGGCCTGGCAGCGCGCCTACGGGCAAGGCCCGCTGGAGCGGGCCCTGGCCCGGACCGCCGGCGCGGGGCGCGGGCTCGTCCTCGCCCCCGGTCGTCGCGAATCCTGAGCCCGGACGCGGCTGCAACAGCGGCTGGTTCCCATCGAGCCGGCGATATCGGTAGCGGACACCAAAAACACCCCTACGGACCCCACGGAAGTAAACCGTGCCTTCGCCGGTCGGCCCCTGCTGGGCCACCGGTTCGGTAGTCACGACGACGAACCGGTCCGGCCTTCCGGGCCCGTCGTGGTCCGGGTGCGCCCATTCCTCCGACGGGTGCCCTGCCGTCGGATCCGATCAGCAGGCCAGCGAACATTTTGGGTACCCGAGACAGAACATGAGCACGCCGCCATTGGCCGGCAGGGCACCTGCATGGGCTTTTCGACTGCGGGGCTGGGATCATGTGACGAGGATCGGCACGTGATTCCAGCCCCGTGACGCACGGTGCAGAGGCTCGATGGGCTCAGGCCCTGGAGGCTACCGGGGTCCTTGACCGGTCACCGATGGGCAGGCGGCATAACCCTCTCGGCATCGGTTGCGCCCCTGCAAGGTGGCGCTGGACCTGGATGCCGGCAGACGCGCCGCGGGATAACAGATGCGGGGTGGCCCAGGTACACGACCTGCACCTGTGGACGCTGACCTCGGGGATGAACGTGGCCACCGCCCACCTCGTCGCGGTGCCCGGTGCGGACCATCAGAAAGTGCTCGGCGGTGCTCAGGACGTGTTGAGCGAGCGGTACGCAATTGTGCACGCCACCTTGCCGGCGGAAACCCGCCGACTGCGCCAGTTGCCACGACCTGACCTGGTAAAGGCAGCCTGAGACGGTCCACCCGTGCGACGGCGACTTAGCCACCACCGACGGTGGGCGCATGAATCTCAACTACGCCACCTCCCCGACCGAGAAGTCCCAGGACCATACCGGCTCTATCGTGCCGCTGCTGGGCTTCAGACCCGAGGCCGAGGACCTCCCGGCACTGATCGACCAGTTTGGCATCTTTGACATCACCACCACAGCCCTGAGTCTGCGCTGACCCGTAATCATCGGCCCGACCGGGGGTTCCTGATGGACCCACCGGTCGGGCCGACCGCCGTCCCAGCACCTACTAATTCCCCGTCCAGGACCGGTGGGGTGGCAGACTCATCACATCCCGGCCCGCCGCCCCAGCCACTCCTGACCCGATGGGCTGTTCCTCGCTGGGGTCGGCCCCACCAGGAAGTCCTTCATCTGGTGGAGCCGCCCCTTCGCCGACAGGGACGCGACCGACCAGCAAGGACCTGCCGTGGGATGGGTCTTGACCCCGGGTCTTGGACACGGTGTCGTTTCGGTTATGCCGCTTCCGGGAGCGTAGCGGACGCAGCGGTCT